>CAMNXA010000004.1 GCA_946566685.1 uncultured Lachnospiraceae bacterium
CTTTTTCATGAAAAGAGGACATATATGCTGTTTGCAATGAGCGACATTCACGGATATTTTGATGCGTTTATAAACAGAATTCATGACTTAAATGATTTAGAAACTGTAAAAGCGGGCAAGGACAAGCTGATTCTGCTGGGTGATTACATAGACAGAGGGCCTGAAAGTTACAAAGTATTGCAAAAAGTCCATGACTTACAGCAGAAGTGCGGCCCTGATAAAGTCATTGTCTTACGGGGCAACCATGAAGAATGGTTCCTGGAATTCCTGGAAAAGAAAAGCCGGAACTGGACTGGAGAAGATGAGAACCTGAATACCAGCAGGACCTTTTTAAACATGGAGCAAGTAACGGAACTGAAGGAATTGGCAGTAAAGCAGCGTGCAGGGAAAGTGTATGAATTCATTCGCCAGTGTATAAAGGATAATCATAAGGAATTGCTGGCATGGATGAGACGGCTCCCCTATTATTATACGACAGACACACAGATTTTTGTGCATGCAGGGGTTGACGAGGAAGCAGGTGACTGGTGGAATGTGGGCACGCCTGATTATTATTTTGTCAGTAAATATCCGCCAACAATAGGTGCGTTTTATATGGACATCATAGCCGGACATACTGCCACTTCCTCTATTGTAAATGAGAGGGAATTTCATGATGTATGGCATGACAGATGGAGCCACTATTATATTGATGGTGGTGTAGAAAGAAGCGGTATCATACCGGTACTGGTCTACGATGAGGAAGAAAAGAAGTACTATTCCCTGAAGGGGGATTTACAAAATGGGAACCTGGATAAGATAAGGAACAAGTATTAAGAATAAAATACATAAATATGTAAAATAAGAGCGAGAGGGTGGAAAAAACCGCCTTCTTGTTTTTTATTATATAAGAAAGTAAGCGTACATAAAAAGGGAGGATTTTATGAGCAAAGATAATATTTATAAGCCCATCATAAACAAAATAGAAGAGTGGATCTGGTATGACGACCATAAGCCTGCCGGAGAATATTACGATAATGTGGAAGCACATGAAGAATACCGCAGATGGCATGACAGGGATTGTGTCCTGACAGGAGGCTGTCTGGAAGCGGACACGATGTTCAGTCTCTGGCTGCCGCTCAGGCATACCATTGTCAGGATAAATGATATGGAGGTAATCCGGCAGGTGGGAAACATATACAGCAAATATGATTTCTTAAGGGAACTGATAAAGGGAAACAACCTGCAAAAGCTTCTGCCTGCATCCATGCCGATTACGGCAAAACTAAGCACATTATTTGCGCTTGGCATGGGAAGGGAGAATGTATTGATACTCCCGGACAGACAGCTGAATTCCCTGCGGGGAAGGGAACCTTATTGGGATTATGTGCCGGCTTTTTTGCGGGAATCTTTTCCGGGAGGAGAGTTTGCCTCTTATTGGGACAGTCCACAGGAGCATCTGGAATGGATCAGGCGAGAGCATTTTCAGGTATTTTTTGACGGGGATATCACACCGGAAAATATCAGGGATTTAAGCGGTTCGGGGGATGTCAAGTGTTCCCTGGCACCGGAGGGCATAGAGGGCATGGAACGTATGCTGGATAATTATATCTGTATTCTGCGAGAGCGAAGAAAATATTTTACGGAAGAAGAACTGACTGCCGCGGGCGGAATGGATGTGATGTTTTGTAAAGACAAAAGAATACAAAAGTTCAGTGACCGCGTGGCGGGAGGGGAAAAGAAGGCGTTGGCACAGATAGCGGATGTGATGCGGGATTGATGAAAACAGGTTTTGAGATAAGGAGTACATATGGAAAGACAATTTACGACAGAGCATTTAATACTGCTTTCCGGTAATAATCAAAGGGACAATGATTCTTTTATGGAGATGCTGTGCAAAGACGGAGATTTCAGAATCTATTCCGGTGTTGCGCCAACAGAAAAGAATATCCAGATGTTTCACAATTATTTTGAGGTAAACGAAAGCTGTTTTTATGCAATATTTGAAAAGGAAGAGCGGGAGCATTTCATTGGATATGTTGGGATTGGATACCACCATTTTGGAGAATGATCCGGCAGCCAGGGTTTTAGAAAAATGTGGATTTCTCAAGAACACAGGAACGGTAGTTGCTTTTCAGATTTTAGTGGATCCGGAGGATGATGCGGTATATGGAAATGGTATTGCAGAGTATGTTCTGGAAAGGAGCAGTGTAATCTGCGGATAATGTATAAAGGAATGGGTTATATGGATGGGAAAGGAGTTTTAGCATGGCGATTACATTTAAAGAATTAAAACAATACATATCGCGTGTAGTCCGTATTTCCGTTTGCTTTACGGACGGACATTATGATAACTATACGCTTGTCTCGGATATACCGGAGGGAAAGTATGATGATTTTTATATTTATGGGGTGGGTATGATAGATGTGGAGTTTCCGCTGGATGTTTATACAAAACCCTGTAATGAGATGCCGGAACGCATATCCTTGAGGGATGGCTATTTCATTGGATGTGGACTGGAGATTGTGGTGCAGGAGGAGCCGCGGGATATCAGGAGGCGCAATAATCGGCAAATGTGTTTTGGTGATCTGCGGGAGTATCTTCAGATGGGCCGGAATTTTTCAATCGTGAGGAAAGAAGACTGGTCATCGGAAGAATATGAGATGAGAACGGACATTCCGGAGGAATATAATAAGTTGTATGTGTATGGAATCGGTCTGGAAGATAATTTCGGGGATATTTCCATTCCTCAAAACAGGAGGTGTCCGGATTCATACCTGACCAAGAGAATGGTGATTGTACTGTCAGAAACGCCCAGAGGGGATATAAAGAATTGACAGGAAGCTCAGAGAAATGATTTCGTGGGTGATGGGAGGAACATTATGCAGAACGTGACTTTTGGGATGGGGGCTCCAGCGGCCGGAAAAACATATTTTATTGATACACATTATTCTGATAAGGATGTAGATATCTTAGATGTATATGATTATCAGCAACGCGCCTATAAAGAGGCAGAGTGGATACAAAGCAGAAAGAAAGCCGAACAACAAAGAAAAGCACTTGTGAAAAGCCTGCTTCAGGACGAGGAGGAGACAAGCGTATGAGATACATTGTTTCTGATATTCATGGATGCTATAATGAATATATAAGATTATTGGATAGGATTCAATTCTCCGGGGACGATACATTATATGTGCTGGGGGATATCGTAGACAGGGGTCCGGAACCGATCCGGGTACTGACGGACATTATGAAGCGCCCCAATGTGATACATATTATGGGAAATCATGATTATCTTATGTATACATTTATGAAAAAACCTGCCGTAGAGATATCTGCGCAAAGCGATGATTATTTTCTGGCGTATCATCTTTGGTTACAGGATGGCGGTCAGGTTACGGTCCGACAATTTGAAGAGCTTCCCACGGATAAAAAGAAAGCGATACTTGGTTATCTGTTAGAAGCGTATTTATATGAAGTCATTGAATACAATGGGAAGAAATACATACTGGTACATGCAGGACTGGCCAATTTTGCTCCGGATAAAGCCCTGGAGGATTATGATATGTATGATTTCCTGGAAAAACGGACGGATTATGGTAAAAGATATTATCCTGATGAGAACACCTATCTGGTGACAGGGCATACGCCGACAATTTATATAGAAGGGTGGGAGAAACCAGAGGTTTACAGAAAGAATGGGCATATTGCGATTGACTGCGGCTGTGTGAATGGCGGAAGGCTGGCGGCGTTCTGCATTGAGACAGAAGAAGTGATGTATGTGGAAGGAAGATAAGAAGTCACTTGCTATCATTGGCTGAATGTTCTGGGAAATGTTTGCTACAAGTTCTTGAGGGTATTGGGTCTGATTGTAAAAAATATTGCAAAAAATGATAATAGAGGAATCGGGATGCACTATGTGACGAGCGATATTCATAATGATAACGTGAAGTTTGAAAAGCTGCTGGGACGTTTGGCTTTGTCGGAAGATGACTGTCTGTATATTTTGGGAGATCTTTTTGACAGGACGGATTACAATCCGGATCCCGTGGGAGTATATTTTAATGTTTTAAAATTAGGAAATCGATGCAGGATGATAAGAGGAAATCATGATGACTGGCTGGCCAGGTATATTTTGAAATATTATAAAACACCGGGAAGAAAGCGAAAAAAGCTGGCAGCGTATGAGTATAATACTTTTGCGTTATTAACAGAACGCTTGACGCCTGTGGATATGATGCATCTGGCAGAGATGATCTTAGCATGGCCTGTGCAGGAAAGTATAGAAATAGAGAGTGTCAAGTATTTATTGGCGCATGCAATGACATCGCACCCGAACAAGGCGCAGGGGGATGATTATTATATGTGGGGTGAGGGTGATGAACAGGAATTCCTGAACAGTGGGATTGCTGGCTATATCTCTGTATGTGGGCATCAGAACCAGGGCGGTGGAACCATCTGGAAGAACAGGATAGGAAATGTTTATATCTGTGATTGTGGATCCGGTGATAAAACCGGCCGCCTGGGGTGCTTATGTCTGGAGACAAAAGAAGAAATTTATGCGGAAGAAAGATAAATTTGGTGGCTTAAAACCTATTAAAAGCGAAAGGAAATATCATACATGCGGAATGCAAATTGGAAGAATATAACAACAAAATACAAAGCGTTACTGGGAGTGCTTCTTTTTTATATCCCATTTCATATATTTCTTTCTCCGACTTATTGGGATGATGCCACTTTTGCGCGGATTCTGGGGCAGTATCAAAATGACCTGTTTCAATATACACTGGACAGATATCTCACCTGGTCGTCCAGAATTACAATCGAACTGGCGCTGCCCTTTTTGACAACCTGGCCGGCCTTTGTGTGGAAGCTTATGGATTTATTTATGATAGCCCTGCTATACTGCGATCTGGTTTGGTTATTGGAGCATTTGTTTGGCTTGCGGGAGAAGGGAATGTATCTGCTGACAGCGGTTTTGCTCTGTGCGTTTCCATTTTCGATTATGGCTCAGACCGGGTGGATTGCCACTACCACCAATTATCTGTGGGTAATTTCTCTGGGGCTTTATGCGATAAACAGGATGTTAAAGGCAGGATTATTGAAAGAAAACGTATCAAAAGGGGAGGTTTTGTGTGCGGCGTTATCCATTCTCTATTGTGCGAGTTTTGAATCGATGGCGGCGATTTTATTGTTGATAGAAACAGGACTGCTGCTCTATTGCATCAAAAATAAAGAAAGATGTCCGGCGATAGTCTGGATCTGTCTGGGGTTGACAGTGATTTTTATGATTTATATTTTAGGCTGCCCGGGGAATCGTCTGCGTCCTGTCAATGATGCGAAAGATTGGATGCCGGAGTATTTTGAACTGAACTTTTTGGACAAGCTGCGTATGGGGATTCTCTCTTCTTACATGCATTTTGTCTCTCTTCCGAGTCCGGTATTTTTTATTTTGAACGTGGTAATATTCTTGTCATGGAAAGGGGAATCAGCAGGAAAGCGGGTGATAGCTGCAATACCTGTGCTCACAGATATGGTGTGGACGGGTTGGTTTATGGTGAATTATCTGCTGGGATGGCGTACTTTTACCTATCAAGTGCCGGCGCCGCTTCCGGAGAGATGGACGGATAAGCTTGAGCAGGGACTTTTGCTGCTGACTGTGATAAGTTGGTTTGTTATTGTGCTCTATACACTGTTTCATAAGGGGAGGGACAATCAAAAACTGCCGGGAGCAGTGATATTGCTGCTTGCCTGTCTTCCGGAGATGGCGGTGGGTCTTACGCCGACAGTCATTGCCTCCATTTTACGGACGATGATTTATTTGTATATGGCGATGATACTGCTTATTGTGGTGATGATAGAGACGGAGAAAGAAACATGGGCTGTCTTGGCGAAGCGGTTTATATGGGTTTGTATGGGAGCGGGCGTTTTCTTAAATGCCTGTCAGATTGCGAGGCATATTCTGCTATATGGCTAAAAGACGGGGTAGACAAGCATAAAATGGTAAGGTTATAATAGAACGTAATATTATCAAAATTTGGAGGTTGTACTTATGAGGGAAGCATCATCTGATAAAAAATCAGAAAAAAAGGCTGGAATGAGAGGAAAATTTTCCGGACGGATCGGTTATGTTCTGGCAGTTGCCGGTTCTGCGGTGGGGCTGGGTAATATCTGGCGATTCCCCTATCTGGCGGCGAAATACGGCGGGGGTATGTTTCTGTTGGTTTATCTGCTTTTGACGGTCACATTTGGATATGTGCTGATCGTATCGGAGACAGCTTTAGGGCGCATGACGAAAAAGGGCCCTGTGGGTGCATTTCATTGTTTTGGAAAGGGTCTGCCGTTTCATTTTGGAGGCTGGATCAATGCGGTTGTACCCATGATCATTGTTCCGTATTATTGTGTCATTGGCGGCTGGGTTCTGAAATTTTTGATTGAGTATTTGTTTGGACATGCAGACATGCTGGCTGGGGATGGATATTTTCCTGAGTTCATCGCATCTTCCGGCAGTGTTGAGTTATGGTTTTTATTATTTTCGTTTTTTGTCTTTGCCGTAATCCTGGCAGGTGTGGAACAGGGCGTGGAGCGAGTGACCAAGGTAATGATGCCGGTGCTGGTTGTCCTGGCTGTCTTTGTGGCAATTTATGTGATGACTCGTCCCGGTGCACTGGATGGTGTCAAATATTTCCTGATTCCAAACTTTAAGGATTTTTCCTGGATGACGGTGGTGGCGGCCATGGGGCAGATGTTCTATTCCCTGTCGATTGCGATGGGTGTGCTTTATACCTATGGCTCCTATATCAGCAAGGATGTGGATATTGAAAAGAGTACTTCGCAGGTGGAGATTTTTGATACGGGGATTGCAATGTTGGGCGGCTTGATGATCATTCCGGCAGTTTTTGCTTTTTCCGGCGGGGATATGGCTACTTTGAAGGCGGGCCCTTCGCTTACCTTTATTACGCTGCCGAAAATATTTGCCAATATGGGTGGCGGGACGATTATCGCGATCGCCTTTTTCCTGATGTTTTTGTTTGCGGCATTAACAAGCGCTATTTCGATCATGGAAGCGAGTGTGGCTACCTTGCAGGATGAACTGCATCTGAGCCGCTTTAAAAGTTGTCTGATTATGGTGATCGTGACCTTTGTCTTAGGCTCTGCCTCGGCACTTGGCTATGGAGTCTGGGATGGGATCAGGATTCTGGGTATGCAGTTTTTGGATTTCTTCGATTTCCTGACCAATTCGATCATGATGCCGATTGGGGCGCTGGCCACATGTTTCCTCATCTTGCGTGTGGTAGGATTTAAAAAGATTGAGGAGGAAGTGGAGATTTCTTCCGCATTTCACAGGAAAAAGCTGTATTACTTTTTCTTGAAATACCTGGCGCCAATCTGTATTGCCATTATACTGCTCAGTTCTATTGCTAATGTATTGGGGTGGATTTCACTGTAGGTGGATATTATGTGTATGCTTCCTTCTACCTGAAACTATACAATTTCATCGGAATGTATAGTTTTGCCGTTCCAGTGATTGACAGGGTTTTAACACAGTGCTATATTTCTTGCTAAATGAAAGAGGTGTTTAGCAATGAATGAACAAAAGGCAAAAAAGGGCGGCAATCAGGCAATGCTCAAGATCTGCGGGTTTATTGTGGATAAGCGCAATCTGTTTTTCCTGTTGTTTGGGATCTTGATCATTTTTTCAGCCATTTCCAGGAACTGGGTCAATGTGGAGAATTCTATGTCCCATTATCTGCCGGATTCTACAGAGACGAAGCAGGGTCTGGATCTGATGGAACAGGAATTTATTACATACGGTACCTGTAATATAATGGTTGCCAATGTGTCGTATGAACAGGCACAGACAATTGGGCGTAATCTGGAATTTATGCCGGGAATTTTTTCGGTGGATTATGATGATTCGGAGGAACATTATTATAATGGTTCCTCCTATTATAATGTCACTTTTGACTATGACGAGAAAGATGACCGGTGTCTGGAGGCGCTGGATCGTGTCAAGGAAGAACTGGATGGATATGATTATTATCTGTCCACAACATTGGGGGACATTGAGGCAGAACTGATCGCGGAGGAGATGAATATCATAGTTGTCCTGGTGGCCATTGTAGTGGTGACGGTACTTTTGCTTACGTCACAGGCTTATGCGGAGGTGCCGGTGCTTCTGATCACGTTTGTGGCGGCGGCGATTTTGCAGATGGGAACCAACTTTATTTTTGGGACGATTTCCTTTGTATCCAATTCGGTTACCGTGGTGTTACAGCTTGCACTGTCGGTGGATTATGCGATCATTCTTCTCAACAGGTATAAGGAGGAGCATGCGAATCTGGAATCCAGGGAAGCCATCATTATTGCTTTGAGCAAAGCAATCCCGGAAATCTGCGGCAGTTCCATGACGACAATAGGCGGTCTGATAGCCATGGGCTTTATGCAGTATAAGATGGGGCCGGATCTGTCCATGTGTCTGATCAAATCTATTTTTCTGGCACTGGGATCGGTGTTCCTGCTGATGCCGGGTGTGATCATGTTGTTTTCCAAGTGGATGGACAGTACAAAGCATAAAAACTTTATCCCGGATATACCGTTTGTGGGTAAGCTGGACTATGCGACAAGGCATGTTGTGGCGCCGCTGTTTGTGGTAGTGATCGTGGGAGCCTATATGGTGTCTAAGGATTGTCCGTATGTGTTTGGCGATACAACGATTACGCCGCCGATTCAGAACAGCATCCAGAAAACGGAGGAGATGCAGACAGAGAATTTTGGCGCCAGCAATATGGTAGCACTCATTGTACCGGCAGGAGATTATGAGAAAGAGGCGAAACTCTTGGAAGATCTGGAGGCCTGTCCGGAAGTGGATTATACCATGGGGCTCACCAATATAGAGGCAATGGACGGTTATTGTCTGACGGATAAGTTGACGCCCAGACAGTTCTCAGAGTTGATCGATCTGGATTATGAAGTGGCGGAACTGGTCTATGCGGCGTATGCTGTGAATGATGAAGATTATGCGAAGGTGGTCAACGGGCTTCCGGAATATAAAGTGTCTCTGATCGACATGTTTATGTTCGTCTATGAAGAGGTGGAAGAGGGTTACGTTACGTTGGATGATGAACTGCAAGATACTCTGGATGACGTTTACCGGCAGATGAATTTTGCCAAGAACCAGCTACAGGGAGAGAATTACAGCCGTATGCTGGTCTATCTGACGCTTCCGGAGGAGAGCGCGGAGACTTTTGCCTTCCTCGATAAAATGCATGAGATTGCAGGGAAATATTATAGCGGCAAGGTTTTGGTCTGCGGAGAGTCGGTGAGCCAGTATGATCTGCAAAAAACCTTTGGACGGGATAATCTGGTGACCAATATACTGTCTATCCTGACTGTGCTTGTGGTACTGTTGTTTACTTTTAAATCTGCCGGGATGCCGGTACTTTTGATCGCGGTAATCCAGGGCTGTATCTGGCTTAACTTTTCGGTGCCGGCATTACAGCACGACAATATTTTCTTTATGTCCTATCTGATTGTCAGCTCAATCCAGATGGGCGCCAATATTGACTATGCTATTGTCATTGCAGGCCGTTACATGGAACTGCGTGAGACCAACGGCAGGAGGCAGTCTATTATAGATGCCATGAATCAGGCTTTCCCGACAATTATTACTTCCGGAACCATGATGGTGGTGGCGGGGTTCCTGATTGGAAAGCTGACTTCCAATGCAGCGATTTTTGGCATTGGAAAGTCCCTGGGACGAGGAACTTCGATTTCTATTTTAATAACCATGTTCGTTCTGCCGCAGATTCTTCTGGTGGGCGATAAGATTATAGAGAAGACAGCCTTTGTAATGAATATGCCGATCCGCACGAAGAATGCGACCGGGCTGATGAAAGTGGATGGCCTGGTGCGCGGCAGGATTGACGGTGTTGTGACCGGTACAATGAAAGCCATTGTCAGAGGTAATGTAAGCGCCTATGTGGAGGCCGGTGATGTGACGGAACTTTCAGAAGAAGAATATCGTCAGATGGCAGACACGGTGTCTGCGGAATTGGCGAGCAGGGAGGTGGCGGACCATGAATAGATCGAACAAGTTCGATCGCGAGATCCGCTTTGCGGACTCGGATAGACGTAGAAATTTTAATTTCGAGATCTGCTTTGCGGACTCGGGTTTGTTTAGGAATTTTTTGAACCATAAATTTTTACAGCATCACAAGAGAAGGGTATCTTTGATGCTGGCGGTGTTATTGGGTATCATGCCGGTGATAAATGTCTGGGCGGAGGAAGATGAGACTACCGTGGAGGAGGAAGTCACCAGCGTGGAGGATGCCAATGAGACGATTGATTCTTATAATGATGAAGAGATAGAATGGGAAGAGGTACATATTAAAGATTTGGAAGGTTTGCGGACATTTTCCAGAAATTGCTGGCTGGATACCTGGTCCCAGAATAAAAAGGTGTATTTGGAGGAGGATATCGTCATCTCTGGCGGTGAGTTCGTGTCCATACCGACCTTTGGCGGATATTTTGACGGACAGGGACATACCATAAGCGGGCTGGCGATCCGGGATTCGGTGTCATATGTGGGATTGTTCTGCTATACGCAGCCTACGGCGGTTATCGCCAATCTGAAAGTGGAGGGGACGGTCAGGCCCGCCGGCAAACAGATGGTAGTAGGCGGTATTGTAGGGGATAACAGGGGTATACTGTTAAATTGCGCCTACGAGGGTATTGTAGAGGGCAACGACTATGTGGGCGGCATCGTGGGTATTAATGAACTCAGCGGCATCCTCATGGAGTGTAAAGTGAGCGGTACGATCACGGGGGCGCATTACAGCGGCGGTATTGCAGGACATAATGTAGGCAATATTGTGGGCTGTCTTAATCAGGCAGATGTTAACATTTCTAACGAAGATAAGGGGAAGTCCCTGGAAGATATCAATCTGGAGGACTACAAGGCAGGACTTTTAAATCCGGAGGATAGTGACAAGGCAGAGAAGGCATCGGCTGTTCAGAGTAATGTGGATACGGGAGGCATTGCAGGACTTTCCACGGGTATTATACAGGGATGTAAAAATACCGGTACGATCGGCTATGAGCATGTGGGCTATAATGTGGGAGGCATTGCAGGCCGGCAGTCGGGTTATGTATATGCCTGCGAAAATACGGGTACTGTCTATGGACGTAAGGATGTGGGCGGTATTGTGGGGCAGGCGGAGCCTTATATTGCGGTGGATCTGTCAGAGGATATTGTGAGGCAGTTATCGGATCATATTGATGTGCTGCATGATCAGATCGGTAAGATGCTGGATGATGCGGGGAATGAATCCGACACGCTCTCCAACCGGCTGACGGTGATTCAGGACTTTGCTGATAAGGCGTTGGATGATACTTATTTTCTGGCCGATCAGACGGTGGAGTGGACAGATGGGATGGTGGATTCTGTCAATGAGGCGATCAATCGCTTTGATTATGTGATAGAGGAGACTTCCAAAAACGATGGTGTGATAGATCAGAGCAAGGATGCGGCCGGCAATGTGAGGGATGCAGCCAAGGAACTGGAAGATATGGTGGATTCCATGGATATCTACCAGTATATGACGCCGGAGGAACAGGAAGAATACAATGCGGCGAAAGATGCGATGAAGGAGGCATCGGAGAAGCACGCTGAGGATTATGCCGATTATATGAAGGCGTATAAGAATTATTGTATTGATACAAAACGAGTAGAGAGTGAATATTGGAATAACGATGACTTAAACGAACGGGATTTACGGCCGATCGTGGAAGAAGATGGTCTGGATAAGGAGTGGTCTGGCCCTAAAGGAAGCCCTAAAGACTATATAGGGGTTACAGAGTGGGTACACTGGCTGGGAGCTCCTGATGATATGGACAATGATGATACGGCCTCTTTTCCTGGAGAAGGCGAGCAGGGCGATCTGGATCAGAAACTGCTGGAAGATGCGGCACAGCTGATGAAGGAGGAGAGGGCTGATGCTGAGCAGGGAGCTTCTGACTATGCCGATGAGCAGTATGCAGACCAAAATGGCGGTGATTATGCCAAGGATATGGAACAGTATCTGGAGACTATTTCCGATATCGCCACAAGACATACCGATGAGATGACAGAGGATGCCAGGGAGAGTCTTAGTGATGCCATCGGTTCCGCCAAAGATGCCACGGAGAATCTGGAAACGGCAGGCAGTCAGGTTAAGAATATTTTTGAAACACTGCGTGAAAAGGAAGACATTGCATTTCCACAGCTGGGAGGCGATTACCGCTCGGCAACGGGCAGTCTGAATTCTAATTTGAAGAGTATTTCAGAGAATATGGGATACCTGAATGATGAGATGTCCTCTTCCAGCGATCTGCTGGGAGAAGATCTGACAGATATCAATGACCAGTTCAGTGAGATTATGCTGTTATATACGGATGCGCTGGACGGCGTTCTGGATATGGATTATTCCGGTATCTATGAGGACAATTCTCAGGAAAACGCGGAGGAAAGCATCGATGCTACGATTGCAGACTGTGTAAATGGCGGCATTGTCAGGGCGGATATCAATGTGTCGGGTATTGCAGGCACGATGGCCATAGAATATGATTTCGATCTGGAAGGCGATGTGACAGGGATAGAGGACGCCAGAGCCAATTCCACCTTCCTGACGAAATGTGTTCTCAGGCAGAATGTCAATGACGGCGCTGTTACTGCACAAAAAAGTTATGCAGGCGGTATTGCCGGGCTTCAGGAAATGGGTACGATCTTGCGCTGTGAAAATTATGGCAGGATAGAAAGTGAGTCCGGTGACTATGTGGGTGGTATCGCGGGGCAGTCATTGTCCCATATCACCAATGGTTATGCCAAATGTATGGTATCCGGCGGAGAGTATGTAGCAGGGATTGCCGGCTATGGAAACGGTATCGAGAACAGCATTGCCATGGTGAGGGTCAAAGAGGCGGCTGCTTTTTCCGGGGCGATCGCAGGCCAGGTGAATGACGAAGAAGATGTTTTGAATAATTACTTCGTGTCAGAAGAGATTGCCGGTATCGACAGGATCAGTTACAGCGGTAAAGCGGAGCCTCTGGCATACAAAGATCTGCTGGAGATTGAAGGTCTGCCGGCAAGATTTCACATGATGCGTATTACATTTTATGCAGATGAGGAAGAGGTTTACAGTCTGGACTGCCCATATGGCAGCAGCCTGCGGGCGGAGCAGTATCCCAATATACCAGTGAAAGAAGGATTCTATGCTGACTGGGATATCAAGGAGATTGACAAAATTCTGTCAGACGAGGATGTGTCGGTAGAATATGTGCGTTATCTGACAACCCTGGCGGGAAGCCAGATGCGGGATAATGGACAGTCAGCGCTTCTGGTGGATGGCGCCTTCAAGGCAGGAGATCGATTGGAAGATACAAAGTGTGATACTGTGGGAATCGTCATAGAAGACATGGAATCGGAAGAGATATTGGAACGCTGGCAGGTTGCCTTTCCTGAGGATGGCGGCGAGAAACATCAAATCCGATACCAAGCGCCTGAGGGCCAGACTGAGGGAATCGTGATTTATGTAAGGAATGGCAGTGGATGGACAAAGGCCGAGTCGGAAACGATGGGCATATATCACCTGTTTACCATCGATGGGAATGAGGCTGAGATCGTGGTTTGCAGTGTGCAGAGCGGGATTATGGATTATCTGGCCTATATCGTTATTGGCGGGGTGGCAGTTGTTGTTTTGCTTATAATAATCGTGATAAGGCGGAGAAGGAAAAAGAAGAAAAAACCGATTTCTGATACGGAAGAGGTGTAGAAAATAATAAACGAAATAACGTTCTCTTGTGGGAGACTGTTATTAAGGGGCTGTTGCTCCGGTAGATTATTCATCTACTTTTGCAACAGCCCCTTTTATCACATTCCAAACACATCCTTAATAAAGAGATACGCAACCGTCAGAATCAATCCAATGCAGAAGAGCAGCAGCCCAAAAGACATGCTTCTGGCGATCATCATGCTGTTCTCACTGAGTTCCTCATAGAACAGGGCAAATTTATGATCATAATCCTGGGTTTTGGGGTGCTTCCGATGGATGGTCTGGTTGCCAATCCATTGGATGCACGTGGCAATCCAGGCACACATATGAGTAAGGGGAGTGCCCTGGGGTAATTCATGGGGCAGTTTACTGTCCCGAAAAATCGTTTTGCGAAGCGTTACCACAATGGTATCCACAAGGCTGTCTAGAAGCCGGCAGATTATGCCGAAGGTAAACGGCAGGATTCTTAGCAGAACGGGACGGTAAAGCAGTTCCTCCAGATCCATCCAATGAGGAAGGCGATTATCATATATCCGGGCAGCGCTTTCCGAATCAGTCCGTCTCATCAACCAGTGTCTTACCACCACAAAGTAAAGCAGTCCCCCAATGATCAAAGATACAGCGGCGCCCTTTAGGTTTGTCAGGGAGAAGTATGAAAATGCTTCCGGCAAAGAGGTTATTTGCAAAAATCCCTGTCCCATATCGGCAATACCATTCATAATAAGGCCAGGGAAACATCCCATGAGCGGCAGCAGTGTTGCGCTCACAGCCAGGACAGAGGCGCTTGTTTTGTTCATATAGTGTCCGCACATATTGTCGTACTTTTCCTGCACAGCCGGATCGCAGTTTTTTTCCAGGAAGAGACAGACATAGAGTTTGGTCATATAGGCAATGGTCAGTCCGCCGCTTGCGAGGAAGATCCATTCCACGCCTTTCATAAAAGAGGCGGGAAAAAGACCTGTGACTGCACCGGAGCGGATTAGGGTGATATGGGCTACGATACTTTCATGGATCAAAGTCTTGCTGATATAACCATTCCAGAGAGGGATTCCGCCGATACCCAGGGCGCCCATCAGGAAAATGTAATGGAGCAGCGGCTTCTTGCGCCCAAAACCGCGGATTTCATTTAAGTCCAGCTTGTGTACATTCATAAAGACCACGCCCGCAGCCATGAAGAGAACCAGTTTGATCAGGGAATGATTCACCATATGCAGCAGACTGCCGCGCATGGCTATGGCATTCTCTGTGCCAAGAAGGCCGGACATACCAACGCCTGTCAGGATGAAGCCAATCTGGGAGACCGAGGAGCAGGCCAGTGTTCTTTTTAAATCCACGGACAGTACTGCCAGCAGGGCGCCGACCACCATAGTGCATATACCAATGACTAAGATCAGGCCGCCCCAGAGGGAAGAGCCCAGGAAAAGGTAGGCTGTTAGAATGAGGATACCGTACATACCTGCTTTGGTCAGGATACCGGACAAAAGGGCGGATGCCGGAGCGGGAGCCACAGGATGAGCCTTGGGCAGCCAGATATGCAGGGGAAAGGCGCCGGCTTTGGCACCGAAACCGAACAGCAGACACAGGCCGGCAATCCAAAGCTGCGTAAGGCTGGCAGGATTGTTCCGAAAGAGAGCGGAAATGCCTGTCAGGTCACGGAAGAATAAGGTGCCTGTCACATCATACAGAAGGAAGATGCCCATCAACATCACTAATCCGCCGATTACTGCCACGGCCAGATAGGTGCCGGCGGCTTGCAGGGAGTCCTTTTTCTCATCATGAGCCACCCAGACATAGGAGGTAAAGGACATTATCTCGAAGAAGATAAAAGTAGTGAAGAAATCCGCCGAGAAAAATACCCCTTCCGTAGCCCCCAGCGTCAGGAGCAGGAACAGATAATACCGATTACGGTTGCGGTAATGTTTAAAATACTCCCTGGAAAAGAGGGTGCTCATAAACCACATAAAAGCGGCGACCGCACCATAGAGGCCCCGGAAACCGTCCAGGGTAAAATGCAGTCCCATGCCGCAGACATAAGGAATTTCGATAAGAATCCCGGGGGCATCAGGGTTGACAACTGTCTGAATGGCCAGACAGAGGCATAGGATAAAGGTGATGCCGGTTATTGCATCAGCCAGGTAGTCTCTTGCAGTTTTATGTGAGTGCCCTACGGCATAGCATGGGATTGCCGCCGCCATGGGCAGAAAAATTGCACTGTAAAGTAATATACTCATATTTTCCTCGTTTCCGCGCTGCTTTGATTGAATTCAATATGCTCAGGTCGGCCAAAATTCTTTAAGCAGTACCTGGCTTGCTGCTTGTGAGAGCAAATTTGCGTCAGGCAGCACACAGACACAAAACCTGTTTAATAAGATCCGGCAGCCACATCATAAAAGAAATCTACGATTGGCTGGGAATGGATGCCAAACAAAATGATAAACACAGTAAATACAAAGAGCGGCAGCAGCATTTTCCAGTTGGGATCGTGCACATCCCGTATGGCACTGTCATCAAAATCCCTCCCGGGAAAGAAAGCGCGCACCACAATGGAGAGCATGTAGATTGCTGTCAATAATGCTGATATCAGCAGACAGGCAACACCTCCGTAGGCCAGGGGATTGTTACTGTCCACTGCCGCCTGGGCCAGGTTCCACTTGCTGATAAAGCCTGCCAGCCCCGGCACACCCATGAGGGCCAGGGCGGAAACCGTAAAGATTCCAAATACGCAGGGCATTTTATAACCCAGTCCATTTAATTCATGGACATAACGTTTGTCTGTCTGGTGCATGATGGCACCGGCGCAGAAGAAGGAAGAAATCTTCATTACGGCGTGAAATACCAGATGGGTAATGGCGCCCGCAAGCCCAAGCGGGGTCATGAGAACTGCCCCAAAAAGAATATAGGACAGATTGCTTATGGTGGAATATGCCAGCCTGCGTTTGATATGGGTTTCTTTCAGCGCGCGGCTGCAACCGTACACAATGGTAAACATTACTACGACCATAACGGTGGTCTGAGCCCAGGTGCCCCGCAGAAATTCTGTACCAAAACTGTAATAGGTCAGCCGGATAATGGCAAAAGCGCCTGATTTGACCACAGCTACCGCATGCAGAAGCGCCGTGACAGGGGTAGGAGCCACACCCGCCTGGGGAAGCCAGGAGTTAAAGGGGCAGACAGCAGCCTTGACGCCGAAGCCCATAAAAGCCATGACATAGATCAACAGCAGGATGTTAGTCCGGTCTCCTATCTTTGCCAGATCCAACACACCGCCCAGGATAAAATCTGTGGTACTTCCGTATACGATGACCATGATCAGACCGATGAAGGCAAAGGCGGCGCCGCCCAGAGAATAGTACAGGTATTTTCTACTGGCAAGGACGGCCTCCCGGGTCAGAGTGTGCATGACAAGGGGAACGGTGACCAAAGTCAGCAGTTCGTAGAAGAAATACATGGTCAGCAGATTAGCGGCAAAAGCAATGCCGAGCGTCACGCCATAGGTCATGGTATAAAAGAGAAAAAAGGTATTCTCATGCTTTTCTTTTGTCATATATTCAAAAGCATAGAGGGTGGCAAAAGGCCAAAGTCCGGAGACCAGGCCGGCAAAGACCATACTCATGCCGTCTACCCGGAAACTGATATTTAAGTCGCCGGTGAAGTGGGCCAGCAGGAAGGTGCTCTCAGAATGGTGTAATAGCAGATACCATACCAGAATGCTGTTTAAGATTACGGCGCCTTCCAGAAAAATCTCTTTGTGGCTTCTTTTGCGAAAGGGAAGCAATGGAACCAGAATCCCGGCAATAATGGGCAGTAAAATAATGCAGATGATCATAACGGCTTCTCCTTTCTTATAATAGGGTGCTGACAAATTCCGTCAGGTAATCGGTGATGATATTGGGAAACAGACCGACTATAACCGACAGTATTGTCATAAATAGAATCGGTATTGTCATAAGCCGCGCAGGTTCCCGTTTCTGTAATGTATTGTAATCATAGTCTGCGCCCGGGAAAAATCCCTGGATCGTAAGCGGCAGCAGATAGCCTGCGGTGAGCAGTGCGCTGATGAGCAGGACAATCGGGCCGATATAGCGGAAAATACCGATATCGCCTGCCAGTCCGCCGATAGCCAGATACCATTTGCTGACAAAACCGCCCGTGGGAGGGATGCCGATCAGTCCCAGGGATACAATGGTATAACACCACATGGTGAGAGGCATTTCCTTACCGATGCCGCGTAGTTCATGTACTTTTGTCTTGCCGGTGGTGTAGATGATCGCGCCGGCAATCAGAAAGAGAGAGCCCTTGATGAAGCCGTGCGCCAGTACATGCAGGAGGCCGCCGGTGAAGGCGTCCGGATGCATCACTGCCAGCCCGAAAAGGATGTAGGAAAGCTGGCTTACCGTGGAGTAGGCGAGTCTTTTCTTCAGGACTGGCTCCCGATAGGCCAGCATGGAACCCATAAAGACTGTGACAAGCGCCAGCGTAAGCCATGCGGTCTGTACCCAGCTTCCCCGCAGAAAATCCGCACCAAATATATAGTAAATTACGCGAATCAGGGCCAGTACGCCGGCCTTGACAATGACGGCGGAAAGAGCGGCAGATGCCGGTGCAGGCGCCGCAGGATGGGCGGTGGGGAGCCAGGCGTGCATGGGAAACATACCGGCTTTCACACCGAAGCCCAGAATCATCACAAAGGCGATCAGCAACAGGAAACGACCTTCCGGTGAGGCAGGAGAGACCTGTAAAACGCCGCCTGCCGTGAAAGTCAGGGTGTCGCAGTTATGATAGAGAAAATAAATGCCAAACAGGGAGGCATAGGCACCGCACAGGGAGTAAAATAAATATTTTAACCCGGCCATGATCGCTTCCTTCGTGCCTGTGTGCAGCACCAGGGGGAGGGAGGAAAGCGTCAGCAATTCAAAGAACAGATAAAAAGTGATCAGGTTTCCCGCAAAGCAGAGCGCATTTAACACACCAAACACCATCAAATAAAAACCATAGTAACGTTTTTCCTTCTGCTCATGCTTCATATAGACGAAAGCAAAAAGGCCTGCGCAAATAAAGACGATCACTGTCAGCAGAGAAAAGAGCACACTGATTTCATCAATCCGGAAACAGATCGGCAGTGTCCTGGTCAGATAAAAAAGGGTAAGGCTCTGCCTGGCAAGTGTTAACGCGGATACCACCAGTGCACCGGTGATGACAAGACAGATTCCCGTGAATGCTGTGAGCAGCTTTCTTTCCGGTTCTTTTCGGTAGACCAGAAGACAGAGCCCGGCGAGGATTGGAAAAAGTATGGGTAAAAGAATCAGATACATGCCATCACCTCCTTATGCAAACATGGCGAGTCCCTGCTCGATCATATTCACGATCGGCTGGGAGCTGACGCCCAGAATGATGTTCAATACAATAAAGAATAGCAGTACTATTGCATGGACTTTCATATCTTTAAAAGTGATACAGGGGTACGAAGTATCACCCGTTGTGGCATAGATACGGATCACAGTCTTCATAAAATAGATAGCGTTCAGGACAGTGCTGATGCCTAACACGATCAGCGCTGCCAGCATCTTGCCCTCCACTTGAACAGCGGCCTGGGCAAACAGCAGTTTACTGATAAAGCCAGAGAACAACGGCACACCGACCATCGACAGGGATCCGGCAGTGAAGGCTACGCCAGCCCATTTATTACGGTATCCTGCGCCAGTCAGGTCGATAAACTTGCGGCTGCCGCCGGACACCTCCGTCAGACCGATAGCGGCGATAAATAACAGAGATTTGGTGGCGGCATGGGACAGTATATGGAAAACGCTGGCCACCATGCCGGCCTGTGTACCCATACCAAAACCCATATAGATATAGCCGATCTGTGCCACGGAAGAATAGGCGATCATCCGGCGGATATCATTTTCCTTAATGGCGCTCAGGGAACCAAAGATCATCCCCAGCAGGCCGAAGACAAACAGCACGTCAATGATTCGAGTGTTGTTAAATATCTCAAAGCCGATGACGCGGTAAATGATTTTGATCAGCAGGAAAATATATCCCTTAGATACCAGGCTTGACAGGATTGCTGCTGAGGATACTGTGGAATATCCATAAGCATCCGGCAGCCAGGCATGAAAAGGAAACAGGGCGCTCTTAATACACAGACCGATACACATCAGGGCAACGGAGACGATCAGGGGAATCTGGTACTCTCCGCTTTGGATCAGAAGAGCCACGGATTCTTTGATATTGCTCATCAGAAGATGTCCGGTCAGATCGTACATGATACACAGACCAAACAGGAAAAGCCCGGAGCCCAGCAGGCTCATGATCATATAGCGCACGGCGGCTTCAATGGTACGTCCCACCTGACGGATCATGATCAGACCGCAGGCAGAGATTGTATTGATCTCTACGAAGACATAAGCCGTAAACATATCATTGGTATAGACCAGCGCCAGCAGGGAACTTAAGAGCAGGTTGATCAGGATGTAGTACAGATTATGTTTGCTCTCTTCCACCTCGTCAAAGAGTTTGTGTGCGCCGCCGGCCATGGACAAGTACATGATGATACAGAAAAAAAGCGCCATGCCTGCTTCCAGGATACCGGCCCGGATCTCATTGCCCCAGGGGGCAGGGAAGTGTCCCATCCAATAGACGAAACTTTCGCCCGTACCAAGCAGATACAGCAGAAGGATTCCGGACATGACACCTACTGCGGCGATGACTATCCGGTTCACCGCCTTGGCGGCCTTTTCAGGAAGCACGGAACATATGGTGCCTGAAAAGAGACTTATCAGGATGGAAAAAAACGGAAAGTTACAGACAAAATCCATTTATCTTCCCTCCTTTTTGAGCTGCGCGGCAATCTCGTCCAAATCCAGTGAATGGTATCTGATATAGAGACGTATGGTCAAAGAAAGCATGAGCGCAGACACAGATACCGATACCACGATACCGGTCAGCACCAGGCCGCTGGGAATCGGATTGATATAGGCTTCCACGCTGGTTATGCCATCTGTGACGATAGGTGCAGTCCTGCCGGCAATATATCCTTTTTCAGCCAGAAAGAGATAGATCGCGCTGTCCATAATATTTAAACCGATGATTTTTTTGATCAGGTTGGTCTGTAGGAGGAGGTTGGTGAAACCGATGCAGAATAAGATCGCGGCCACAGCCTCCCCATAATTTATCCAAAGATTTGGGCCCATCTTAAAATCCTCCTTTGCGGAACATGGCATAAAATGCATACATCGTGCAGGCGACCACCAACCCCACAGCAATGTTGAGGGGCAGGATCAGTCCGCTCGAGAGAATCGCGCCGGGCGTTCCCTTGGGGATAATACTGTGCAGATGATTGGCGCCTGTATAAAAGGAGTAGCTTTTGGCCAGGCAATAGAAGGAAAGGGAAAAGAAACAGATCCATTTATAAGTCTTTTCCGTAAAGAACCGCTCTGTCTTGCTGAAACCAAAGGCGTTCAGATACAATATCAGCCCTGCGCCGATGACCGCGCCGCCAGAAAACCCGCCGCCGGGGCCAAGATGTCCGTTTAATATGATATAAATGCCAAAAATGATGATGATCGGAACCAGAAAAGATGCCACCAACTGTAAAATAGCGTCATTTTTCGGTTCGTAGATACGGTCATTGGGGTTCATGTCCCTGGTCAGTGGATTGGGCTCACCCTTCTTGTTCTTATCCAGACGGAGCATGATCAGAACCGTGATTGTAGCCACAAAAAGGACATGGGACTCCCCCAGAGTATCAAAAGCCCTGTAATCCAGAATCATGCCGGCTACGATATTGACAGCGCCGGTCTCTTCCAGCCCGCTCTCGATATAACGTGCGGCTACTTCATTGTTCACAGGTTTTACGGCTGCACCGGTGGCAGGCAGATGAGAGATGGTCACTAAAAGCAGCGCCATCAGGAACAGGCAGAAGAGAATACTCGTAGCCTGGTACAGGCGGTGAAAAAGCCTCAGTTCCCGGTTGTGTGCCATGTCATAGACTTTATCCAGAATGGCATCGTGCTCCTTTTCGTGACGAAGCTGCATTTCAGGATCAATCACATATTCTTCTTGCGGTTTCATCTCCACGTTGCCCAGATAAGGATCTTTTTCTCCCTGGAGCCAGCTGAAAAAATGAAAAGCAAATGTTTTATGATATTCCTCTGCGGGTTTTCTCTTACTCATCCTGGCCTCCTTTCTCAGGTGCAGGACACTGAGAAGCCTTCTGTTCTTCTGATTTTTCGGCTATGTTTATGGCATGTATTTTCTTGAGCGTCACAAAAAACAGGACGCTGGTGATACCCGCACCGACTGCTGCTTCCGTAATGGCAAGATCCGGAGATTCCAGACAAATCCATAATAAGGACATGACCAGACTGAAGGACATATAGATCAGGACGGAGTTCAACAGATTCTTGGAAAAACTGACAGAGACTGCACAGATGATCAAAAGCCCCATCAATATAATTTGAAAAACCGTCATAACACATCCTCCTTTTCATCCTCTGCCGTTTTACGGCTGTCAAGTTCCTGTTCCAGGATACTGAGGTCTTTGTAAATTTCACAGTGCTCGGCCAGATTTTCATTGGTGGCAGTTTCCAGCCTCGCAAGCACATGAGAAGAGACCGGGGAGGCACACCATAAAAAAATGATGATCAACAGGATCTTTAAGGTAGTATAGTTGAAGCCGGAAAAGATCATCAATCCGATCAGGCAGGAAGTGATCCCCAGCGTATCGCCCATGGCGGCGGCGTGCATTCTGTTGAGCACATATTGAAAGTGAAAAACACCAAATAATTCGGTAAAAAAAATGACGATCCCGCAGAGCAAAAAAGCGCTGCCAACAATGATTTTGATCCACTCAAGCGTTTCCATCGGACAGACCTCCCTTATGTTCTTTTTCCTGTGAGGCTTTCTTTTCACGCTGCCTTTCCTCATAGATGCCGATATATACCTTGGAAAGAACAACAACAGATAAGAAGCTGATCATTGCATAGATCAGACAGATATCTACAAGATACCCCTGCTGTAACATCAGTGCAAGGACGGCAATCATGACCATGACCATGGTGCCCATCATATTGACAGCCATTAACCGGTCAGCAATCCGCGGGCCCCTTACGGCACGAATCAGACAGGCCAAAAGCATGAAGGATAATAAGATCAACATTGTAATATAGATCGTGTGATATACCATGTCAGTCCTTCCTTTCTATTCTTTCCAGAAGTTGTACAAAAATAGAAGAATCAATCCCTCTGGCAAGTTCTTTATCGAGACAGTGTACCGTGTATATGTCATCCTCCAGGGAAATCGTAATCGTGCCCGGCGTCAGGGTGATGGAATTGGCCAGGATTACCCGTGCAAAAGTAGTGCGCAGATTCGTTTTAAAATGAACGACAGTCGGCTCCAGTTCATATTTGGCACTATAGATCATCTTAAAGACAGCGCCGTTCGCCTTTAAGATCTCAAGGATGAGCGTTATCAGATAGTGGATCAGAAGGGGAGCCTTTTGAAAGAAAAAAAGATCATACCGAAACTTATAATTCAGGAATTTACAGATAAACCAGTACATTGCCCCGGCAACAGCAACGCCGAAGAGGGCGATTTCGAGGGTAAATTGGCCATTAAAAACAATCCAGATAAGGAAAAAAAGTATAAACATTTACATCTTCCTCCGAAAAAGTTTCTACCTATTAAAAAGGCATTAGTAACCGTAGCTATTATGTACCTATTTTATAGAAGTGTCAAGAACCAGCTGTTAATACTTGTCATTCCGGGGAGAATCAGATAAAATGTGAATGTAACGGCAGGCAGCAGGAGGTTTCTATGAAATACTTAGTAATCGGTGCGGGTGGCACAGGCGGCAGTATCGGCGCCTATATGACAGAGGCAGGCAAAGATGTAACCCTCATCGCAAGGGGAGAACATTTAAAGAAGATGCAGGAAGAAGGTCTCAGGATGGAGACCACGAAAAAGGGGAACTATACCGTTTCTCCGGTGAAGGCTGTGGATATGGCGCATTATGAAGAACAGCCGGACATTATCTTCGTGTGTGTGAAAGGCTATTCCCTGGCAGACGTGGTACCTTTTATCAGGCGCGTGGCGAAGGAGACGACAATCGTCATTCCGATTCTGAATATCTATGGTACCGGAAGCAGATTACAGAAGGAACTGCCGGAACTGCTGGTGACGGATGGATGTATTTATGTGGCGGCTGAGATGAAAGAACCGGGTACGATCTGGCAGAACGGGGATATCTTCCGCATTGTCTATGGCGTGAGGGAAAAGGAAGAACTCAGGCCGGAATTGTTTGAAGTGGCCAAAGATTTAAAGGAGAGCGGCATTGAGGGTGTACTGTCGGATCATATCAGACGGGATGCCTTGCAGAAATTTGCCTATGTGTCGCCCATGGCGGCCTGTGGTCTCTATTATCATGTTTCTGCCGGGGAAGTACAGAAGACCGGGGATCCCAGGGATATGTTTGTGAAGCTGATGAGAGAGGTGGATGCATTGGCGGTGGCAATGGATGTTCCCTTCCTGATAGATATCGTGACCACCAACCTGCAAATTCTGGATTCCCTGAATCCTACGGCGAGTACATCCATGCAAAGGGATATCTATGCAGGCAAGCCTTCTGAAATTGATGGCCTGATCTATGAAGTAGTGAGGATGGGTAAAAAGTACGGCGTGCCTACCCCCACCTATGAGATGGTGGAGAAAAAGGCGCGGGAAGACGGATTAAAATAGAATCCAGATTGGAGTGAAGGAGAAATGGCAGAAAATACAGAGAGAAAATTTAAGGACAGATACCTGGCGGGGGAGATAGCGTTTGAGGAGATTGACGATTACAGCCAGGACTGGGGATTCAGCGAAACGCCCGTGACCCTGCGGGAATACCTTGGACTCAACGAGGAAGAGGAGGATGCCTGGGTGAGTGTGGGCGATGAGGCGCTGAAGGAGCTGTTAGACCGGCAGAAATAAAACTTTCATCTAACAGGCATTTGAAAGTCAACAAGGGCTTTGTTCAGATAATCATTAAAAGGTTTCATGATCTGGAAAAGTTCTACTGCCTTTGTGAGAAACATTTCTGCATTTTTCACTTCTTCATCTTTCAGCGGGTATTCCAGATACCAGCTCTTAAATTTCAGGTAGTCCGCCTGAGGATGTTCCTTCTCATATCCGGCAGGAACATTTTTTAGAGCTGTTCCCTTTACCGTAAAACATTTCTCAAAATCCGGCTGGTGGATAATCTTTTCCCATTCCCTGCCGTTTTGAGCGATATAATCCCGTACCATCATCGTAGCATCCTTAAACATATCTGCAAACAATCCGCCGCCCAAAAAAGATTGATCGCCCGGCTTTAACATCAGATAATAGCCGACAGGAACCGGCAGTTTCCCCTTGGAGGAGATATGGGCACGGAACGCAGGATTATATGGCGATTTGTCATGGCTAAAACGGGTGTCCCTTACGATTTTAAACGTAAGGTCTTTGGGATTGTTATGCAGAATGCTATCGTCAAATTTCCCGATTTCCAGGATCAATGTCTGCAATAGATCTTCAAATGCAGCGTTTGCCTCTTTATAATCATTCTTGTTTGCATGATACCATTCACGGTTATTATTCATGCTTAGTGATGATAAATAGTCAAGAATTAATTGTGTATTCATAGTCTGTCATCTCCTTTACGATTTTCGGACGATAGAAAACTGTGTGGAAGCTAAAAATTCCTGTACAAAAGACTTTATGTGTTCGGAAGACTGGTAGGTTTTGCAGAATGAAAAGTCCTGCGATAAAGCGTCAATCTCTTCCATGGCGTTTTTGACATCCATCATAGTCTGCAAAGGAATTTCCGCAGCAGAAGTGTAATCCAACTGCAACGGGTTCAGCCTGTGGTTCTGTATCGCATAATTCACTCTGTCTTTGCATTTACATTTGCCACCGCCATATTCCCCACAGTATGCACTTAAGAAGTCTGCCATTTTTTTACGAATCCGTGAGAGCCGCTTGCGATACGCTTCCGGGGTCATGTCCAAAATATCTCCCGCAATCCGGCTGTCAATCTGAAACATGGTACCCAATATGAAAATGCACCTGCTCTCCATATCAAGACATTGTAACATCACATTTGTACAGGACATCTTCAGCTCCTCGGCTAAAATATCTCTTTCCACATTTTGCGTTAGGTCTGGCACGTCTTGTATTTCTCCGTTTTCTATGTCATTTCCATAATATTCAAAACTCAATGGATAGTGGGCAAACATATGCTTTTTGTAATTCTTCAGGTGATTGGATGCAATCCGAAATACCCATGTGG
The DNA here is from genome assembly GCA_946566685.1 of uncultured Lachnospiraceae bacterium. Classification (GTDB taxonomy): domain Bacteria; phylum Bacillota; class Clostridia; order Lachnospirales; family Lachnospiraceae; genus UBA3282. Next base: position 26,100 of record CAMNXA010000004.1, read on the forward strand.
TAAATGAACTGTCACCTCTGAAAGATGAAAGATGCGTGATCACTTTTAGCAGAATATCCTGCGTGGCATCTTCCGCATCTGCAAATGTGCCGAGCATCCGCAAAGATAAATTAAAGACAATATCCTGCACACCCACAATGAGCGTTTCAAGGGATTCTTTATCCCCTGAGGTGGCTTTGTCAATTAAAACCTGTAATTCCTCATTCGTTTGTTTGAGCATAAATTGTACCTCCCTATTTAATTAGACAACGCCCCCTTGTCTTTGTGACAGGAAAGGAGTAAATTTATCTTTGCATTGTTGCCCTTCACTTTCTCATGTGAAATCAGGTTTATTATAGCAGGATTGCCGTTAACTCACAAATATTTCCGGATGGTATTGCTGCTCCCCTTGATCGGACTGTGATTCCTGGGTGACTAATTGGCAGAGATCTCCCGCCTGCGCAAATATAGGATTGCCAGGGCAGCAAAGATGATAATATAACCAAGGGAATTGATCATAAGAGTCGGCACATCCACTTCCAGGTTGGGATTGTTGGCGCGCATCCCCATACAATAGATAGAATAAGGATAGTCCAGCCCGTGATCCCGGTTCGTCATCATAAGCCCCAGGACTCCTCCCAGGAGGGCAATACCAATGGGGATGGCGAAAGAGCGGATGATCAGGGAAAACAAAAGCTGCACACAACAGATCACGACCGTGCCAACAACACCGCAGAGAAACCACTCCAGTGCTTTTGAGGGGAAGGGACTCTGGATACCGGCGAATTTGCCGCATACATAGAATAACAAAAAAATCCATGCATTCCCCAGTATTGCCATAAACACAGCTTGTGTCAATTTTCCCAGATAAAGGCTGACAAGCGGCACAGGAGCGGTCAGGAAACTGTTCCAGTTGTGATGGGTGTGTTCCAGACGCCAGAGATAAGAGCAGTAAGTGCCAATCAGCGCAGGCATAAAGAAATAACATAAGAAGAGGGAATGCTGACTCCACAGACTGTACCATTCCGACTTCAGGATGCCGATATTCATTCTGTAATTGACGGTTCCAAAGAAAGCGGATATGATCGGCAGGGCGAAGAACGCCAGCCATACCGGGCTTCGCTTCAGTTTTAATCGTTCGGCCTTGACGGCCCTTGAATAAGATGTTTTCATGTATGTTTCCTCCTAGTTAGACTTCTTTGTGTGTAAATGCGATTCTGCCTGTCACATAAAAGACAAGGATCCATATAAAGACCATTCCGATGGCGCAATATTCTATCACGGAATATTCCCTGTAAAAATATGTCACCACCCGGGTCTCGATGTTCCAGTCCATCCCCACCAGTGCACGGGATAGAAAGCCGCCCCAGGGCAGGAAAGAATACATTTTGATGTACATCAGTATCAATCCCAGAAGCGAACCGCACAGTCCCACCACCAGAGGGATCATCTGGTTAAAGAAAAGCAGGGATAGATTCAGCTGTAGCAAATACAGGGAAAGGCAGCAGGCAAAGTTAAAGACCAGAGCCAGCGCATAATAGTGCATATCCGGATTCCCCAGATAGTGACGACAGAATCCTAGAACCAGTAAAAAGGCTATCTGTCCAATGGAGATGGCGGCCACAAAAAGCAGGCCGCAGACTACCTTGGCGTCAAAAAGAATGGCCGGCCGGCGCAGTGTCTTAAGCTGCTTGTAAGTATTGCCCTTGTGTTCCAGGTCGCTGAGGCGAGAGGCCAGTACCGACATGAAGGTAGGCATCATAATCACATTGAGCAGAGGCAGCATATAGAGCAGGTTGATCCAGCCCTGAGCAAGCTCTTTTTCATCAGGACTTTTCGTAGCCCAGAGAAACCATGCAAACTGTACGCTGATCAGGGCAAACATGGTCAGGCCGATTTTTCTTCTCTTAATCTTTTGAAATTCTGTTCGCAGTGTGATCATAAACTACTCTCCTTTCCGGTCAGAGATAAGAAAATATCTTCCAGACTTGTCTCTCGCTTTTCTATGCGGTAGAGAGATATATTCTGAGCGATAAGCCGCCTGCACAGATTCGCTATATAAGAGTCATCCATCATGGGAAACAGCAGATAATCCTCTTCCTGTGATATGTCAATCCCGTCCTGACGAAGCAGGTCGGCGGCAATCGCCGCATGGCTGACACGCAGTGCAATCTGGGATCTGGCATGGGCGTGAAGGGATTCCAGGGTGTTTTGATAGACCAATTCACCTTTGCGGATAATCCCTACATGGTCAGCCATCTGATCGATCTCACTGAGCAGATGGGAGGAGACCAGGACAGTCATACCATAGGCGGAAGGCAGAGAACAGATCAGTTCCCGCATCTCCTGAATACCGGCGGGATCCAGACCATTTGTGGGTTCGTCCAGAATCAAAAGTCTGGGAAAGCCCAGCAGGGCGGAGGCCAGACCGAGGCGCTGTTTCATACCGAGAGAATAGTGATTGACCAGTTTATGGCGGGCACTGTCCAAACGGACAATTTTTAATACCTCATCAATATCTTTCGTGGAACAGCCTTTGAGAGTCTGGATAATACGCAGATTTTCCTCTCCGCTCAGATGCCCGTAGTAGCTGGGGGATTCAATCAGCGAACCGGTCTGTGAGAGGAGCTTGATGCGGTTTTTTTCATTGACAGGTATTCCAAAAAGCGTAATATTCCCCTCAGTAGGTCTGGCCAGACCGAGGATCATTTTTAGCGTGGTAGATTTGCCGGCGCCGTTAGGGCCCAAGAAGCCGTAGATGGCGCCGGACGTTACCTGCATGTTGACGGCATTGACACAGCGGACTTTGCCGTACTGTTTTGTGAGATTATGGGTTTCTACCAGATTTTGTGCTGACATGGTGTATCATCCTTTCCTGTGTTGTTGTCAAAGCTTTGCGGGCTTTGATAAATTCAGGATACAGGGGTTGACTTACGTGATGATGAAGATGAGATTACATTTACCTTAAGAAATATTTTGTATTTTCATTGCTTTTTGAATGAAAAGTCTATATAATACAGATAAAATAAAAATATTACATTTTGTAATATTTTTATAAAAATTGTAAATAATATTGTTTAAAATGAGGTATCAAAATGATAAATCAAATTTATCTTTTAAATATCACGGTTTCTGGGGTGAAGTGCATTAAAGAGGACGTGCGTCTGGATTTCTATAAAAAAACGATTGATAAGAATTTTAATCCGGAGAAATACAGGGTAAAAGCCATTTATGGTGAGAATGGTTCCGGGAAATCTGCGCTTATAACAGCGGTGAAGATTTTTCAGAATTTGATGATGCGTACCAATTATCTGATGGAATCGCAGACACAGGGATTTTTAGATGAAATCATCAATAAATCAACAGGCACATTACGATTTACGTGTGAAATTCTTATTGTAACAGATAAGGAGCAGATTGTCTTTAATTACTCGTTTTGTTTAGGGAAAAACAATAATGCATTATATGAAATTCAATCTGAAAAATTAAAAGCTAAAAATGGCAATTATCCAAACAATAAGTATCAGATACTTTTTGAATGTAAAGAAGGAGAGTTGATTTATATTTCCTGTAATGAGCAGGCCAAAGAAGTCATAGAAAAGGTGACAACGAATTTATTATCCATGCAGTCATTTATCTATTTATATGTTACCAATATAAAAAAAGTTGCAGTGGAGGGGGAAAAGTTTCTTGATAAGGATTTTTTCCTTTATATGTTAATGTTTTCTTTTACACCCATGTTCATGAAGATATATATTCCGGCGGAGGATCAACATGAATTGTATTTTCTCAGAAGGAGTTTAAAGGAAGAAGGCATCAAGCAGAAAGAACTTATGGAAAAACTTTTTGCATTTGAAGAAAGATGGAATGTATATTCCAGTGTAAATCAAAAATATGTACTTAAGGAGTATTATGATAAATATAAGCAGAAAGTAGGCCAGTTAACACAATTTATTAAAATTTTCAAACCAGGTTTGGTATCCATAGATATTGATGCCAAGGAAAATGGCGAAGAATATGTATGTGACCTGAATCTCAATTATGGTGACTATGTAATTAATAAAGAATTTGAGAGTACAGGGATTAAGAAACTGATCAGGCTCTTTGATTGCTTTGAATCCGCCAGTACGGGCGGGATTGTGTTTGTCGATGAGATGGATGCAAATTTAAATGATATATATCTGTGCAAGCTGATTGAATATTTCATGTATTATGGCAAAGGGCAGTTATGTTTTACCACACATAATCTGGATCCCATGAGCGTATTAAAAGACAACAGAAACTCCATAGATTTCTTATCCAGCGATAATCATCTGATTTCATGGACATCCAGAGGGAATGCATCGCCGGAAAACTGCTACAAGAATGGGATGATCGAAGATTCACCATTCAATATAGATGCAACGGATTTTGTGGGAATTTTTGGGGAGTAGCAGAGTATGGCGATACAAATGATATTGTGTCTGGAAACAAATAAGAGGGCAAATACTGACTATATTTATATTAAAGAAACCCTGGATTATCTGTACCAGAAAAGCAATCAGATCAAAATCAGCATAGTGTATATGAATACGAAATCGAAATACTGTTCCGGTGGTGTTTTGAAAGAAATCAGCCGGAAGACGAAAGACTATGTACATGGAGAAACCAAGGTTATTTATTGCATTGATACAGATGCGTATGAGAAGAATACCAAACATGCCAAAGAATTTAATGATATTCAACAATTCTGCAAAGAAAATGGTTATGATCTGATCTGGTTTTGTCATGACGTGGAGGAGGTCTTTTGGGGGAAGAAGGTTCCAGATTCTGCCAAAGTGCAGGAAGCGGAGGCATTTAGAAGAAAAAAGAAGATTGCAGAAATGTCTGCGAAAGGATTATCAAGCCAGACAATGAAGACATGCCGAAGTAATATTTTAAATGTGTTGGATAAATACCTGACAAGAAAATAGCACCGTTTAAGGTGCTTTTTTTGAGATTACATTTACCTTAAGAAGCAGCCGCATATCTTTTCCGGAAATGTGGTAAGTAATATAATAATAGATAAGGGAGTATTTGTGAAATGGTAAGTGATGAGCAGTATGGCTTTATCTTTTTCTTAACAGAAAGGCGGGAACATCCGGATGCATATTAATGAATATAAAATCTTATTAGTAGATGATGAGAAGACGCTGCGGGAAATGGTGTGCGGCTTTTTACAGCGGGCGGGTTTCCATAAAGTGATCACAGCGGCGGATTGCAGGGAGGCCAGGGAACGGTTTCATAAAGAAGCGCCACACCTGGTTCTTCTGGATGTGATGCTGCCGGATGGAGATGGGTTCTCTCTTTTTGAAGACTTGCAAAAAGATTCGGAAGTACCAGTTATATTCCTTTCCGCGCGGGATGAGGACGAGAACAGACTGCGGGGCCTGGGGCTTGGGGCAGATGATTATATCACAAAGCCCTTCCTGCCAGAGGAGCTGATCTTGCGGGTTAAGGCTGTGTTGAAGCGCGTATATCGGGCGAAGGATATGCGGGAGGAAGAGCTAGTCGTACTGGGTGCGTGTCGAGTGGATATGGGAAGCGGGGTAGTATATTGGCACAGAGAAGCAGACATCAGTATAGAAGAAACGGATACGGAAGTTACTCTTACGGCAAAGGAGTATGCCATCTTACAGAAACTGGCACAGGAAAGAGGACGGATCGTGACCATTGATGCCCTGTGTGATGCGGTCTGGCAGGAAGAAAATTATGGCTATGAAAACACACTGATCGTCCATATCCGCAGACTGCGGGAAAAGATAGAAGAGGATCCCTCTCATCCGAAATACCTTCTGACGGTGAGAGGATTGGGATATCGGTTGATTTGAGGTGAACACTTAATTCTCAATTGACAATTTGGGGTTGTGGCGTAGAGTGCAGTGAGAGGAAAAGGCAAATGAGTCTGAAATATAATTATAAAAAAACTATCAGATTATTTCTATATGGAGTCGCCGTACTGGTCATGATCATTTTGCTGGTGGGTGTATTGAACCTTGTCTTTTTGTTCGTGGGAACTTTTGCGTATATAAATATGGATACGAATTATATTTACGGCGGAACGGTCATGGAGGCCCTTACACTTACTGAAAATGGTTATGTGCTTTCTGAAGAAATGGAGCAGGAGTTTGCCGAGCAGAATCAGTGGGCGATGCTCTTGGACGAAACTGGACAGGTAATATGGAGTATACGAAAACCGGAGGAACTGAAAGAAATTTACACGCAGTCAGATATTGCCCGGATGACGCGTTATTATCTAAATGGCTATCCCGTGCAGCTTCGCGTGTGGGAAGACCGGATCATGGTGGTGGGGCTGCAAAAGGATGCTGTCTGGAAATATAATTTGGAGTTTCCCATTGCCTGGATGGAGTTTATCAAGAGAATATGGTGGTATTATTTTTTGATCAACTTTACCTGGATTGTGGTGCTGGCTTTCTTTTTTACCAGGCGTTATACCAGAAAAAGAGAACAGGCGAGGATTGAGTGGATTTCGGGCGTTTCTCATGATATCCGCACTCCTTTATCTGTGGTGATGGGTTATGCGGACACATTGGAGCATGATGAAGAACTGTCGGCAGAGACAAGGCAGCAGGCGGCCATGATCCGGCACCAGAGTGTGGTGATGAAGGAACTGATCGCGGATTTGAACCTTACGTCCCAGCTGGAATATTCCATGCAGACGCCCAGACGGGAGAAGGTTCGTCCGGCTGAAGTCATCAGAAATATAGCGGCAGAGTTTTTGAATGATTCTTTACCGGAACAACTGGAGATTGACGCGCAGATTGCACCGGGCGCAGAGGGTGTGTGTGTGAAGGCGGACAGACAGCTTTTCATGCGGATATTCCGTAATCTGATCAATAACAGCCTTAAACACAGCGGACAGGAAGATATAGTTAAGATTCAGATATCCATGTGGCAAGAGAAAGGGAAGTGCCGTATCCGCTATGCAGATAATGGCGTTGGTTATTCCGAAGAGATCCTGCGCGGATTGTGCAGCAGGAAGAAAGATACATCGGGAAATGCTATTCATGGATTGCAGATTGTGAAGAAGATTATCCTGGCACATGGCGGGAAGATTCGGTTTGGAAACTGTGAGGAGGGTGGGAGTTATTGCTTGATGGAGATTCGCCGGGAGAGAGGGTGAATTGGGGTGGGTATTAATTTTACCGTCATATGGGGGAATCCCTGTATGGCGGTTTTTTAGACAAAAAACATTCGCAGAATTAGGTATTCTGCGAAAAATAATAACATTCAAAATGAGTTCCTTGTGAACTGTCTGTAACGTATCTATCGTCAATAATTATACTTTACGTAACCCCTTTTGTCAATTTCATGGTCTTAACTGATTGCCATTGTCTTAAGGAAATGTCTTCCATGATTAAACACTATGTAAAATTTTGTCGCAGTTTATACTATTAAATAACATCAATATTATATTTATGGTCAAAAAAGTGGTCAGAAAGGAGATTTATGCATGTCCAGAAGAGGCGATAATATTAGGAAACGGGTAGACGGAAGATGGGAAGGAAGATATCAGATTATATCTGCAACTGGTGAAAAAAAGTATCAGTCGGTTTATGGAAAGTCCTATGGCGAGGTAAAAGAAAAACTTTCCAATAAGATGTATACGATAAAGAATTCCTCTTTATCACATAGGGGTGAGTCAGATACAAACGCAGTAATGTTATGTGATGGCATCAGGTTCTGCACTGTTATGGAAGAATGGCTTAATAAAGTAGAAGAAACCAGAAAATACTCTACATATGTTAAATATAAAAATATTTATCAATGCCATATCCAATCTTTGTTTTTCGATGATATTTTTACTCAGATAACAAATGATTATATTCAAGACAAGGTTACTGCACTGGATGTCTCTGATTCCACCAGACATAGTGTGTTGGCAGTCATTCGTCAGACACTTCGTTATGCAGAAGAACGGTATGGTTATTCGATTACGCTTATCACAAATAAATCCACTCGTAAGAAAACCAGTTCCGTAGAAATCATGAACCGGACAGAGCAGGCCAGGCTCATGCAATTTTTACATCAGGACATGAATATCTCCAAGGCAGGTATATTTCTATGCCTGTCTACAGGACTTCGATTGGGGGAAGTATGCGCCTTACAGTGGACAGACATCGATGCAGAACAAAAACTGCTCCATGTAAACAGAACCGTACAGAGAATCGAAAATAAAGACGGGTTTACAAAAACAATCCTTTTAGAATCATCTCCTAAAAGTGTATTCTCTAATCGAGAAATTCCCATGCCAGATAATTTACTGCCGCTCCTTATGGAATTTAAAAGAGCGGGACAAAAATATGTTCTTTGTATGGATAAACCCATGGAGCCGCGAACATACCAGAATCATTTCAAAAAATATCTGAAAATCATAAATGCACCAAACTATAATTTTCATACATTGCGACATACCTTTGCTACAAACTGTGTTGACAGTGGCATGGATATTAAGAGCCTTAGTGAAATCCTGGGGCACTCTGATGTGCAGATCACGTTAAACAGATATGTACATCCAAGTATGGATACCAAAAGGAAATATATGAATGCCCTCTCGGCAGATTATGGTCAGTTATGTGGTCAGACAAAATGAAAACCCCGCAAATAAAGGCATAAACATTATAACATTCGCAGAATACCTAATTCTGCGAATATCCATCCAATAAGACGGGAGAACAAAATACAGCAATATGCCGCCCAGTACCATATGCAAGACAGTTCATCAATATAACAGGGAACCTATTTCAGAACCGGATATGAAGAAACTGGTGGAGATTGCAAAAGACTATAGCGAAGTCAAGAATTACGTCTATCAGCGCTATGGCGGCATTAAAAGCCTGCCTAAAATATATCCCGGCTATACAGTACAAAATGAGATGACGGGCAGTGGGCTGCGGGCAAGACTTGGACTACCATCAGTTTACTTTTATCTGGCTGTATTTGATGCCTTGGGTGACATTAAGAATCAGTGGACACAGATCAAAAGCAGGATAGAGAAGGGCATTCGCGAAAATGAGAACCTGACACCGGAAGACAGACATTATTTGCGGTTTGTCATGAAGCAGAGCCGATGCTTTGAGAGCATTCTTCTTGAGAAAGAAATGATCCTTTCGGACGAATGGAAAAAACCTCTTGAGGAATTGCAAAGGGATGTGGATGAAAAACGCCTGCATCAATACCTACGAAGACAGGTGCGAAGACATCTGAAAAAACTGCATACAGATACCGTGGATAGGTTTTCCGTATCCGCGCAGGCTTATCGCTATGAGGAGCATGGAATTTATCTGGCTATAAAAGAGAAGAGAAAACGCATATTTATACCGCTTACAGATAATAACCAGTATACCAGCCAGCTAAACATCTGTATTTTTCCGAAGGAAAGAAATCTTATTATTCATGTGCCAGTGGAGACAAGGATAAAGCAGAATGATAATTACCAGAATGCAGTGGGACTGGCAGTGGGAATCCACACTATGTTTGTGACGGATCAGGGCAATATTTACGGGGAAAGATACAGTGACTACCAATATGCGTTGTCCGATTATGTCAGGGAAGGGAATATCAGATACAGCAGAAATAGAGCAAACAATCCTGGCAGGAAAAAGTATACCGCAGGCAAACGCCGATTAGAGGCTGCTCTGCACACCTATATTAACGCCGAGATCAATCGATTGTTACAGACCGAACGACCGGCCGTTATCTATCTTCCCAAATTGCCGCAGTCCTCTAAAGCAGGCGTTAACAAAAAGATCAACAATTCCGTCAGTATGTGGCAGAGAGGATATATAAGAGACCGACTGACACAAAAATGCAGAGAACAGTCCATTGAGTTGGTGGAGGTATTCGGCAAAGATATCAGTAATGAATGCAGCCAATGCGGGACTATAGGCAAAAAGACAAAAAATATTTTTGTCTGCAATGCATGCGGTGCAAGACTGCCGGAGCGGGAAAACACCGCAAAAAATGCCCTCAAAAGAGGACAGGTGAATCAATAGTTCATCATGAAAAATTTCATAGATAAATAATGTCTGTGGATATTATTTCACCTAAACCGGAATACCGGGAGCAGGACTGTGAAAAATTTCTTTTGATAAAAACAAACACGGCATTAGAAGCTGGCAAAAGCCAGGTATTGGGTATGCCAAGACCTATGGGAACTCCCCGTGCGGGAGATGTACCGGGAGCGAAGCGGAATTTCCGCATTACTCGCCAAAGAGTAACCAATATGCCTTATTATACAAGCAAATTGAATCGAGCGGCACAGCGGGAAACGGAAGGTGGACGCGGTGGAAAGATATAAGAAAAAAGACATGTTACAGACAGTAGACATACTGATCAGGGCAAACGATGCCGTCACAAGAACTGCCGCTTCCAACCCACAGGGGGCAGGGGAGGCACTTGTGCAGTGCCAGGAGTCTGCAATCGTACTGGGAACCTACATAGATACCTTGGACGAAAAGTATGCCCCTCTGGTGGGAACACTTGAAGATTATTGTGAAAACATTTATCAGATGAGTGAGAATCTGACAGATGAGAACCTTTGCAGAAAGATATCCAAGAAGATTCAGAAACAGCTGACGAGCCTGCATAACGGTATCAAATATGGTATGCCGGAAGACAGGAAGGAAGTTGTGTTTCTTCCATATAAAGCATCCATGTGGGATTCTCTGGAGAGTGTATGGAAGGCGGCGGATGATGATGAGAATGCAGATGCTTATGTGATTCCGATTCCTTACTTTGATAAGAACCCGGATGGCAGTTTTAGGGAAGAGCATTACGAGGGGGATTTGTATCCGGAGTATGTGCCAATCACTCGATATGATGCGTATGATCTTGAGACTCGCAGGCCGGATGTGATCTATATTCATAATCCTTATGATGAGTGTAATCATGTGACCAGTGTGCACCCCTATTTTTATTCGAAAAATCTGAGAAACTTTACAGATAAATTAGTGTATATTCCTTATTTCATTTTAAAGGAGATTGAACCGGACGATCAGGAGGCTATCAATGGCATAAAGCATTTTTGCTTTATGCCGGGGACAATTTATGCAGACCGGGTGATTGTGCAGTCGGAAAAGATGCGTCAGATATATATCAATGAATATATTAAGGCGGCAAAGGAAATAGGATTGTCCGGGGAGCATGTGGATCGGAAATTCCTAGAAAAAAAGTTTCTGGGGCTTGGTTCGCCGAAGATTGATAAGGTGCTGAATACGAGAAAGGAAGATTTGGAGATTCCGGCGGAGTGGATGAAAATTATTGAGAGGCCGGATGGGAGTTGGAAGAAGATAGTTTTTTATAATACTAGTGTGAGTGCGCTTCTACAGCATGATGAGAAGATGCTTAGGAAGATGGAGTCAGTGTTGGGGATTTTCAAGGAAAATCAGGAAGATGTCGTGCTTTTGTGGAGACCGCATCCGCTGATTCAGGCAACGATTGAATCTATGAGACCACAGTTGTGGGAAGCGTATCGGAAGATAAGGGATAGATATATTGAGGAAGGCTGGGGAATTTATGATGATACGGCTGATATGGATCGGGCAATTGTGCTTTCCGATGCATATTTTGGAGATGTAAGCAGCGTAGTGCAGTTGTATCAGCAGACGGGAAAAGTGGCGATGATACAAAATACGAATACAATAGTATGAATTAAACAAGTTTAATAAGAACGTTAATTCTTAGAAATGGGTATGGCCGAAATGAAAATATTGGTAACCGGTGCAGATGGTTTTATAGGTAGCCATTTGACAGAAGAACTAGTCAAAAGAGGATATCAGGTAAAAGCTTTTGTATATTATAATTCATTCAATAATTGGGGCTGGCTTGATACAGTACCTAAAGAAGTTATGCATAATGTAGAAATCTTTCAAGGGGATATTCGTGATCCGAATGGTGTAGAAAATGCGGTCAAAGGAGTTGATGCCATCTTTCATTTGGCAGCGTTGATTGCAATACCGTTCAGTTATCATTCACCTGATACATACGTAGATACTAACATAAAAGGTACCTTAAATATTTTACAGGCAGCAAGAAAGAATAATATTGGCAGGGTGCTTATAACATCCACCTCAGAAGTTTATGGTACGGCGCAATATGTCCCAATTGATGAAAAACATCCTTTTCAGGGACAATCTCCATACTCAGCGACTAAAATAGGCGCGGATAGACTTGCTGAAAGTTTTTATCGTTCCTTTGAATTACCGGTAACGATTGTAAGACCCTTTAATACATATGGACCAAGGCAGTCGGCAAGAGCAGTAATTCCTACGATTATTACGCAGTTGCTGGCAGGAAATACAACAATAAATCTTGGTATTTTAACGACCACAAGGGATTTTAATTATGTATTAGACACAGTTAATGGCTTTATATCGATTTACGAGTCTGATAAAACGATTGGAGAAGAAATCAATATAGCAACACAGAAAGAAATCTCCATAGGACAACTTGCGGAAGAGCTGATCAGGCAGATTAATCCAAATGCAAGAATCTGCTGCGATAAAGAGAGATTAAGGCCAAATAAAAGTGAAGTAAACAGATTGCTTGGATGCAATAAAAAAATAATGCAACTGACGGATTGGAGACCGCAATATTCTCTGGAAGAAGGATTGAAAAATACAATAGATTTCTTTAGTAAAAATATGGATAAGTATAAAACAGATATATATAACTTATAACAGATGGAAGCCTTTCAAATATGAATGACATATATATAGAAGAAAACGAGAGTATATTAGATGCAATGCGGCAGCTTAATAAAAATGCCAGAAAAATATTGTTTGTACATAAAGAGGGCAAATTAAAGGCATCACTTACAGATGGAGATATCCGAAGATGGATATTGAAAAAAGGTGATCTACAGATGCCTGTGAAATGTATGGCGAATTATCAGCCTAGATTTTTGCCTGAAGAACAGGCGGATTTGGCTGTGCGTATTATGAAAGAGTATGAGATTGACGCGATTCCTATTTTGGATGATAAAGGGGTAATTAAAAGAGTCATTTTTTCAAATGAGAGTAAGCAGGAACATAATCTATTCCCACGAGCAGTTCCAGTTGTGATTATGGCAGGGGGAATGGGGACAAGACTTTCACCTTATACAAATATTTTGCCAAAACCTCTGATTCCCATTGGAGATTATCCAATTGTTGAGCATATTATTGACCGCTTCTGTACATATGGATGTAAACAGTTTTATATGACAGTTAATTATAAACGAAATATGATCAAGGCCTATTTTGATGAACTGGACAAGACATATCAATTGGATTTTATAACAGAGGAAAAGCAGCTTGGGACTGGAGGCGGAATAAGTTTATTAAAAGGGAAAATAAAACATACGTTTATTTTGAGTAACTGCGACATTCTAATCGATGATGATCTGACAAAGGCATATGAGCAACATGTTGAAGCAGGAAACATAATCACCATGGTATGTTCTTTAAAAAATTTCACAATTCCATATGGAATAGTAAATATAGGGGAAGACGGAATAATTCAATCTATACAGGAAAAGCCAAACGTTTCTTTTTTTACCAATACGGGATGTTATTTCGTGGAGCCAGAAGTAATAAATGATCTGAAATATAATGAGCCTATTGATTTCCCGGAAATTATTGAAAAGTATATGAAAAATAATAAACGGATTGGAATTTATCCAATTAGTGAAGAGGCGTGGCTTGATATGGGACAAATTGACGAATTGGAAAAAATGAAAGTTAAACTGGGGTGCTAATGAATAATGGAGGACATCATTTTACTTGGACTTGGCGGACACGCGCATAGTGTTGTGGACAGCATTGAACGGAATGGTAAATATAACATTATAGGTTTTTTAGATAAGGAGGAAATGCTAAGGAAACGTTTTAAAGATTACTGTGTACTGGGTACAGATGATGAATTGCAAAAATACTTTAATAAAGGGATAAAAAATGCTTTTGTAACGATAGGCTTTATGGGTCAGGGAACTATAAGAAACAGATTATATCAGAGATTAAGAGCGCTTGGGTATAAACTGCCTAATATTTTTGACAATACGGCGGTCATTTCTGAAAATGCGGAATTTGAAGACGGAATCTTTGTTGGAAAAAATGCAGTGGTTAATGCAAATGCCAAAATTGAAAAAATGTGCATTATAAATACTGGTACAATTGTGGAACATGATTGTACTGTAGGCCAGTTTTCTCATGTGTCTGTAGGAAGTGTAATATGCGGGAATGTCTTAGTTAAAGAGCAGACGCTAATAGGAGCAAATGCCACAATAATTCAGGGAAAAATTATAGGAAGAAACTGCATTATAGGAGCAGGCGCAATAGTAACAAAGGATATTCAGGATAATGTAACGCAGTATGGAATGGTGGAAAAATATAGAATATAGAGGTTTGCTAAAATGAGTGGTGTGTTTGTAATAGCAGAGGCGGGAGTAAACCATAATGGAAACATATATTTGGCAAAGCAGCTAATAGATGCAGCTAGTGAAGCCGGGGCAGATGCAGTCAAATTTCAGACCTTTCAGGCAGATAAGTTAGTGTGTAAGGCAGCTAAAAAAGCTGATTATCAAATGAAAACAACAAATAGAGAAGAAACACAGTATGAGATGATTAAAAAACTGGAACTAACGCATCAGATGCATGGCGAGTTGATGGAATATTGTGAAAAGAAAAAAATCATGTTTTTGTCATCTCCGTTTGATATAGAAAGCATAAAGTTCTTAGCAAAATTAGGAGTACAGATATTTAAGGTACCATCAGGGGAGATAACAGACCTTCCGTATCTGCGTGAAATAGCCAAATTACGGAAAAAGGTGTTTATTTCAACAGGAATGAGCAATTTGAACGAAGTAAAAGAGGCAGTTAGTGTGCTTAAAAATAATGGAACAGATGATATTACACTGTTGCAGTGTAACACGCAATATCCAACGCTAATGTCTGATGTGAATTTATTGGCAATGGTAACAATGAGGGAAGAAACCGGGCTGGCGGTGGGATATTCAGATCATACACAGGGAATAGAAATACCCATTGCGGCAGTAGCACTTGGTGCAAAAGTAATAGAGAAGCATTTTACATTAGATAAAAACATGGAGGGGCCAGATCATAAGGCAAGCCTTGAACCATATGAACTGAAACAGATGGTTGCGGGGATCAGAAAAACAGAACTTGCGTTAGGCAATGGCATAAAGCAGCTATCTGAGTCGGAAAAAGCTAATGTTGAGGTGGCACGAAAGAGTATTGTCGCATCAATGCAGATAAAAAAGGGTGAATTATTTACGGAAGCAAATATAACTACGAAACGGCCAGGTAATGGAATAAGCCCTATGCAGTGGGATGAGATTTTGGGAACAATAGCCTGCAGGGATTATGAAATGGATGAATTGATATGAAAAGAATAGTAGTTTTTAGTGGAAATCGAGCAGATTTTGGAATTCTATTTCCATTGTTATATAGTCTGCATCGCTGTTATCAGTTGGAATTAATCCTTTCGGGGGCCCATGTATTAAAAAAATGGGAAACCAGGAAGGATGTCCGGAGACAGTTAAAAAATAGTGGTATAAATTGCCATATTACAGAAATCTCTTTAGAAGAGGATAAAGCTGTATATCAAAAATGTTTAAGCAAAATTTATTCAGAAACAATAAAATTTTTTGAAGTCAATACTGATATTCAAATGGCAATCGTATTGGGAGACCGGATCGAGGCAGCGGGCTTTGCACTGGGTGTTTATTATAGTCAGATACCATTGTTGCATTTATGCGGAGGGGATGTAGCAGAAGTTAATCATTTTGACAATAACATCAGACATTGCATTTCAAAATTGGCAGATTATCACTTTGTCTCTAATGAGAGAAGCAGGAATGTATTATTGCAAATGGGAGAGGAGTCACAAAGAGTAATTAACATAGGAAATTTGAGTTATGACTATGACAGGCTGGGTCTTCTTACATCAGTCAAAGAGTTAGAGGAAACCTACGGAATTGCAAAAAGAGATGTAGTTGTAATCTATACATATCATCCAATGTGCGACAGGACAAAAGAAGAAAACTACAGAGATTTTAAATGCGGATTGGAAGCTTCTATAGACAGTGAAACTGCCAAGGTTATCGTAACATATCCGAATAATGATCCAGGATATGAATTAATTCTAGATTATATTAATTCTTTTGAGAATAATAAAAAAGTATTTTGTATTAATTCGTTAGGGACGTGTCAATATCTGTCATTTATGAAAAATTGCAAGACAATTATTGTGGGAAATTCCAGCAGTGGATTATTAGAAACGGCTTTGTACTGTGTACCTGTACTGAACATTGGTAAACGTCAAAATGGAAGGGTTCGAGGGTGCAATGTTACGGATGTGCCGCCAGAATATCATGAAATAAAGGTTGTTTTAGATTATACAGTTCAAAATTATGATGAACTGCAGAATGAATATCGACAAACAAAATATATATTTGGTGATGGAAGTGCTGCCATTCGAGCAAAGGAAAGCATCGATGGCATAATGGAATTAACAAAAGACGAGAGACTTTTTAAAAAGTTTATTGAGAGAGATTGGAAAGACTGATATGAAAATTTGTGTTATCGGCTTGGGTTCCATGGGTAGAAGAAGAATCAGACTGATAAAGCAACTTTATAAAAAAGCGACAATTATAGGAATTGACAAAAATGCTGACAGAGTAAGATATGTGGCTGATGAATACAAAATAAATTGCTTTCCTGCATTGTCTGATATCCCAAAAGGATTTGATTGCGCGTTTGTATGCACGTCACCACAATCTCACGCATCAATTATTAAAGAGTGCCTTGAAAATAATCTTCACATTTTTTCGGAAATTAATTTAATGGATGAATTGTATGATGAAAATATAAAACTCGCCAAACAAAGAAAAAGAGTGCTGTTTCTCTCATCTACCGCACTGTATAAGCAGGAGATGCAGATTATTAATAGAAAAATAAAAGAGAACGGGAGACCATGTGTATATCAGTATCATGTGGGACAATACCTTCCGGATTGGCATCCATGGGATGATCTGAAGGATTTTTTTGTAAGCAATAGAAATACGAATGGATGTCGGGAACTATTATCCATCGAGTTACCGTGGATATGGTATACCTTTGGGGAAATAAAAACAGTACATGTATTAAAGACAAAGTTAACTGATTTAGAAATAGACTTTCCGGATACCTATCTCGTTCAGATAGAACACCAAAATAGAAATTTTGGCAATTTGGCAATAGATGTTGTGAGTAGACAGGCAGTGAGGAAATTAGAAATTTTCAATGAAGATATATATATCAGATGGGATGGTACACCGGAAACTTTATATGAAAAAAATATTATCTCCGGGGTGTTAGACCAAATTCCTGCGGGAGAGTATATTCGTGAAAACGGATACAGTGAATCTGTTAACGAATATGCATATATGAAGGAGATAGAGGATTTTTTTTACGTGATAAATGGAAAGGAACCTTTGTATTCTTTTGAGAAGGATAAAAAAATCATAGCTGTAATTGATGAAATTGAAAGATAAGGTGGCGTTTTGAAAGTCTGTATTATAGGTCTTGGATCTATTGGAAAAAGACATTTAAAAAATTTGACTGCGATATTGACGGAGCGCGGCAGCAGGTATCAGATTGATGCGCTGAGGCATACTCATGAAACTTTGCCGGAGGATATAAGCCGCTTAATATGTCATCAGTATTATAGTTTTGAAAATTTGCCAAATGACTATGATGTTATATTTATCACAAATCCAACTTTATATCATTATGACACCATAAAACATGTGATTGCTAAGACCAGACACATGTTTATAGAGAAGCCGGTCTTCGATTCGCTTAATTACGATTTAGATACATTGCCTTTAAGTGGGGAAGGTGTGTACTACGTAGCCTGTCCATTAAGACACAAAAGCATAATAAAGTATGTAAAGCAAAACATTATAGCAGAGGAGAAAATTTTGTCATCCAGAATAATATCCACGTCTTATCTGCCATCATGGAGAAAGGATATGGATTACAGAGGGATATATTCTGCAAAAAGATTCATGGGAGGAGGTGTGAGCAAAGATTTAATACATGAATGGGATTATGCAATATATCTGTTTGGAAGGCCTTTAAAATCAGAGCATATGCAAGGTCATGTATCTGATCTGGAAATAGACAGTGAAGATGTATCCATATACATAGCACAATATCAGGACATGTTTTTGGAAATACATTTGGACTATATCGGGCATAAAACAGAACGCATTTTACAGATGTTTACGAACGATAGGCGGATTGATGTGGATTTAGTTTCTAATACGATATATAAGTATCAAAATAATGAGTTAGTAGAGAAAAAGCAATTTGAAGCAGAAGATTTCTACCTTCAGGAAATGCAATATTTTTTAGATTGTATAGATAAAGGGCGGGAAAATATAAATACCATAGCAAATGCTTATGACACATTAAAAGTTGCATTAATGTAAGGAGCGGGTAATGAATATATTATTTACAATATGTGCGAGGGCGGGTTCTAAAGGCATTGCAGGGAAAAATGTAAGAACCTTCTGTGGACAGCCGCTTGTATATTATACCTTGGAAATATATGAGAAATATCTAAAAAAATATGAAAGCAGTCAAAACAGAATTAATTTAGCAGTAAATACAGATAGTGATAAATTATTACAGCAGATTGAGTGTAAAAAAATAGAATTTCTTTTTATAGAAAGAGATGACAATCTTGCAGGAGATATTGTTGCAAAGGGAGATGTTATCCGGGATACCTGGATAAAGGCAGGAAGAATTAAGCAATGCGAATATGATTTAGCAGTTGATTTGGACATTACTGCTCCGTTAAGGAATCTGGAAGATGTTGTGGGAACAATCAATAAAGTGGTTTTAAATGATAAATGCAATTTTGCTTACAGTGTTGTGGAATCAAGAAGAAGTCCATATTTTAATATGGTCTGTAAAAATGAAGAGGGCTTTTATGACAGAGTAATTCAATCTGATTATACGGCAAGACAGCAAGCGCCAGAGTGCTTTGATATGAATGCATCAATATACGTTTATGACAGAAGTTATCTGCTGGATATGAGAAAAGAAAACAGATTTGCATTGATTTGGAAGATGCAGGATAGTGTTGTGTTGGACATTGATAATGAAAAGGATTTTGAGATTATGGAAATACTGACCAGATACTATTGGGAGAAAGGGAGATATTTGGATATCAGGAGTTATGAAAGCTGAAATATTAATGGTTCATCAATTAAAAAATAATTTTTTGCTCTCTGAGAAGGAAGAAGAAGTTATTTTTCAAGGGAATCTGTTAAAAGAGGCGGAGAATAAGACAGTCAACGCTTTAGCAGGTTTTGATAATAAATATTATGATAAGCATCTAAATCCTTATAACAGTGTAATGTATTGTAATTATCTCTATTGGGTCAGTCGTTTATTATATGGTATTGGGGCGGTAAATATTGCTGATAAAGTATATTATCTGAATAAGATGCTTCATTCAATCGAACTTTTTTATGAGGTAATTCTACCAGAAGTATGGTCTTGTGAGCATCCCATAGGTTCCGTTATGGGGCGTGCAGAATATGGAAATTATTTTTTCTTTTATCAGGGATGTACTGTTGGTGGGAGCAGACATCAAGGAAAACTATTTTACCCAGTTATCGGAGAACATGTGACTATGTTTTCGGGAGCAAAAATATTAGGAAATTCTAAGATTGGAAATAATGTCATTTTAGCTGCAAATACATATGTGATCAATGGTAATGTGCCTGACAATAGTATTGTTTTTGGACAGAGCCCTGATATAGTGATTAAATCAAGATCTTAATGGAGACCAACTGTGAAAAGTCAAGCCTAAATTAGTAAAAAATACCTCCAGCGGTATTGTAGAAGCACCATCGTTCTGTATTCCGATAGTGAACCTTGGGAGCAGACTGAAGGGGCGTGTAAGAGGAAAAGCATTATCATGGTAAATCAAATAAAAAGGTGTATTGAACAAAAACTGGATGAAGGCTTCAGAAAATTCATTATTTTCCCTTTTGGTGATGTGGGAATGAAGGTGAAATCCATATTAAATAATGTATATGGTATATCAGAAGAATACATATTGGATAATCGTTTGTGCAGATACAATCCCCAAATAAAAGAATTGGCATTTTGCAGGGAAATAGACTGCGGGCAGTATTGTGTTATTTTAGCCTGTTCCAATAGCGCTATATATGAAACATTAAGAAATGATATTCTGCAATATTTTGAAAAAAGATCCATAGCTGAATTTTTTGAAGATAGACAAGAAGAAGCCGAATTTCCAACAAAAATAGGAAAATACAGCTATGGTCCAATCTGCAAAAACCATTATTATATAGAATCGATTGGAGCGTTTTGCAGTTTTGCGGCAGGTGTCAATGTCGAAGGCAATCATCAAATGAAATATATTACTACCCATCCAATGCTTGAAGCCGGGTGTACATTCGAAAAATTCGTGAACTATAGCGAATTTGAGGGGGCTCCCTGGTATTTTGAAGGCGTACAGCCCAAAGAAGAGTACATGGTAAAGCACAGAAGGATACATATTGGAAATGATGTGTGGTTTGGCCAGAATGTATTGGTGGTAAATTACGCCAATATCGGCAATGGCGTGATTGCTGGAGCCGGAGCAGTTATCACAAAGGATGTTCCGGATTATGCAGTTGTAGTCGGAGTTCCGGCAAGAATAATCAAATATAGATATTCACCAGATGAAATCGAGCAATTAAATCGAATTGCATGGTGGGATTGGACGGATGAGGCGATAAGGGAAAGATATGAGGATTTCTATTTACCAATTGATAAATTTATAGAAAAGTATGGAAGTAAGTAAATGATTTTGAGTATATAAAATTTCAAATGAAAAGGTTATATAAGGAGAGAGGAAGAAATGAAGATTTGTAAGAAATGCATCATGATGGATACCAGACCCCGACTGCAGTTTGATGAAAATGGAGTATGCGCGGCATGTGAATGGAATGAAATGAAGAAAGAACAGATTGATTGGGAATCGAGGTATAAGGAATTACAGGACTTATGTGCAAAGATTCGAGGTAAACAACGATACGATTGTATCGTCCCTGTCAGTGGTGGAAAGGATTCAACGTATGTGGCTGATAAGATGAAAAATGAGTTTGGATTAAATGTGCTTACAGTTACAATAACGCCGCCATTGGAAACGCAACTCATTCAGGAGAATTTAAAGAGGTTTTTGGATTATGGATACGATAATATTAAGATTACGCCTAATCCAAAGATTGCACGAGAAATTAATAAGTTTGGATTTGTCGAACAGGGTCGTCCAATGTTAAGCTGGACATCGTGTTTAAATTCAGTAATGTTCCGTTTGGCTGTTGATTTTAAGATTCCTCTTATTATGTTTGGAGAGGAGGGAGAAACAGAATATGGGGGACTGACTGAAATGAGGTTTGTCCCATATTACGACATGGATTTTGCAATAAAAATCTACGTAGAAGGTAATGACCCAAGAAGCTTCGTTCAAAAAGATTATTCAGAAGGGGAAATGAGTCTCTGGCTGTTTCCATCCAGACAGGAGATTAAAGAAGCGGATTTCAAGGTTGCGCATTGGTCTTATTATGAGAACTGGGATCCATATGTGCATTATCAATTTGCAAGTAAAAATTATGGAATGCAAATTCATCAGGGAAGAAATACAGGAACGTATACGGATTTTGGACAGCTTGATACGCCTTTATATGAACTGCATACCTATATGATGTATTTGAAATTTGGGTTTGGACGAGCACTTCAGGATGCTTGTATTGACATAAGGGCAGGAAGATTGACTCGTGAAAAGGCTGTTGATATTGTAACGAAGTATGATGGGGAATATCCTGAAGAAAATATTCCGGTATTTCTTGATTATTATGAGATGGACAAAAAAGAGTTTGATACAGTGCTGGACAGGCATGTTAATAAAGATCTTTTTAAAAAGGTAGATGGAATTTGGAGACCTACATTTACAATTGCGTAGTACATGGGGAAAATAGAAAATTATTCTCTTGGAACAAAACAGCATAAAGGGGTAGATAGAAATTGAAAAAGATAATGTTTCTGTATCATGTGAAAGAAAGAGAATATGAAATAATCTCTCTGATATCGCAGCAAATTAGAAAGATTTGTCCTGGGGCTGAGATTAGGAGTGGAGAATTCTACTCCAGTATTCTGGAGACAATACATTTTATGCCAGATGTTATTGTCTCTATTCCGCCAAGAGATTTTTATGCCTCTAATTATCTTACAGTGTTAAAGATAGTGACTGGAGCAGTTGTAATCAGTATGAGTACGGAAGGGTATTACGTTTTTACACCTGAAGAGGTTAAGACGGTAATTGGTTATAATACTTATGCAAAAGAGTTGGTTGATTATTACTTAATGTGGGGAGAAAAAACCAGGAATATATTAGGTGAAGCTTTATATGAAAGCGGTAAGGTGTCAAGTAAAAACAGAGTCAAATCAACCGGATATGTATGGTATGAAAAGGATAAAGTAATCAATAGTTTTAAAAAATACAATATTTATGAAGCCTTGCAGAAATGGCAGGGGCAGTATAAGAAGAATATTCTTATTATCACAGGTTTCTTGATTGCAGACAGAAGTATAACGGATTACCAGGCACTAGGATACTTTGGTGACGATAAACCCCTTCATGAAAGATCTGCTCTGGAAATTGCAAAGGCGCAAGAATCAATTACGGCAGAGTATCAGTTCAGGGAAAAATATATCAATATGATTATTTCTCTGGCAAAAAATAATCCGGATATGGGAATCGTGGTAAAACTGCATCCTATTGAAATAGAAAAAAGGGTCAGATGCTACAATCAATTATCAGATTATCCCAACATATTTCTAATAAGACAATCAGTTCCTGTTGGAATGATATTAGGTTGTGTTGACACGATGATACATTATAATTCGACCTGTAACTGGGAGGCATATATTTATGATATACCGACAATACAGATGTATGACAGCGGGAAAACGACCAGTTATAAGTTTGACTGGCAGAAAATGGGGGATTCCACATATGTTATAGATATTTGTAATTTTCAGGAGCTGGATCAAAGGATTAAAAATGGAGCCGTATTTAAAAAATCCCAATCCGTAGAGAAGACATTATCAGATTTATACAACTGGAAATCTGGAAAACCATATAAGGCAATAGAAAAGAACGCATATTATATTTCGGCTGCTAAAAGCTGTCAGCAATTAAAATATAAAGACGAGAAAGTGTCAGATGCAATAAACAGTAAGCAGGGAAGAAACGTTACTAATCTGTTGCTCAATGATATTTGGAAGAGTTCAAGCTGTTTTAAAGGTATTATAAAAGATATATACGCTTTATATAAGATATTTAAATGTGTTTTATTAAACAAAACTGCTTGCTTCAATATACCGCTTGTTTCTGGGAAGGAAGCACGTGAAATAAATAGGAAGGCATGATGGAATA
Source organism: uncultured Lachnospiraceae bacterium (assembly GCA_946566685.1). Classification (GTDB taxonomy): domain Bacteria; phylum Bacillota; class Clostridia; order Lachnospirales; family Lachnospiraceae; genus UBA3282. Next base: position 49,623 of record CAMNXA010000004.1, read on the forward strand.
TAATTTGATGTCAACAGAAAACATGAAAAAAAATATACTTTGGACTGGCACCATTGTAAAGGCAGAAGAAAATATTTGGATTTCTCTGTTGGAATGTAATGGGTTAGTTAAAGTGGATACAAGTACCAGAACAGCATATTTTGTTGATTGTTTTAAAAATGAAAAAAATGAATATCAGTTACATTCACAGATTTTGTGTTATGAAAATAAACTCTTTTTTGTACCATGGAACGCACATAACATTGCGATATATGACTTAAAGGAAAATATTATGCGCCAGGTTATGGAATATAGATGCGATAAATCACGATATTCGGGTGGTGTCGTAAATGGAAAATATTTATATCTGGTATCATCTGATTTCGGTCGGGTGGTGCAGGTAGATATGGATTTGGAAAAAGTAATTGATATATATGAAATGAATAAGATTTTAGACAAGGATCTTTGGTATTTAGTACCTCCAATTAGAATAAATAACACAATATTAACAATATCGGAAAAAAAGGATTTGACATGGGCGTTTGATTTAGAAAAGCAGACATATAGTCAATGGGAGTATATGTTTGATTTTGCAACAGAATTAATAGCAGGATGTAAGGGCTGTCAGTGTATCTGGATTATTGGGAATGATGGTACATTGTATTTATTATCGGAAAAGGGAGAATGTAAAGAGCGGTATGATATTTCAGCAATTATGCATCAGGTTATGGGGGAGTTTAAAATTGAATTTTTAAGATGTATTTGCTTTCACAGTGTTTTGATCATTATTTTCTATGATAAGAATTGCATAGTGAAGATTCCTCTTGTAGGGAATGTGCCAGATTTTGGGAACTGTAAATATATATATTTTGATCCTGCTTTTTTCCCTCTTTTTCTGGGTGATTATGAGGATTTAATTGTCATGTCAGATGATCGTCTCGTGATTCATAATGATGTGGAAGAAAGGGAAATATTATTTGATTTTGATATTAACTTTGTAGAAGATATGAGAATCAAGAAAGGAAATATGATAAAGGAGATACCCATGTATGGGGTGGATTTGAGCAGATTTGTAAACTATATATGTGATTTTCGGGGTAGTTTATTAACCGAGTATAGTAATGTCAATATAGATGCAGGTAAAAGAATTTATGAGATGACAATATAGAATTACTAAAAATGGGTATAGGAATATTCCAGTTAATTGAAAGGGAGACAATTTAGTGTATATGAAAAAGATTATATTATTTGGGACTGGTAAATATGGAGAATTATTTATTGCAAACAATAGAGATTTATTACATGAAAATTGGTTCTTTTGCGATAATGACACGGAAAAGCAAGGAAAAGTCATTCATAAATTAAAAGTTTTATCCTTTGATAATATAAAGAATTTATATGAAAAAGGGGAACTTGGAAGAATTATTATAACATTGACTAAGTTAGATGAAGTCCTGGAACAATGTATACAGAATGGAATTCCATTGCACTGTATCTATTATTATGATGCCGTAACCAATGCCATAAAGAAAGCAACAGAAATGTATTCTTATTCCGTACATTCACAAGATGGGGAAGAGATGTTTTTGAGGGAATTTTTTGGAGATAAAAAGGATGGCTTTTATGTTGATGTGGGCGCTTATCATCCTATGCGTTTTTCCAATACGCAATGGGCATATACAAGGGGATGGCGCGGAATTAATATTGAACCTAATGTTGATGGATATAAGAAATTTATATGGACAAGAACTCTCGATATCAATTTGAACTGTGGGATATCAGAAACCGGCGGCGAATTATCCTATTATACATTTGAGGAAGGTGCACTTAATACCTTTTGTGAAGATCTGGCAGATGCAGCATCCATTAAAGGAACACAGCTTATAGCTACAAGGCGTTTGGATTCCATTTTTGAGGAATATCATGTGACAAAGATAGATTTTTTGGATATTGATGTGGAAGGATCTGAGATGCGTGTATTGAACTCTAATAATTGGGATATATACAGGCCTACAATTGTTTTGATTGAACAGAAAATGAATATGGAAGATGTTATAAACTCAGCGGTTCATACTTATATGAAGCAAAAGGGGTATCAGGCTGTAAGTAAGTACAACAGGACTGTAATCTATCAGGACATCTGATAGTTACACACAAATAAATAATGTTTGGAATAAAAATTGTATTTTGATATCAAAGAAGGGTACTAAATGAAAACAGGAATAGCTGTATTCGCATACAATCGAGGTATACATTTACAAAAAACACTGGAAGGCCTAAAGAAAAATGATGGGGTGGAAGAACTCTATATTTTTCATGACGGTCTGAAATCGGAGAAAGACAGAATCGGGTGGGAAGCATCCCGGAAAGTCATAGAAGATATTGACTGGTGTAAGGTAAATTATTTTCCAGCAGAAAAAAATAAAGGACTGGCACGTTCAATCATAGATGGAATTAATTATGTATTAGCAGAAAATAATGCAGTGATAGTCTTGGAAGATGATTGTGTACCGACACCCAATTTCCTTCGTTTTATGAGACAGTGTTTTGAAAAATATCAGGATAATAAGCGAGTATATAGTATAGGAGGATTTGGCTGGCCGATTAATGTGACTAAGAATCAGTATGATATCTATTTTACAGGCCGTATCTCTTCCTGGGGATGGGGTACATGGAAAGACAGATGGGAACAATATGCGATTGATAACGATATCCTAAACAGAATAAAGAATGACAAGGAAAAATCTATTTGTCTGGCGGCATGGGGAAGCGATTTGGAAGGACAGTTTATTGACCGGATGAATGGAAAAAATGATTCATGGGCGGTCTATTGGGCTTTGAAGGTAATAGAAGAAGGTGGATTGTGCGTTGCGCCGTATGTTTCCCTTATTGAAAATATAGGGTTCGATGGTACAGGCGTTAATTGTGGGGAAACAGACAGATTTGCGGTCGATTTAGCAATAGGTAAGAAAGAAAAATATGCGCTTCCTGACGAGGCGGTGGCTGCAGAAAATATTAAGAAGGCATGGATTGGATTTTTTGGTAATTATACGAATTACAATACGGACGAGTCAAAACCACACGTAATCATCTATGGATTGGGACACTTTTTTATAAAAAATGAAAAATACATATGTGATAACTATTATATTGAGGCTTTTGTGGACAGGGTAAAAGAGGGATATTTTGCAGGCAGAAAAGTTATCAGGGCAGGAGAGATTGCAGGATATCCGTATGAAAAGATTATAATCATGCTCCAGGATATAGAGGAATGCCGGCGTGTGGCAGAGATGCTTACATATGAGTATGATATCCCGCAGGATAGAATAAGGATAGGCAGTGAGATATTGTGATGCGGAAGGGAAAGTCGGGAGAGATTAAAAATGGATAAGAAGAGGGTATATGTTTTTGGCTGCGGCCGGTACTTTCAAAATAAGCAGTCCGGTATCTTAGAAAATTATGATATCGAAGCGGTTCTGGATAATCACAAAGAGGGCGAAATTGAGCTGTTAGATGGAAAGACGATTCCAGTCCTTAAGCCTGCTGAAGCAATGTGCGACATTCCCATTGTGATTATGGTTTGTGATTTTTACACAGTATGGGAGGAATTGAAGAAATTATCAGTTGATTCTTCGAGGATTGTTTTTCCCAATGTATTTATACCATATACATATGAAGAGAAAATCATCAATGACGAGGACGGCAGATTCTGTATTCTGTAAGGTGATATCTATTACGAGGATAAGACCAGAAAATACAGGATAGATTCAGCACAGATACTTCAGAACCTTTCCAAGCAATTGGAGAGGGATCGTGCGGACGCCTCCTTTTTGGTGAAGCGGGCATCTGTCAATCCGTTGAACAGGGAGTTTGGGTTTCCCAGAGGAACGCCTGTGGACAGATATTATATAGAAAATTGGCTCAATCAGAATAGAAAACTGATTAGGGGAGATGTTTTGGAGATTGCTGAGGATACCTACACGAAACGATTTGGCGTAGAGAGGGCGGTATCCCATATACTGCATGTGAATCTGGAAAAGGAAGGGGTTATTAAGGGCAACCTTGAGACAGGAGAGGGAATACCTCAGGATGCCGTGGACTGTATTATATTATCACAGACGCTTCCCTTTATCTATGACTGTAAACAGGTCATCGCCAATCTGTATAAGATGTTGCGGAAAGGTGGGACAGCCCTGGTTACTACTGGGGGAATTACACAAATCTCAAGATATGATATGGATCAGTGGGGACATTTCTGGAGCTTTACAACGGCATCTCTGAAAAGACTGATTGAAGAGTCGGCGTTTGGGGAAAATTATGCGATGTCCGTATACGGCAATGTAAAGACAGCCTGTGCGCTGTTGTATGGGGTGGCGGCGGAGGAACTGAAGGAAGAAGAATTAGGGTATTCGGATGTGGACTATCCGGTATCAATTTGTGTGATTTTGAGGAAATAGTATTCAGATTAATAGGAGGAATTTACGATATGGGAAGGGTGCTGACGCTGTTATATCATAGAGTGAGGCCATATGAAAGAGATGTGCAGCTGCTGTCTGTTACGCCGGAACATTTTGAGCAACAGATGGGCTGGTTAAAAGAGAACTATAATATGATAGGATTTGCGGATGACTGGAAAAGCGTGGAAGGAGAAGCTGTCTGTGTTACATTTGATGATGGTTACAGGGATAATTTTCTTATAGCGGCACCTATTCTGAATAAACTGCAAATTCCGGCTACTGTTTTTGTGACGACTGAAAACATTGATACAGAACGGGAAATGTGGTGGGATGAATTGGAAAGAAACCTTCTGGTTGATAAGAAATATCAGAAGACATTTCATTTATCCGATGAATTATTTGAATGTACTTGGGATGTAGGCACTTTTGAACAGAGAGAAGATTTATATAATACGATGCATTGGCTGATGAAGCTGACAGGTACTGAGAAGAGAAATGAATGGATGTGGCAGCTACAGGAATGGAATGGATATACAGAGAATGGGCGGGTAGAAAATGCATGCGCCATGACAAAAGATTTAGAGAGCATAGATATATCTCAGATTGAGATTGGGGTACATACAGTGAGTCATCCTGTATTATCAAAATTGTCGATAGAAGAACAGCAGAATGAAATACAGATGGCTAAACGAAAACTGGAGGAAATTTTAGGGAGGCAGGTTTTAACGATGTCCTATCCATTTGGAAGCGTTTCAGACTATAACGAAGATACGATCAGCGTGTGTAAAAGTTTAGGATTTTCTAAGGCGGCGGCTAACATACCGGGGATATGGAAGCCAAATGATGATTTATATCAGGTTCCACGACAAATTGTAAGAGATTGGGATTTGCAGCAGTTTCAGAAACAGATAAAAATATTTTGGGAAGGGAAATAGGGAGATGATATATATTGGGAGCCTGAATTATGATGAGCAGTTAAGGAAAGCGAAAGGAATTATTATTTTTGGCGGTGGTTCCATGTTGGGGCGTTTATTGGAAAGAATGGAACAAATGAAACTGGCAGATAAAATCGTAGCGGTATGTGATAACAGTATTTCATTACAGAAGCAGGGGGAAATATCGGCGATACCTGTATTGAGCCCTGATTATGCCTGTGAGAAATACAGGGATATGGATTTTATTGTGTACAATCGCTATTTTATGGAAATTTGTGAACAGCTGCAGAAATGTTGCGTTACGAGAACCCATCTGATAAGGCAGGGAAGCTTATGAAAAAAATAATGTGGCTTTGTAATACACCGCTCCCGGAGATTCGGCTGGAATTTGGGGTAAAAATATGCGGTGAAGGATGGCTTCAGGGAATATCAGATCAGCTTCGGGAACAGAAAGATATAGAGCTGCATTATGTATTTCCACAGAGTAAAAATACGAAACTATACCATACAACTATAAATAATATATCTTTCTGGGGATTTTATAGTAATGGTGGGAAGGGTTATGAATTTTCGGGGGATAGGCAACAAACAATCAATAGTATTATAAGAAAAATTCAGCCTGATATAATTCATATATTTGGAACAGAGTTTGCCCATTCATTAGAATGTATGCGGACAGTGCGAGATAAAAGAGATGTTATAGTATCTACACAGGGGCTGATTTCGGAACTGGCAAAGGTTTATATGGAAGGAATTCCATTAATAAATTGCATTTTTGGACGTTCGGATTCCGGCGGTTGGAACAGCCTGTTATCTCAAAAATACCAGTTTTACAGAAGAGGAAAGAATGAAAAAGAAATATTGAAGAAAGCGGTAAATGTCATTGGAAGAACAGATTGGGATAAAAAGTGTATCAAAGCAATAAATCCCGGATGCCAATATTTTTACTGTAGTGAAACAATGAGAGAACCGTTTTATGAAGGAAGGTGGAATATAGACAGGGTTGAAAGATATTCAATTTATATTTCACAGGCCAATTATCCAATAAAAGGACTGCATATTTTTATAAAGGCATTTCGCAAAGTCCTGCAGCAGTATCCACAGGCAGTTGCATATGTGGCTGGGAAAAGGAAATTTTTGCAGTCAGGAGATGGATATGGTCGCTATATACAGAAATTATTGAAGAAATATGAAATGACGGAAAAGATTATTTTTCTAGGGATTCTTTCTGCTGAACAGGTGAAAGCGAGGATGCTCAAGGTGCATGTAATGGTTATGCCATCTTTACTGGAAAATTCGCCCAACTCTATTGGGGAAGCAATTTTGTTGGGGACACCGGTTGTAGCAGCAGATGTAGGAGGAATTCCAAGTCTGATACAGCATGGCAAAGAGGGGATTTTATATTCGGGTCATAAGGTCAGTAGTCTGGCTAGGGGGATAGAATACATATTTGAAAACGATGATGCAGTCAGAAGGATATCATTCAGGGCGAGAAAAAGAGCCAGACAGTTATATGATCGGGAACAGAATTTGAACCAGTTAATCAGTATATATGAAAAAGTAACTGACCAAAAAAATTTTCATTTTAGCAAGGAGAAAAAGGGAAATGAATAAGGGAATGATTTCAGTTTTATCAGCATTGACAGGAGCAGTATTGGGAGCAGGTATTGTAAGTAAGACTATAAAAGAAGAAAAGGAAAGAATAAAGGCCATGTCGGATAAACATTTGGCACTTTTTCTCATGATGAATCAGTGGGTCAAGGCAAAGCAGGAAGGCAAAAATCTGTCAGAGTATTTTAAGAGAAACGGATATCAGAAGATTGCAGTCTATGGAATGAGTTATGCAGGAGAGACGTTGATTGATGAACTAAAAGATACGGAAATTGATGTGGCATACGGAATTGACAGAAATGCAGATACAATCTACTCACGATTAAATATCTTTTCAATGGAGGACAATCTGGACAAGGTTGATGCAATCGTGGTTACAGCAATTACTTTTTTTGATGAAATAGAGGAAAAACTTTCAGAAAAAGTAGATTGCCCAATTATTTCGCTGGAAGATGTTTTGTATGAGGTTTAGCAGACATATTCATGAAATGGGTTTTTCAATACCAGGAGATAAAAGATGAGTATAAAAGTATCTGTCATTACCCCCTGTTTAAACAGTGAGAAGACTATACGGGATACCATAAAAAGTATCTTGAAGCAAACCTATGAAAATATAGAATATATCCTTGTGGATGGCGGTTCTACTGATCAGACAGTAGAGATTATTGAAGAATACCGCCCAATGTTCGGTGACCGGTTACAGTACATTAGTGAAAAGGATCAGGGTATTTATGATGCCATGAACAAGGGGATTTCCCGTGCATCAGGTGATGTGATTGGAATTATAAACAGCGATGATTGGTATGAGGCGGATGCAGTAGAGAAGGTAGTAAACTGTTTTGAAAAGAGTAATGCTGACGTAGTATTTGGAGAAATCTGGTTAATTGATTCAAATGGGAACAAAAGGAGTTGTACAAGAAATTCGATTCTTCCACCACATCCGGCTATGTTTGTGAAGCGGAATGCTTATCGGAAATATGGAGTGTTTGATATCAGTTATGCAATAGCGGCTGACTATGAACTGACTTTACGCCTCTTGAGCAAGGGAGCTGCCTTTGAGCGCATAGACTGTATTTTATCTAATTTTAGAACGACTGGCATTAGTAGCATCAAAAAAAGGGAATGTATAGAAGAGACATATCAAATTCAACTGGAATATGTGGGTCGATGTCCCAGTGAAATATTAAACAGAGATATAGCGGAGGAATTGTACAACAGAAGCAGATTGTTGTATACCAGCCGATATGATCCGGAAATGATAATAGAAGTATTGAAGCGCACGTTTTTCAAATTGAGTAGAGGAATTGTTATTTTCGGAACAGGAAATTGGGGAAGAGAATTACATACAGTATTGAGAAACTGTAATATTGAGATTCCTTTTTTTGTTGACAATGATAGTAAAAAATGGGGATTTGAGTGGGAGGGAAGCAAAATTTTTTCTCCAGAAATATTAAGAGATTATGATGGACCTGTACTTATTGCCGTGAAGCAGTTCCAAAAAGAACTTCGTGAACAAGTTTATAGGTATACAAAAGGGAATCCGTCTGTGGATGTATATGATAGATTGTGGGAAGCGGTAATCAGAGATTCAGCGAGGCGCAGTTAAAAACACGCTATTGGACATAGTAATTAAATATAAGTTTGGAGAAAGACATGAGACTTTATTTTTGGGGAAATGGTAAGGGATATCAGAAAGCTTTGCGCAACTATATTAGGACGGAAGAAATAAGTGGCTTTATTGATAATGATCCGAAATATTTCGGACAATATTTTGATGGAAAGACGATATTCCGATTTAAGGATGTGCGGGATGATTTTGATTATATCATAGTCACGGTCATAAACTATGCAGCAATTGAATATCAGCTCCGCAAACATGAAATCAATATGGATAAAGTTATTTTCTATTTTGACGGTGCACAGAATGAGAAAAAGATAGGAGCCTTTTTTGACTTAAAAGGTTGGAAGATTGATATTCTGGAAACGCGTCTGGAAGAGCTGGAAAGAATGGCAGGCATCCGTCTGAATAATGTGGGATATGAGGTGGCAGATAAAATACAGCAAAGTGGGTATCAATTTCCGATCATACACAGCGGGGAAGAGGCAGTAAACCGCATTATAAATGAAAAATGTTCCCTGATCCGATTTGGAGATGGTGAATTTGAACTGATGGCGGGGAATGACCGTGTCAATTTTCAAAAGTATGACAAAGATTTGGGAAGCCGGTTAAAAGAGGTTATACAGACAGAACAGGAAAATATTTTGATTGGCATTGCCGATAATTATGGGAATCTGGATTTGTACTCTGAGGAAATAGCAGACGGAATACGTGGATATATGACAGAGGAAACTAGGGCGAGGCATCTTTCGCTGCTGAGATTGGACAAGGTTTACTATAATGCGTATCTGTTTAAATGTTACTATCCATACAAAGACAAATCGGGGACGGCGAGGCGTGTAGCTTTCGTAAAAAGAATCTGGCAGGACAGAGACGTTATTTTAATTGAGGGAGCGCAGACAAGAACAGGGCAGGGTAATGATTTGCTTGACAACGTAAAATCGCTCAAACGAATCCTCTGCCCGACAAAAAATGCGTATGCAAAGTATCAGGAAATATTGGATACGGCGAAAGTCCTGATAAGGGATGAGTTGGTTTTATGTGTCCTGGGGCCGACCGGGAAGGTGCTTGCTTATGATCTGATTAACAGCGGGCACCAGGTGGTTGATATGGGGCAGATGGATATGGATTATGAATGGTATCTTGCGGGTGTGGGGAAAAAGGTGCCTAACCCCACAAAGTATGTTTCACAGCTCCCGCCTGCGGAAGTGGAGGAAGTGGATGATGAAATATACCACAGCCAGATTATTGCCCTTATTGAAAGTACTATTGACGAAGATATTTTTAAATGAGTTTTTATTGAAACTGTGAAGACATGGAACAGTTATATTAGAGTATAATGAGGAATTTATATGAAAGAAAAAATAGGGAACGTAGTTTTGGATGATTTTTTTTATACAGGCGAGGACAGCTATTCAGATGGGGATATCGAGGATGTCATTTTGGAGGCATTTCGGGATGGTACGAATGAGCAGCTGTTGAGGAGCAGTAGGCAGTGGGCTGTTTTGTATCACCTTTCGGATATCAGGGAAAATATTCTGGAATGGTATCCGTTTGATTCGGATGCCAGCCTTTTGGAAATCGGTTCCGGTTGTGGAGCACTGACCGGGTTATTCAGCAGAAAAGTGAAAAGAGTAACATGCATTGAACTTTCAAAGAAGCGTTCACTAATCAATGCGGAACGCAACCGGGAACGAAATAATATAGAAATAAAAGTAGGAAATTTTAAAGATATTAAGATAGAGGAAAAATATGATTATATTACCCTGATTGGTGTATGGGAATATGCAGGTTTATATGTTGGCGGTGACGAACCTTATATTTTCATGTTGCAAAAGATTAAAGGATATTTAAAGCCTGGTGGAAAAATAATAGTAGCCATTGAAAATAAAATGGGGTTGAAGTATTTTAACGGGGCGCCGGAGGATCATACGGCAAATATGTATAGCAGCATCAATGATTATGTTGGGGAAAAAGCAGCGAGAACCTTTTCCAAGCCCGAAATTGTGAAAATCTTGGATGAGGTGGGTATAAAAGATGTGGCATTTTATTATCCGGCTTCGGACTATAAACTGCCGGATGTGATTTACAGTGAGGATATGCTGCCGAAGGCCGGTGACATCAGGTATTACAAAAGAGATTATGCGGATTGCCGTATTTATAATTTTAATGACGCGGCGGCTTTTGACCAGATATGTACGGACTCCATGTTTGATTATTTTTCCAACTCGTTTCTGTTTATATGCGGAGAAAAGGAGATACAGGTTCCTTTTTCGCGCTATAACAGGCTGAGAAAAAAGCAGTACAGGATGAAAACCTGTATAGTAGCAGGTGATGGAGGCGGACGGGTGATAAAATCAGCGCTACATAAGGACGCTGTATGTCATATTGAGATATTATTGCAGAATGAAAAGAAATGGAAGGGAATTTTGCCGGGAATTGATTATGTTAGTGGAGAGATTATAAATGGGCAGTATCAGACAGCCTATATAGACGGCATGAATCTGGACGCATCTTTTTACCGCTACAGACATTCGGCAGAGGTCATGGCCGAAAAAATAAGGAGTCTGATACAGGAACATTTACTGCCTGAAGAGGGACAAAAGATTCCTTTTACTATGACAGAGGAATTTGCACGCGTATTTGGGAATCAGGCACCTGATGGGGAGTACAGTCTGCCGGTCACAAACGCGGATTTAATCTTTTCCAATTTTAAAATAGACCGGAGCGGCAGACTTGTGAATTTTGATTATGAATGGATTTTTGACTTTCCCATTCCGTATGAATATGTTCTGTGGAGGGCAGTGTATCAGTTATATGACAAGTTTGCGGCTTATCTGCTGCCGCAGATGTCCAAAGAAGAGTTTGTGACAAAAGCAGGAATCAAGAGAGAGAATCTTCAGATTTATGAGAAAATGGAAAGAAAATTTGGTGAATATGTGTGTGGGATAAACGGGGAGGAAAAATATATCAACCATTATGAAAAAAGCGTATTCACGCAGACGATACAATTCAAGTGACAGATAGTCTGTGTGGAGAGTTAAGAACTATCCTAAACTAACTTACCATATTTCTTAGGTTGACGGAACGAGGTTATCATGAAAAATGATGTGATTGATCTAGTACTCCCCTGGGTAGACAGCCGGGATCCGTTATGGCAGGCGGAGAAAAATAAATATGATACGGAACACAAGGCATCTGATGTCCGTTATGAATCCTGGGATAATCTGCAATATCTTTTCCGAGGGATTGAGGCATACATGCCGTGGGTACATAAGGTTTTTTTCATCACATGGGGACACATTCCGGAGTGGCTGAATACTTCCTGTGACAGACTGGCAGTTGTCAAGCATGAGGAGTATATCCCTGAGGACTTTCTGCCGACCTTTAATTCCAATGTAATAGAGATGAATTATTTTCGAATCAAGGAATTAAGCGAGAACTTCATCCTGTTTAACGATGATTTATTTCCTGTACAGCCAATACCGGAGACGTACTATTTTCGGGACAACCTGCCCTGTGAGGAGGCGGTCGAGACACACTTTATATTGAAGGCTGACAAGGGAATGGATCTGCAGATGAATTATGCCTGCGTAAATAATATGGTTCTGCTAAATCGTAATTTTGATAAGAGGAATGTCATTGAAAAGAACCGGGACAAGTGGTTCTCACCGGTTTATGGGGAGCGCTTGAAGCAGAATCATAACCTGGAGTTTTGGAATAACTTTGAATCGTTCGTATATCCTCATGAGGCGATGCCTATGAAAAAATCAGTGTTACGGGAAATCTGGGAGAAGGAACCGGAAGCGCTTGCGACAGCATCGTATAATAAATTTCGCGCTTATTCGGATGTGACACAGAGGCTGATTACGATGTGGCAGATTTGTTCCGGAAATTTTGTGCCGCATAAGTATCGGGGAAAGATGTTTCTTATCGATGAGAGCAACTATCGGGAAGTGGCGAAAGCTATCGGGAATCAAGAGTACCCGATTGTCAGTCTGAACGAAACGGGCGAGGGAGATTTTGTGCTAATCAAAACGGAAATCAACAGGGCGCTTGCTGAACTTTTTCCTCAAAAATCTGCTTTTGAAATATGACTTCCGTGGCGAGGGAAGTGGCGTGTAAATATTTTGGAATGGAGATTATCATGCAGGCATTGACAATCAGGGACAACGACAGGCTGCTTATTGTGGCACCCCACCCGGATGACGAATGTATCGGGCCAGGCGGGATTCTTGCATTGTACCCACAGCTTTGCAAGGTGGTTGTGCTTACAGATGGAAGGCAGGGGCAGGGGGATACGCCTCCTGAGCTTGAAAAACAGATAAGAAAACGGGAATTTATCAGCGGGATGCAGGAAGCGGGTATCAGGGACTACGAAATGCTGGATTATGAGGACGGCAGTCTGATGCAGCATACGGATTGTCTTGCAAATATGAATCTGAGTTTTTTCACTAAGATTTTTGTGACAGGGATACATGACAATCATCCTGATCATACGGCGGCATGTATGAGCGTGCAGAAGGCGTTAAAAAAACAGGAAATTACCGATGTGGAAATATATCTGTATGAGGTGCATACCCCACTGCTGGAAGCAACGCATACGTTAGATATTACGCAGGTTTTGGAAAAAAAGATGAATCTGATCAGACATCATCAGTCGCAGCTGACAAGCCTCCCATATGATAAGATGGCCAAATCTCTTGCAGAGTATAGGGCTTTGCAGAACCGGGCGGATGGATGTTATTTTGAAACCTATGCTTGTATGAGACCGGGTGACAATCTGGAGAGCGGTACGGTAGAACTGGAAAAGAAATGGCAGAAAAGCGTATTGTTCTACTGGATACTGACAAAGTGGATGGATTGGAAGATTAGGGGCAAATGTGTTGCTGATGCGCTGTTGAAACAGAATTTTCGTCAAATAGCGGTATACGGTTATGCAGAACTGGGACAGCTGCTTTGCCGTGAACTTGCGGATACAAAGGCAGAGGTATCCTATGTATTGGATAAAAGAGTAAAAGACACAGGAATAACAGGGCTGTCAGTATACATTCCACAAAACGGACTGTCCCATGTGGATGCTGTGGTCGTAACGGCGGTTTACTATTTTGATGAGATCAAAGAGGAACTGTCGCAGATGGGATATCGGAATATTATTTCTTTCAGGACACTTCTGGAGGCGGACGAGTGAGCGCGGAAATGCAAAGTGGGGCAGTGAGGGGCGATTATGAAAAACATTATTGTTTTTGGAACAGGAAAGTATTTTGAATGTAAAAAGGAAACGCTGGAAACAAAATATCATATTATAAAATTTCTTGATAACAGAGTGGAGAAGGGAAAAAGGGAGTTGTATCAGGATGGGGATATAGAAGTGGTCAATCCTGACGATTTAAATAGAGACGATGATACTCCTATATTTCTGATGTCGGTACATTTTGTGAGTATGTGGAGACAGCTTTGCCGGATAGGTATATCAGCGGAACGGATTCAGTTTCCTTATATGGAGAAACCATATTTTGAAAATGATGATGCTCTGTGCCATTATCTGAGCCATATTACATTTTTGGAAGATTATTTTTCATGTGTTCGGGAAGACGGTATGGCGATAGAAATCAGGAATGAAGATGAATGGCGCGGTCTGCTGCGGGATGCTTACCGAAGCCGTTATCCGTTAATTCATTCTATTGCGGAGATGAAGACAGAGCCTGTCAGCCGGCAGTTTGGAACGGAGAGAGGGACTCCGGTTGATCGGTATTATATCGAAAAAATTCTGGAAGAGCATAAACAAATAGTCAGAGGAGAGGTCCTCGAGATTGAAGACAATATCTATTCTCTGCGGTATGGGGAAGAACGGTTGCAAAAGGCAATTGTTATGGATGTGGGAAAGGAAGGTGGGGGTATTTCATTCCGGGGCAACCTTGAGACGGGGGAAGGAATTCAGGATGAGATAGCGGACTGCTTTATATTAACACAGACTTTAATGTATATTTTTGACTTAAAAAGTGCGGCGCACCATATTGTGCGGCTGTTAAAACGCGGCGGAAGTGTACTGATTACATGCTCCGGTATTTCTCAAAATTCGAAACGGTGTATGGACGATTATGGATGTTGTTTTAATTTCAATACGGATGCTCTGCGTAGATTATTTGAACAGGAAAAGGGCGTGGAAGTTGTGGAAGTCGGAAGTTACGGTAATGTGAAGACGGTCACCGCGCATTTGAATGGCTTATGCTGTGAAGATTTGGAGCCAGACGATTTTATACCGAATGACAAGTATTATCCGCTGATTGTGTATGCGGTGGTGAGAAAGTATGAAAATTGAAATTTTATGGAGGCAAAATGGATAAAAGAAAAATCCCCCGGATTCTGGCAATTTATCTGCCACAGTTTCATGAGACAAAGGACAACAATTCATGGTGGGGCAGAGGGTTTACGGACTGGGAGACTGTGAAAACTGCGGAGACGTATTTTCCCGGGCATAATCAGCCGAGGGTGCCGTTCAACCAATACTATTATGATCTCAGCCAAAAGAAGGCCATGGAAAGGCAGGCAGAGTTGGCAGCGGATTACGGTATCGGCGGGTTTTGTTTCTACCACTATTATTTTAAGGATGGAAAAAAGGAGTTGGAACTACCGGCTGAGAACTTATTGAAATGGAAAGATATAAAAATGCCATTTTGCTTTAATTGGGCGAGTGAATCATGGATTCGATCATGGAGCAGATTTACAGGGAATGTCTGGGCAGAAAAATATGAAAAGAAAACGGAAGACGTGACGGGTGTCGCAAACGGAATACTTGCAGAGCAGGATTATGGAGGAGAGGAGGACTGGGTAAAGCATTTTGCATATCTTTTGCCTTTTTTTAAGGATGATAGATATATCAAAAAGGATGGCAGGCCGGTATTTGTCTTTTACAGCCCGAACGATATAAAACCGCTTGGCGAAATGACGGACTGTTGGCGCAGATTAGCCCGGGAAGCAGGATTGGAAGGCCTATATCTGATTGGTTCAAGGTTGAACGCGCCGACCTCATATCTGGATGCCGCACTCATTTATGAACCGAGAAACAGTATTAATAAGTTGAATTCTGATGGAAAAGCGCAGATAAGAAATGGCGTAAGGTGTTTTTCTTATGATGATATTTGGAATTGTATTAATGAAACCGCACCAGTTTATGGCTGTAAGACGTACTTTTGTGGTGTTTCAGGATATGATGACACGCCAAGGCGGGGAACCAGCGGAGAGTGTCTGGTGGAAGCTTCGCCAGCAATATTCGAGAGGCAGTTGGAAGCGCTCGTGCAGAAAAGTATCGATGAGGATAATGAGTTTCTTTTTATCAATGCCTGGAATGAGTGGGGAGAAGGAATGTATCTTGAGCCGGATATAACGGACGGATACCAATATCTTAATGCTGTTAAAAATGCCGTAGATGCTTCTTATAGCTGGGAAAAAGCAAACGTGGAGGGGAAAGCCAAGGAAGTAGTAAAAGCGGAAATAAGCGCATTGAGTGATAATGTCCAGAAATTTAAGAGTCTGTTTGAGTTGATCGATAAATGGCTGTTTTTGGAACAGGAAGATAAAGTGAGTTTCAGAAGATATTTTCAGGATAAGGGCATTCATAGTGTTGCAGTTTATGGTATGGCGGCATTGGGGAAGCATGTGTTGGTTCAGTTAAGGAAGGAGGGGATTGCTCTTCTTTTTGGAATTGACCGTTATGTGGGACAGTTTGGGGATGATTTTAAAATATACCGTCCGGAAGAGGAGTTTCCAGATGTGGATGCCATTATTATTACGGCTTATGATACAGGCGCAATTTGCAGGCAGTTACAGGACAGATACAAAGGAATTGTTATTGCCTTGGAAAATATAATTGATGAGATGGCCAGATGGTGAGAAGGAGAATTGGGAATATGGGGTGTGAGTCAGTCACGTTTATAAAGAAAGCAGAAAGGTATATTTATCTGTATTTGGAGGAAAGGGACTTTGTGTGACATTGAAAAGATTCAGGAGATTTATAAAAGATTACAGGACGATGAATCAAAAGAAATTTATATTGACAGGCTGAATTACAGTATGACACAGGATGTTTATTTCTTGAAGAAAATGGTTGATCAGTCGGTAAAAAGCAAAGCGGTATGGAAGAATTTCCTGAATAATCTGGCTGTATTGTCTGAAAAGAATGAACTCGCTATTTTTGGCGCTGGTATGTGGGGCAATATTTTATATAGAGAGACATGTGGGATAGTGAAGTGGAAATATATGGTGGATACTAATCCTGCTAAGAAGGAGGATAGTCCGATACCATTTCTTGATTTTCAGAGATATATGGAAAAATTTCAGGGGAAGGGATATGTTGTTCTGTCCTCCTTTAAATATTTCTGGGAAATGAAAGAGCAGTTACAGAGCAATGGTATTCCCGATGAGCGGATCATCGATGCAGGAAGCGTCATTTACCAGTTGACGGAGCAGGCCATTTACTTTGACTTGAAGGAATTACTGCCATTTAGAAAGCAGGAGGTTTTTGTGGACGCAGGCTGTTTTGATGGGGCAACGACAAGACAGTTTTTTAAGTGGTGCCAGGGGAAAGGTTATTCCTACTGCCTGGAGCCCGATGCAAGTAATATTTCCTTGATCAAAACAAATTTAGGAAACAGCCGTGATTTTCAAATAATAGAAAAAGCGTTATGGTCAGAAACAACGGAACTCTCGATAAACGTCAGAGGAAATTGTGCGACATCAGTTACTGAGAACAATGGCGAGAACGGGCAGCAGAGAATAGGGGCTGTGGCGCTTGACGATATTCTGTTGGATAAAAATGTGACTATTATCAAGATGGATATCGAGGGCGCGGAGGTGGCGGCTTTACACGGAGCGATGCGGATCATATCCGAACAAAAGCCGCGACTTGCCATCAGTATTTACCACAAGCTGGATGATATCTGGGAAATTCCCCAGACAATCTTAAGCTATCATCCTGAGTATAAACTTTATCTAAGACATTATTCGTTTTCCGACTATGATACTGTCTTGTATGCAATTCCGTAGAATGGATACAGGAGTGTATGGTGTAAAATGCCATACGTACTCTGAAATGAGGAGGCATATGAAATATCTTATTTTTGGCACCGGCGATTACTACAACCGCTACAAAGAATGGTTTCCCAGGGAGAAAGTCGCAGCACTGCTCGACAACGCGCCGGAAAAGCAGGGCACTCTCCTGGATGGCATACCAGTAGTCTCACCGAGGCAGGGGGTACAGCTTCCTTATGATACTGTCGTGATCTTAAGCTTTTACGTGAAGACAATGAAGTGTCAGCTTTTGGAGCTGGGCGTGCCAGAAGAAAAAATCTATCATTTCTTTGATCTAAACAGGCTGATCTGCCGTGGAAATGGCGGACAGGCCATCGATTATAAGAAACCAATACAGTATTACGGGGGTGCGGAACAGATTGAGCCGTCTACCGCTATCCTGCTTTTATCCCATGATCTGAACATGAGCGGGCCGGCGCTCGCCCTCTATCACATGGCACAGGCATTTCAGAAGATGGAGAATAAAATCGTGGTGGCATCCATGCTGGATGGGCCATTACGGCCGGTGCTTTTGGAGGCGGGAATCCCGGTCATTGTCGATGTCAATTTGCAGATTGAGACTATGGATGATGCAGGATGGCCGGAAAAGTTTTCCCTGATTGTCTGCAATACTATTAATTTCCATGTGTTTTTATCAAAACGGAATACGGACACACCGGTGGTATGGTGGCTGCATGATTCGGCCTTTTTTTATGACGGGGTGAGCCCCGATGTTTTAAAGTCGGTCAGTATGGAAAAAATGCGGGTTTGTGCCGTTGGACCTGTGGCGCGGTCTGCGATGGAGAGATTCCGTACGGATCTGGAGATTGAGGATTTACTGTATGGGGTTGCGGATGAAGCGGAGAACGGGGAGAGATGGAATACAGACAGGGATAAGGTGTGCTTTGTGACAATTGGTTACATAGAGATGCGAAAAGGGCAGGATATTCTTGTAAAGGCACTTCGGGGTATACCAGAGCAAATCCGCCGGAAGGCAGTGTTTTATATTGTCGGGCAGGACACCTCTTTACTTGCGAAGCAGGTCAGGGAAGAGTTGGGAGAGATTGCGGAAGCGGTTATGACAGGCGTTTTGGACAGGGAGAAAATACACGGACTTTTAGAGCAGGCAGATGTGCTGGTGTGTCCATCCAGGGAGGATCCCATGCCAACGGTGGCGGCGGAGGCGATGATGCACGGCGTGCCTTGCATTTTATCGGATGCCACAGGCACAGCCGGGTACATACAGGACGGGATGGACGGTATCGTGTTTCGCAGCGAAGATGCTGAGCAGCTTGCGGATAAGATGATCTGGTGCATCGAACATCCGGGGCAGCTTGCGGATATGGGAATCCGGGCGCGAAAGGTCTATGAAAATGTATTTTCCATGCGGGTATTTGAAGAAAACGTGCAGCGGATTTTGTCTAAAGCGTAAGGGAAACTGGATGAGGTGATAAAACAGTATTGCTGATTAAGTGTTGAAGAGGCAAATGGAAATTAGGGCAAGTCATTTGGTGAAATTTGATTGTATTAGAATTTTAGAGACAAGCTGCATGGACAGATAAATTGGGAAAAGAGGGGAAAACGTGTCCGATTTACAAAAATTTTTAGTAGAATACAGAGACTGTAAGATTGCCATATATGGGCTTGGTGCCGAGACGGAGCGTGTTCTCAAAGAAATTGGAGACTGCGTTCAGGTAGTCGGACTGTTGGACAGTTATCAGAACAGCGGGAGCTTATATGGGAAACCAATTATTTCTCTGGAAGAGGCGATTTTGGAATCGGTCAGGCTGATTTTGGTGGCGGCACGGCCAGGATCCTGCCGGGCGATCGCGAAACGGATCGGCGGTATGTGCAGGGAAAAGCAGATTGCCCTGTTTGATATAAGGGGAAACGACCTTTGCGATGCAAAACGAGTAGTATATGATTTTAAAAAAGTACCAGGTTATACGAAAAGCCAGGTGATGCAAAAGGCCCTGACATATGACGCCGTCAGCTTTGATCTGTTTGACACATTGATCATGCGTCAGGTACTGTTTCCGGGCGATGTCTTTGAAGTGGTAGATGACAGGCTGAGGCAGCATGGAATTATAATAGAAGATTTCCCGGCCAAACGGATGGCGAGCGAGAAGGAATTGTCCAGAGATCGAGCACCCAGGCTTTCGGAGATTTACACGCACATGAAACAGGCCTATCAGTTATCCGAGATTGAGCCGGAGCAGATGGCGGTGCTGGAGTGGGAGATTGACTGCGGGCTGATTGTTCCACGCAGGGAGGTCTGTCGGCTGCTTTCCGATTTGGAAGCGCGGGGGAAGAAAGTCTATATTGTGACCGATTCCTACTATAATAAGAAACAGATTACACGTATATTGAGAAAGTGCGGCATCACTCATTATACTGATGTTTTTGTTTCATGTGAGTATGGAATTGGAAAGACCCAGGGGCTTTTTCAGGAATTTAAGGAGGTCGTGGATGTCTGGTCATACCTTCATGTCGGGGATGATGTGGCGGCGGATGTGGAGAGTGCGGAAAAAAACGGCATCAGCGCCTGCCGGCTTTACAGCGGTATGGATTTTCTGGAGCAGGCCGGGTATATGGGGCTGTGGGATTACACGGAGTACCTGTCAGACCGGATTAGGATCGGCATGTTTGCAGCCAATGTCTTTAATAGTCCGTTCCAGTTTGAGACACAGGAGTGCCGGATTGGCGTCCATACGGCGTATGATATTGGCTATGTCTTTTTTGCGCCTATGATCTGTGACTTTGTTCTGTGGTTCCGTGAACAAGCGGAACAATTTCAGCTTGAAAATATTCTTTTCTGCGCAAGGGATGGTTACCTAGTCAAGCAGCTCTATGACGAGCTCTGCAATCAGATTTCTTCCGTCTATTTTCTGACATCACGGATGGCGGCAATCCGAGCTGGCATGGAGAGCGAGGAGGATATTCGATATGTGGGGAATATGAAGTTCAGCGGAAGCCTGTTTAGGCAGCTGGAGGAACGGTTTGGGATTCAGGTCAGCAGGGAAGAGGGGCAGGAGAACGCGAGGACGGAGTTGTCAGACTATATGTCTGAGATTCTGGAACGTGCGGTCGTGAGCAGGCAAAATTATCTTACATATATTGAAAAGCTGGATTTAAAAAGTGGAGGGGCAGGCTTTTTTGATTTTGTGGCAAAGGGAACTACCCAGATGTATATGGGCAGGATGATGGAACAGCATCTGAAGGGGATTTATTTTTTGCGTCTTGAAAAGGAGCAGATGGCGGGAAAGGATTTGGATATCGTATCCTTCTATGATACGGAGGAGATGAACAACAGTGTGATTTTTAAGGACTATTATATACTCGAGACGATGCTGACGGCGCCTATGCCCTCGGTCAGGGAGTTTGATGCGGATGGGAATCCTGTGTATGCGGAGGAAACCAGGAGGGAAAGCGATATCCGGTGTTTTCAGGAGGCGCAGGAAGGAATCAGAGGGTATTTTAGGGAATATTTGAAGGTGTGCCCTATATCTGCCAGGAGGGTGGATAAAAAACTGGATGAAGTTTTTCTAACACTGATTCACGGAATAGAAATTACAGATAGTGATTTCCTGAATTTAAAGGTAGAAGATCCGTTCTTTAACCGCATGACGGATATGATAGATATGCTGTAGGGAATAGCTTATCCTACTGAGAGTAGTTCTTGGGAAACAGGATAAAGGCGAAGATGAAGATGCATCATCTGGTGGTAATATAAATGGATCATGAAGAGATTTATAAAATGGCAAAAACAATAATATAGGGGGACTTTTTCGGGTAAAAAAAGAAGTTCGTCAGCTACACAGTGCAAGAAGAGTGACGGAAACATTGTATTTAAATGATATGACTGAGATGGAGATAGTTATAAATCAGGCAGAGCAAAAGATTGATGGTATGTTAGAAGACGTAAAAGAGAATATGCGAGACGAATTACAGCTGAAAAACTTGTCTTTTTAGTTAGATTATGCTATAGTAAACCTACATTTCATATCGTATCACTTTTCACATGGATACGATATCTGGCTTCCGGCTCATCCGGAAGATGAACGGAGCAGTTCGCTCCAGCATTACCAACTTTTAACCGACAGAAAAGGCAGGACAGTGTTAAGGGCGGGCTCTTTGATCTTCTCTCCTTTTCTGTATCAAACAAGGTGTGTCTGGCACACCGTTCAGAAAAGGAGGCACTATGGCCAAGGAAAAGCAAGTCACTTCCAAAAGGAAGAATATCATCAACAATCCGCATTTGCATGACAGTGGCGGTAAACTGATCTTCGGGGATAATATCCTCTGTTCTCAGTTCCTCAGGGATTATGCAGATGTGGATATCCTCCGGAATATCAGCCCGGAGGATATCGAGGATGTATCGGAACGTTATGTCCTGCTCTTCAGTTCCCAAAGAGACAGCGATTCCGTTAAGAAAGTAAATATCTCCAAATATCTTTCAAAAAAAGAAGACGAAAATCCACTTGGATTACCACTTTATATTGTTTCTCTTGTTGAACATAAGACCAAAGTGGAGTACAATGTATGTATGCAGATATTCCGATATATGTTCTGTATCTGGGAGGACTATGAAAAAGAGATGGAAAGAGCTCATCCCGGAATCAGTGCCAGGAGGGATTTCAGGTATCCGCCAATCCTGCCGATTGTGTACTATGAGGGGACGGACCGCTGGACGGCGCCGAAGGACCTGTCGGATCGGATACTCTGCAAGGAACTGTTGGGCGATTATCTTCCGCACCTTACCTATCAGGTGGTAAGACTGCACGATTACAGTAATGAAGAGCTATTGTCGAAGGGAGATGAGATCTCTCTTGCCATGCTGGTCAATAAGATTAGAAGTCCGGAGGATGTAGAGGACTTTGCCCAGCTTCCCAGGGAGAAGGTGGACAAGATCCTACAGGATACGCCGGGATATTTATTGGAGATTATGGCCAAGCTGACACGTGCGTTGTTTTATAATATGGACATACCGGAGGATAAGACAGAGGAAGCGGTAGCAAAGATAAAGGAGCGCAAGATGGGAAGATTATTTGAGGGGATAACATTTGACTATCAGGCAGAGATGAGGAAGATGAGGGAAGCAAGAGAGGCCGCGGAGAAGGAGATAGAGGCGGCGGAGAAGGAAATAGAAGCCGCACGGCAGGAAGCCCAGCGGGAAGCCCAGCGGGAAGCCCAGAAAGAAGTAGAGGCGGTGCAGCGGGAAGCCCAGAAGGAAATAGAAGCTGCCAGGCAAGAACTCAAAATTTCGAGGTATATTGCAAAGATGTTGAGTGGAGACCATTCGGTAAGTGAAATTAAGGCTTCATTAAAGCAAGAGTTTGGTTTGTCAGAAGAACAGGCAGATGAGGCGTATCAAAAGGCGATCGAATAGCCGGTATTAAGAGAAATTTTTTAGAAATATAAATAAATTCCCAATGTAAGATATGTAATTGTCTTATGTTGGGAGTTTTTATTGTTTTATGTTGTTAAAAGAGATGCAGCATGGAAGCTTTATCAGTATTGATAGAAAAATAATCAACATAGATATAGGAAGATATGGTCAGTCATGTTACACTATGGTTATAAAGAGAGCGGCCGGTTCATACTGGAAAGCAGTACTGCCAAGTATGTGAACATGGCTGCATAATGAGTAGACAGGAGGGTTATAACATGACAGCAGACAAGATCAGGGAGATCATATCGAAGATGACACTGGAAGAGAAGGCTTCGATGTGTTCCGGTGCAGATTTTTGGCACACGGAGGCGGTGGAGCGTCTGGGAATTCCTGCAAGTATGGTGTCCGATGGGCCTCACGGACTGCGTAAGCAGGATCAGGTGGGCGATCATTTGGGAGTCAATGACAGTATCAAGGCGGTTTGTTTTCCGGCGGGATGTGGCACGGCGGCTTCTTTTAACAGGGAACTTTTGGTGCAGATGGGGGAGACCCTCGGTGAGGAGTGTCAGGCAGAGGGTGTGAGCGTGATCTTAGGCCCTGCGGTCAATATCAAGCGTTCTCCTTTATGCGGACGTAATTTTGAATACTATTCTGAGGATCCGCTTGTTGCCAGTGAGATGGCGGGTGCCTTGATTCATGGGGTGCAGAGTAAGCAGGTGGGTACCAGCATTAAGCATTTTCTGGCAAATAATCAGGAGACCAGAAGAATGTCTTCGGATTCCAGGGTTGACGAGCGTACACTGCGAGAGATCTATCTGGCAGCCTTTGAGGGTGCAGTAAAAAAGGAAAAGCCCTGGACGGTGATGTGTTCTTACAATAAGATTAATGGAACTTATGCGGCTCAGAATCACAAGTATCTGACGGAAGTCCTGCGGGATGAGTGGGGCTTTGACGGCTATGTGATGAGCGACTGGGGTGCAGTCAACAGCCGTGTGGAAGATTTAAAGGCGGGGCTTGATCTGGAGATGCCCTCGTCCATGGGAGTCAATGACCGGCTGATCGTGGGCGCAGTGCAGAGCGGAGAACTCGATGAGAGCATATTGGATACGGCAGTGGAGCGGATTTTGAACATTGTGTTTCGTTATGAGGAGAACAGGAATCAAAATGCGGTGTTTGACAGAGACAAGGATCATGAGATGGCGCGCAGGGTGGCGGAGGAGACGATTGTTCTTCTGAAAAACGAAGGGGTGCTTCCGCTATCTGAGAAGGATGAGGTTGTTTTCATCGGGAAATATGCGAAATCGCCGCGTTACCAGGGAGGCGGCAGTTCCCATATTAACAGTCATAAGGTTACATCGGCGTGGGATGTGGCAAAGGATATGGGAAATGTCACTTATGCGCAGGGATTTGATGATAAAGAGGATAAAGTAGATGGGAAGCTGCTTGCAGAGGCTGTGGAAGCGGCGAAGAGAGCAAGGGCGGCGGTTATCTTTGCGGGGCTTCCGGATGCCTTCGAGTCGGAGGGATTTGACAGGGAGCATATGTCGATGCCCACGTGCCAGAATGAATTGATCCGGCAGGTGGCGCAGGTACAGCCGAATACCGTGGTGGTGCTGCACAATGGTTCTCCGGTGGAGATGCCCTGGGTTGGACAGGTGAAGGGTATTTTGGAGGCTTATCTTGGTGGACAGGCAGTGGGAGGCGCAGTCTGTGATATTCTGTTTGGCAGGGTGAATCCCAGCGCGAAACTGCCCGAGACTTTTCCGTTGAAACTGGAGGATAATCCATCTTATCTTTCTTATATCGGAGAAGGTGATATGGTAGAATATCGGGAAGGTATTTTTGTGGGATACCGCTATTACGATAAGAAGAAAATGGACGTTCTTTTTCCGTTTGGCTATGGACTTTCCTATACAACTTTTGCATATTCGAATCTGAGGACGGATAAGGATCAGATGAAGGATACAGATACCGTGAACGTTTCTGTGGACGTGACCAATACCGGTAAGATGGCGGGCAAGGAAGTGGTGCAGCTTTATGTGGCGGATCGGGAAAGCACGGTGATTCGGCCGGTTAAGGAACTGCGGGATTTCGCCAAGGTGGAACTGGCTCCCGGCGAGACGAAGACGGTGACTTTTACATTGGATAAGCGGGCATTTGCTTATTATAGTGTGAGGATTCATGATTGGCATGTGGAGACCGGCGTGTTTGATATTATGATCGGAAGATCTTCCAGAGATATTGTATTGACTAAAGAAGTCGTTGTAGAGTCTACTGTTATGCTTCCTTTTGTATATACCACAGATACGACCATGGGAGATGTGTTGAAGGATCCAAGAGCCAGGGAGATTGTGAAAGACCTTCTCAAGAGCGATATTTTCTCGGCTGCCGGAGAGGAGAGCAGCATGGCCAGTGAAGCAATCACCAATGAAATGAGCGAGGCGATGGCGAGATTTGCGCCCCTTCGGAGTGCGGTCAGCTTTGGCGGCAGAGTGAGCATGGCGGATATTCAGGCAATCGTGGACAAGCTGAATCTGCTGAATGATGATGCGGCGGTAAAAGGAGAGTCATGAAATTTCAACATATTAGTATAACAGGTATTTTGAAAGCTGCCGCATTCTTGGTAATAGGCGCCATTGCATTTCGGGGATTATCACAAGGGGAAGGGATGTCCGTGTGTGAAGCCAGGGAAAATCAGGAGGAAAAGGAAGTCGAGAGATTTATCAGAGGATATTACAGGGCGCTCTCTGGAGACAGTCTCACATCGTTAGAAGATTATATTACAGATGAGGAGGCGCTGGAGAAGGAAATGCTTTGCAAAAAGGTACTTCTCGAATATGGATTCGTCAGACATGATATAACAGATATAATTGTATATCCTTTGTCATACAATACGTATTGGCTGACCTTTGTGAACTCTGAGATGGTAGTTGAGGATCTGGATGTTACTCTGCCGGGAGCAAGAACATTTTTGGTAGGCAAGGACAAGGATGGAAATCTCTATATGGATGATAATTCATCAGGCGATCTGGAACAGGATCTCATTCAGGAAATATATGAGATTGTGTTTTCTGATGAGATGGCAGACAGGAATAATGAAGTGGCGATTAAATATAATGATATTATTGCGGAGCATTCTGAGGCAGCGCAGTGGGTTCTGGAGGTTTCGGATGCCCAGACAGATGTTTTGTCTGAGATGTATGTAAAAAGGGAATATGAAGAATCCGCCGAAAGAGAAAAAGAGGGTTATATTGTCAAGAAGGGAGACTGTCTGTGGAGCATAGCAGAACAGGAACTTGGCGATGGTATGTATTGGGGACAGATTTATAACACTAATCAAGCAGTAATTGGAGAAAATCCGGATTTGCTCTATGTTGGCATTAAGTTAAATCTCGGTAAAGTGGCAGAATAAGATAATATCAAAAAACAGGGCGAAATGGATTGATAAAATTTCGCCCTGTTTTATTTAAGACTGTTTCTGTGCCAGCGCCGCCTCCACAAATCCTTTGAACAGCGGATGTGGTCTGTTGGGCCTGGATTTTAATTCCGGATGTGCCTGTGTGGCTACGAAGAACGGATGCTCAGGCAGTTCACACATTTCCACAATACGGCCGTCAGGTGACAGGCCTACAAGGCGCATACCCTTTTCCGTGAGTACAGCCCGATAATCATTGTTGACTTCGTAACGGTGTCTGTGTCTTTCGTGGATAGTTTCTTCTCCATAAAGAGCGTATGCCTTGGAGCTCTTGTCCAGCACACAGGGATAGGAGCCGAGGCGCAACGTGCCGCCGATATCTTCCACGCCGTTCTGATCGGGCATCAGCGCGATCACGGGGTGGGTGGTGGAAGGATCAAGTTCGATACTGTGGGCATCGTTATATCCGATCACGTTTCTGGCAAATTCCACGATGGCAAGCTGCATGCCGAGGCAGAGTCCCAAGAAGGGGATCCTATTTTGTCTTGCATAAGTGATTGCATGAATCTTGCCCTCGATTCCTCTGTCGCCAAAACCGCCGGGCACTAAGATTCCATTTACGTCATTCAGCAGTTGGGCCACATTCTCTTTGGTGACCGTTTCGGAATCTACCCATCGAATATCAACTACACAGCGGTTGGAAATGCCGCCATGTTTTAAAGCTTCCACTACGCTGATATAGGCGTCATGAAGCTGTGTATACTTGCCGACTAAAGCAATCGTTACCTCTCCGGTAGGAGTCCGCAGGGATTCCACCATAGCCTTCCAGTCTGCCAGATCGGGTTCCGGGCAGTCCAGATTCAGGCATTCGCAGGCCACCTGCGCCAGATGTTCTTTCTCCATGGCCAGGGGCGCCTCGTAGAGGTGTTCCACATCCAGATTCTGCAAAACGCGGTTATTCGGCACATTACAAAACAGTGCGATCTTATCTTTGATTCCCTGATCCAGGGGGTGCTCACTGCGGCATACAATGATATCCGGCTGGATACCCATTCCCTGAAGATCCTTGACGCTGGCCTGGGTGGGCTTGGTCTTAAGTTCCTGGGAAGCACTCAAATATGGAATCAGAGTCACATGAATCAGAATCGCATTTTCATGGCCGACCTCATGCTGGAACTGTCTAATGGACTCTAAAAAGGGCTGGCTCTCGATGTCACCTACCGTACCGCCCACTTCAATGATAGCGATGCGGGTGTCCTGATCCGTAAAGTTGCGGTAGAACCGGCTCTTAATCTCATTGGTAATATGGGGAATGACCTGCACGGTACCGCCGCCATAGTCGCCCCGGCGTTCCTTTTGTAACACTGACCAGTACACTTTACCGGTAGTTACATTGGAGTTCTTGTCCAGATTCTCATCAATAAAGCGCTCATAATGTCCCAGATCCAGATCGGTCTCGGTTCCATCCTCTGTGACAAACACTTCACCGTGTTGGATTGGGTTCATGGTACCCGGATCGATATTGATATAGGGGTCAAATTTCTGCATGGTCACCTTGTAACCACGCGCTTTTAATAATCTTCCCAGTGATGCAGCCGTAATCCCCTTACCGAGACCGGATACAACGCCGCCTGTTACAAATACGTATTTTACTGCCATCTGCTTGTCCATGCCTTTCTGTGCGGATAAAAAGCAATATCTTATAACATTATAGAGAATAATTTGGGGAAAATCCAGACTAAAACATAATTTTTGTAAAAAACTTTATAATACTTTAATACTTGTGTTCACAAATTCATAATTCTCTTATTGATTTATGATTTTTCCTTCCCTATAATAGTAAATAGTGTAGTTGAAACAGAAATGAGAGTTTGAGCATAAAACTGTGACAGCAGAGGATATAGAGTATACAGATACCAGGATAATAAGAAAGTGAGGATTCCTCATGGAAGATAATATGAACCAATATGATAACGGCGGCGGCCCAGGCCCGGGCGGTCCCGGCAATAATGGCGGTTCGGGAGGCCCGGGCGGGCCTAATGGGAATGGTAACCGCAATGGGAATGGCAGTGACCCCCGCAAACAGAGTTTGATCATGCTGGTGGTGGCAGCACTGGTTACCCTGCTATGTATCAGTCTGTTTATGAAAATGCTGACGGGTGCGACCAATCAGGAGATTACTTACAATGAGTTTGTAAAGATGGTGGAGGAAGGTAAAGTAGAGAAGGTTTCGGTTGGCTCTGACCGGATTGAGATTTATCCGAAATCAGCACAGACGAAATCCCCCTTTTCTTACGGATACGGCATGAGCAGCATCACCTACTATACCGGTAAGATGGAAGATGATGCTACGCTGGCGAAACGACTGCTGGAACATAATGTGGAGATGCATAAAGAAGTTTCTGACAGTTCCAGTGTGATCATGACGGTACTGCTTTATTATATTCTTCCGGTTCTTTTGATGTGGGGACTTTTGAGTCTGCTATTTCGGCGAATGGGTGGCAAAGGCGGGCCCATGGGTGTGGGTAAGAGTACGGCGAAGGCCTATGTACAGAAAGAGACAGGCATTACCTTTAAAGATGTGGCAGGTGAAGATGAGGCCAAGGAATCTCTTGTGGAAGTGGTAGATTTTCTGCATAATCCGGGGAAATACTCCAAGATTGGTGCCAGGCTGCCGAAAGGAGCGCTGTTGGTAGGCCCTCCCGGTACCGGTAAGACGCTGCTTGCCAAGGCGGTGGCGGGCGAGGCACATGTGCCGTTCTTCTCCCTGTCAGGTTCAGACTTTATTGAGTTATATGTGGGCGTGGGTGCTTCCCGAGTCCGTGATCTGTTCAAGGAAGCTGAAAAGAACGCGCCCTGTATCGTATTCATCGATGAGATTGATGCCATCGGCAGAAGCCGTGATACCAAGTATGGCGGCGGCAATGAGGAACGGGAGCAGACGCTGAATCAGCTTCTCTCCGAGATGGACGGTTTTGACGGTAAGAAGGGTATCATTATTCTGGCAGCCACCAACAGGCCGGAGATTCTGGATAAAGCGCTCCTGCGTCCGGGACGTTTTGACAGGCGTATCATTGTGGATAAGCCAGATTTAAAGGGGCGTGTGGAAATCCTGAAAGTACATTCCAAGGATGTGCTGATGGACGATACGGTAGATTTAAATGAGATCGCACTGGCAACTTCCGGCGCCGTAGGCTCTGACCTGGCCAATATGATCAATGAGGCGGCCATCAATGCTGTGAAGATGGGCAGGGAGTATGTGAGCCAGAAGGATCTGTTTGACGCGGTCGAGCAGGTGCTGGTGGGCAAGGAGAAGAAAGACCGCATCATGAGCAAGGAGGAGCGTAAGATTGTCTCCTATCATGAAGTGGGACATGCGCTGGTGAGTGCTCTGCAAAAGAATGCGGAGCCGGTACAGAAGATTACCATTGTTCCCAGGACGATGGGTGCCCTTGGTTATGTCATGCATGTGCCTGAGGAAGAGAAATACCTGGATACCGAGGCGGAACTGCGGGACAGGCTGGTGGGACTCTTAGGCGGGCGTGCGGCGGAGGAAATCGTGTTTGACACAGTGACAACTGGGGCGGCCAACGATATCGAGCAGGCAACCAGTATCGCGCGCAACATGATAACGCGTTTCGGTATGAGTAAAAAATTCGGCCTGATGGGACTTGCCACGGTGGAGAGCCAATATCTGGACGGCAGGGCGTCTCTGACCTGTTCGGATGTGACGGCGGCAGATATCGACACGGAAGTCATGAAACTGTTGCATGACAGTTATAAGAAGGCCAGGAAACTTTTAAAAGAAAACCGTGAGATCATGGATAAGCTTGCGGCGTATCTGATAGAGAAAGAGACTATCACAGGTAAGGAATTTATGAAGATTTTCCGAAAGGAAAAAGGACTTCCGGAACCTGCGGAGGAAGAGACCGAGAGGTTTAAAGATAAGAAGGAAGAAAAGGTATCGGAGGAGAAATCCGGGGATGCATCAGGCCAGCCAGCGGCGGATCAGCCGGCGGGTGGTTCAACGGCAGGAAATGTACAGTCTGGAGACCAGAGGACGGACGGAGTGCCGCCAGAGGGATACGAATCAAACGGCCAGCCGACAGGAAACCTACAGACAGATGGCCAGATAGCAGGTGGCGCACGATCGGAAGGGCAGACACCGGGTGAGGCATCGCAGCAGGCTCCTTCCGGGAACCGGGGATTGTTTTCCCAGGCGCCGGACAGGACATCGCAGGAAGATAAATAGGAAACCATAATACAGGGCAAAGTCTACGATTGACTTTGCCCTGTTTGTTCCAGTACAATTTATATGGA
Source organism: uncultured Lachnospiraceae bacterium (assembly GCA_946566685.1). Lineage (GTDB taxonomy): Bacteria > Bacillota > Clostridia > Lachnospirales > Lachnospiraceae > UBA3282. The sequence goes on from CAMNXA010000004.1 coordinate 80,419, forward strand.
TCATAGAAAGTTTACAACTGACAGAAGGAAAATAAGATGTTTGATTTTGAAGAAGAACTGAAAAAACTTCCGAACTCGCCGGGCGTCTATCTGATGCATGACGGGAATGATACTATCATTTATGTGGGCAAGGCCGTGAACCTGCACAATCGCGTCCGTTCTTATTTTCGTAAGATTGTGGGAAGGGGCCCCCAGATTGACAAGATGGTGGAGCAGATCGCGCGGTTTGAGTACATCGTGACAGACTCCGAGTTAGAGGCGCTTGTTCTGGAGAATAACCTTATCAAAGAATATAGCCCCAAGTATAACACCATGCTCAAGGATGATAAGACTTATCCTTATATTAAGGTGACCATGGGGGAGGAGTTCCCGCGGATTCTTTTTTCCAGGGAAATGAAAAAGGACCGGTCGAAATACTTTGGCCCTTATACCGGTGCGGCGGCGGTGAAAGATACCATCGATCTGATGAACAAGCTGTATCAGCTTAAGACCTGCAACCGGAAACTGCCGCGCGATATTGGTCTGGAACGGCCCTGTCTGAATTATCATATCAAACAGTGCGCGGCACCCTGCCAGGGATATATCAATAAGGAAGAATACCGGGAAAAGGTGGAACAGGCGCTGGACTTTCTGAATGGCAATTACAGACCTATTCTGAAAGATTTAGAAGAAAAAATGACATTAGCGTCAGAAAATATGGAATTTGAGGAGGCAGCCAGATTCCGGGATCTGTATAACAGCGTCAAGAGCGTGGCCCAGAAGCAGAAGATTACGGACAGTGATGGGGAGGATAAAGATATCATTGCCCTGGCGAAAGATGAGCATGATGCGGTAGTGCAGGTGTTCTTCGTCCGGGACGGCAAACTGATCGGCAGGGAACATTTTTACATGATGCATGTGGACGGATATGATACGTCCCAGATTCTCTTGGATTTTGTCAAACAGTTCTATGCGGGAACACCCTATATCCCCAAGGAATTGATGCTGCAAGAGGAGATAGAAGACCTGGAGATTCTGGAGAAATGGCTTTCTGCCAGAAAGGGAAGCCGGGTTTATATCAGAGTACCCAGAAAAGGTGCCAAGGAAAAACTGGTGGAACTGGCGGCACAGAACGCCAACCTTATTTTGAGCCAGGATAAGGAGCGCATCCGCCGGGAGGAAGGGCGCACGATCGGCGCCATGAAAGAGATTGCGGCACTCCTTAAACTGGAGGACGTGAGCAGGATGGAGGCCTATGATATTTCCAACATCAGTGGTTTTGCTAACGTGGGTTCTATGGTAGTTTTTGAAAAAGGAAAGGCCAAGCGCAGCGATTATCGTAAGTTCCGGATTCAGTCCGTGTCCGGGCCGGACGATTACGCCTGCATGAGGGAGGTACTCACCAGACGGTTTGTACACGGCATGGAGGAGAAAGAGGATTTAACCCGCAAAGAGGTGGATCATGCTTTCGGCAGCTTTACCAAGTTCCCGAATCTGCTGTTGATGGACGGTGGCAGAGGACAGGTGAATATTGCTTTGCAAGTGTTAGCGGAACTGCATCTGGATATTCCTGTGTGCGGGATGGTGAAAGATGATAACCACCGTACCAGAGGTTTATATTATCAGAATGTGGAGATTCCCATCGATACCCATTCGGAAGGCTTTAAGCTGATTACCAGGATTCAGGACGAGGCCCATCGTTTTGCCATTGAGTATCACCGGTCACTGCGCTCCAAAGCCCAGGTGAAATCCGTGCTGGATGAGATTCCGGGGGTGGGGCCTGCCAGGCGAAAGGCGTTGATGCGGCATTTTGGTTCCATTAACGAGATTAAAGAAGCATCGGTTGAGCGGCTGTCTGAGGTGCCCGAGATTCCGGAACATATCGGGAAGCAGATTTATGAGTTTTTCCGGACGGAAGAAAAACAGGAGCAGTGAACCTTTTAGAAGATTTGATTTTTAATATATCATTCATAACAAGGGAGCGCACAGGGCAACAGTCCTGTATTGCGCCCCCTTTTCTATTATGATACAATAGACGCAGGTTCGGCAACCTGCGTCCCAAGAATTGCGATGCAATTCTTGCTGAAGTTGCCAAGGATTACAGCATTTGTGATTATAATATAGTAGACGCAGGTTTGAATTAGTAAATATTAATACACCGATCACAAGGAGAAGGAAATGGCGAGCATTAATCTGACAAAAGTAATCGAGAAATTCAAGTGGGAGAATCTGACACCGGAGATTGATATTTCCAAGATCAAGGTAACACAGCCGGATATCAACAGGCCGGCCTTGCAGATGGCGGGATATTTTGAGCATTTTGAGACAACGCGTTTGCAGATTGTGGGGTTTGTGGAATATTCGTATATGAATGCCCTGGAGCAGGACAGGCAGAGGGAGATTTATGAGAAATTGTTAAATAACCCTATTCCGGGTATTGTATTCTGCCGGGAACTGTATCCGAACGATCTGTTCCGGGAAATTGCAGTCAAATATGGTGTGCCGCTTTTAATGAGTAAGAAGGCCACTTCTGCATGTATGGCGGAGGTTATCCGCTGGCTGAATGTAAAGCTTGCGCCCTGTATCTCGGTGCACGGTGTGTTGGTGGATGTATATGGTGAGGGTGTGTTGATCACGGGTGAGAGCGGCATCGGTAAGTCCGAGGCGGCACTCGAATTGATTAAGAGAGGACATCGTCTGGTAACGGATGATGTGGTGGAACTCAGGAGAGTGAGTGAGGACACGTTGATCGGCTCTGCACCGGATATCACGAAGCACTTTATCGAACTGCGCGGTATCGGTATTGTGGATGTGAAAGCTTTGTTCGGTGCTTCCAGCGTCAGGGATACACAGAATATCGATCTGGTCATTCGGTTGGAGGACTGGGATAAGGATAAAGAGTATGACCGTCTTGGATTGGAGGAAGAATACACTGAGTATCTGGGCAACAAGGTAGTCTGTCACAATATTCCCATCAGGCCGGGGCGTAATCTGGCGATCATCTGTGAATCCGCAGCGGTCAATCACCGCCAGAAGAAGATGGGTTATAATGCGGCGCAGGAACTGTATAAGCGGGTACAGAATTCCCTGGCGCGGGGACGCGATGAGGACGAATAGAGCAGGCCTGAGATACTGTTAAAAAGACAGGCATTAGAAGACAGGTATTGATAAGAATTGATTAGAAATGAAAAAGCAGACCAAAAATAAAGGAGAGGGGTATTGGAGATGGCAAAGTATGTATTTGGGATAGACGTGGGCGGCACTACTGTTAAACTGGGGTTGTTTGAATTGAACGGCATGGTGGTCGATAAGTGGGAAATTCCTACGCGGACAGAAAACAGCGGAGAGATGATCCTTCCTGACATTGCACAGAGTGTCAAGGCTAAGATGGCGGAGAGATCCATTACCAGAGAAGATTTGGCAGGTGTGGGAGTGGGTGTGCCGGGGCCGGTAGACAGCTATGGGATAGTACACCGGGCTGTTAATCTTGGCTGGAACATGTTTAACCTTAAGGAGAATCTTACCACACTTCTGGATGGTATGAGAGTGGAGTGCGGTAATGATGCCAATGTGGCAGCCCTGGGTGAAATGTGGAAAGGCGGCGGCCAGGGACATAAGAACCTGGTGGCAGTTACCCTGGGAACCGGTGTGGGAGGCGGTATCATTATCAATGGCGAGATTATGACCGGTGCCACAGGAGCAGGCGGTGAGATCGGCCATATCCATGTGGAAGATAATGAGACGGAAGCCTGCAACTGCGGTAACTTTGGATGCCTTGAAGAATATGCTTCCGCTACGGGTATCACCAGGCTGGCTAACAGGGCTTTAAAGGCCAGTGATAAGGACAGTGTCCTGCGGACGGGTGAAGTATCTGCCAAGACGGTATTTGACGCCGTAAAGGCGGGAGACGGGCTGGCAATCGAGGTGGCATGTGCTTTTGGCGAGTATCTTGGAAAAGGGCTGGGTGTCATTGCGGGAGTGGTAAACCCGGAGATTTTTGTGATTGGCGGCGGCGTATCCAAAGCCGGAGAAATTTTGTTTGATTATATCAAACCGCCTTTCGAGAGGACGGTATTCCATGGATGCAGGGATACGAAGTTTGCACTGGCTACGCTTGGCAATGATGCAGGCATTTATGGCGCAGCCCGAATGGTCTTAGATTAAAATAAACAGCATTTACAGACAGGGCACTTGTTAGGGATAGCATGTGCCTTGTACATAATTTATGCGGAACAGAACATGCTAAGAAGGAATATAGATAGAACAGGAAGTTTAAGAAGCAGAGGTTAGAGATTGAATACATCGATGTATGAATATATCCGGACGATCGTCCCTGATGAGAGGCTTTTATTTCACGAACCTATGAGCAGATATACCACCTTCCGTGTGGGCGGAGAGGCGGAGTGTATCGTTGTTGTCCAGACAGAGGAAGAACTTGCAAAGTTGATTCCTTATCTGAACCAGGTGGAGCAGGAGTATTTTATTCTGGGTAATGGCAGCAATCTGCTGGTGGGGGATAAGGGTTACCGGGGAGTCATTGTGAAATTGGGAGGCCCAATGGAGGAAGTACATGTGGAAGGCTGTCGTGTTGTGGCCAGCGCAGGCGCCTTGTTGTCAAAGGTTGCGGCAACAGCGCGGGCGAACAGTCTTACCGGCATGGAATTTGCTGCGGGGATTCCGGGAAGTATCGGCGGAGCGATCGTCATGAACGCCGGTGCTTACGATGGAGAGATGAAACAGATTGTGCAATTGGTGCGGGTGATGGATCGTGAGGGTCAGATCATGACGCTTGATAATGATACAATGGAGTTCGGATATCGTACCAGTATCATCAAAAACAGACCCTTTATTGTGCTGGAAGTAACGATGCAGCTGGCTGAGGGAGATGAGGCGCAGATTGGGGCGAGGATGGAAGAACTGGCACGCCTCAGAAAAAGCAAACAGCCTCTTGAATATCCCAGCGCAGGAAGTACCTTTAAGCGGCCGGAGGGGCACTATGCCGGCAAGCTGATCATGGATGCCGGCCTTCGGGGTTACCGGATCGGAGGGGCGCAGGTCTCCAACAAGCATTGTGGGTTTGTGGTCAATACGGGCAATGCGGCGGCGGCGGATATCCGTGAGGTCATTGAGGAAGTGCAGGAGAAGGTGAAGGATAAATTCCATGTGACACTGGAGCCTGAGGTGATTTTTCTGGGTGATTTTTAGTACGGTTTTTGATAAAGGCATGGGGGATACGTATGAGATTTGTGATCGTGACAGGAATGAGCGGTTCTGGGAAAAGAACCGCCATGAAAATGTTGGAAGATGTGGGATTCTACTGTGTGGATAATCTGCCGGTAGCATTGATTGAAAAATTTGTGGAACTGATCGCGATGCCCAACAGCGAAGTGAATAAGGTGGCGCTGGGAATAGATGTGCGCGCCGATCAGTCCTTTGACGGGGTGTGCAGGATTTTAGAGACGCTGAAAGAGAACGGGTATCTGTTTGAGATTCTTTTTATGGAGGCTTCGGATGCCGTTCTTCTGAAACGATATAAGGAGACTAGGAGACTGCATCCCCTTTCCCCGGAAGGCCGGGTGATAGAGGGAGTAAATAAGGAACGTGAGACCTTAAAAGAGATTCGGCAGATGGCGGATTATATCTTTGACACATCCAATCTCCTGACGCGGGAATTGAAAGAAGAGATTGACAATATTTTTATACACAATAAGGAATATAATTCCCTGATCGTGAGTATTTTATCTTTTGGTTTTAAGAATGGGATTCCGGCGGATGCCGATCTGGTCTTTGATGTCAGATTTCTTCCGAACCCGTTCTATATCGATGAACTCAAACATAAAACTGGTAATGATAAAGAAGTACAGGACTATGTGATGGAATTTCCGGAGGCTTCAGCGTTTTTGAAAAAACTGGTGGACATGCTGGATTTCCTGATTCCCAATTATGTGAAGGAAGGTAAACACCAGCTCGTGGTAGCGATCGGATGTACCGGCGGGAAGCACAGGAGTGTGACACTTGCCAATGAACTTTATGCCCAGATGAAAGACCATGGAACCTACGGCATGAAGCTCTACCATCGGGATGTGGATTAGAGGAGTGTAAGGATGTCTTTTTCCGGAAATGTCAAAGAAGAATTGGCGGCGTACATCAGTTCAGCCAGACATTGCCAGTTGGCAGAATTGGCAGCGCTTTTACTTTTCAGTGCAGGCACCTGTGAAGGGAATATGCACCTGAGGCTTGACACAGAAAATGAAGCAGTTGTGAGAAAATGCTTTACATTACTTCGCAAAACGTTTAATATAGAAACTGTTATGCAGGGAAAAGAAAGACTGATCCCTGATGATGCTCTGGAAAGTAAAGTCATACAGGCTTTACATCTTGGCAGAACGGAGAATGGGGGATTAGATTTGACTGCATCGGTCAATTCTATGCTGATCAAAAACTCCTGTTGTGCCAGAGCATATCTGAGAGGCGCTTTTCTGAGTATTGGTTCCATGAGTGATCCGCAGAAGAGTTATCATCTGGAATTTGTCTGTAATGAGAAGGTACAGGCATTACAGGTACAGACAATCTTGCAGGAATTTCAGATAGAAGGCAAGATTATCAGGCGCAAGAAATACAATGTGGTCTATTTAAAAGAAGGTTCCTGCATCGTGGATCTGCTGAATGTTATGGGGGCGCATGTATCTTTAATGAATCTGGAAAACCTTCGGATTGTGAAGGAGATGCGCAATTCTGTCAATAGGAGGGTTAACTGTGAGACGGCTAATATCTCCAAGACAGTGACAGCGGCATCCAAGCAGATAGAGGACATCCTGCTGATCAGGGATAAATATGGATTTGAGAACCTGCCGGATAATCTGCGGCAGATGGCGGAGATTCGGCTGGAGTATCCGGATGCAGCGTTAAAAGAGCTGGGTGAATATTTGGAACCGCCGGTGGGGAAGTCGGGGGTAAATCACAGGTTACGCAGACTGAGTGAAATCGCTGATAAAATCAGATCATAAAGGAGGAGAATGTTATGATTCAAAAGTCTATCCAGATCAAACTGGAAACTGGTCTGGAAGCAAGACCGGTGGCAATGCTTGTGCAGGTGGCAAGTCAGTTTGAGAGCACAGTGTACATCAACTCAGAGAACAGAAAAGTAAACGCGAAGAGCATCATGGGTATGATGAGCATGGGGCTTGAGAGCGGCGCGGAAGTAACAGTGATCGCTGAGGGGAGCGATGAGGAAGCGGCTGTTGCTGAGATTGAGAAATTCCTGAGCGAGAAGTAAGAAAATAACCGGCACAAGTGACATTTGATCAGGCATAATATAAAGAAATTGGAGAAGACGGGTAGACCGTCTTTTCTTTTTTATTCTTTTTTGATATGATGAATGCGATGAGATTATCACCGTAAATTGATATGGTTTCAATAAAGGCGGCAAGGAGGTTATGATGGATAAGAAAATGCTTTTTATTTATAATCCCAAAGCGGGTAAGGCACAGATTAAAAGTAACCTTTTAGATATTATTGATATTTTTACCAAAGCGGGTTATGAAGTAACGGCATATCCCACACAGGCGCCGGGAGATGCAGTCCGAGCCGTAAAGGAAAGGCATTTGGGCTATGATATGGTGGTATGCAGCGGCGGTGATGGCACATTGGATGAGGTGGTGACCGGCATGATGAAGTCTGATTTAAGGCTTCCGATCGGATATGTGCCAGCGGGCAGTACCAACGACTTTGCCAATAGTTTAGGAATTCCCAAGAATATGCGCCAGGCCGCTGATGTGGTGGTGAACGGCAGGGATTTTGACTGTGATATAGGGACTTTTAATAAGGATGTATTTATTTATGTGGCAGCTTTTGGCATCTTTACGGATGTTTCCTATCAGACCAAACAAGACGTCAAGAACGTGCTTGGCCATGCCGCTTATCTGCTGGAGGGTGTGAGGCGGTTGCCATCAGTGAGGGCTTATCCTCTTAAGATTACCTGCAATGGTGAAATCATTGAGGGAGATTTTATCTATGGCATGATCACAAATTCCCATTCTGTGGGAGGATTCCGGGGCATCACAGGGCAGAACGTAGCATTGGATGATGGACTTTTTGAAGTGACACTGATCCGCAGGCCGTCCAACCCACTGGATATCAACAATATTATTCTGGCGCTGGTCGATAAGCGGGTGAAATCGGAGCATATCTATACGTATGCGGCCAAGAGTGTGAAAGTGGAATCGGAAGAACCTGTAGCATGGACTCTTGACGGAGAGTTCGGAGGGGAGCATCTTGTGGCGCAGGTTCAGAACTGTCACAGAGCGTTACAAATCCGGATTCCGGCAGAATGATCCTTTAGAATAATTCTGCGTAATAAATCCCTTAAAATACATTGCTTTTCGTGGACATGGCTGTTAAAATAAGAGTTAGGTTCCAGCAAATGGAAAGCATAAAATATCAAATAGAAAGGAAGAAAATAGTATGGCATTAGTTACAACAACCGAAATGTTTAAGAAGGCATACGATGGCGGCTATGCAGTCGGCGCTTTCAACGTAAACAACATGGAGATCGTTCAGGGTATCACAGAGGCAGCAGGCGAATTGAACAGTCCTGTTATTCTTCAGGTTTCCAAAGGTGCACGTGCTTATGCAAACCACACATATCTGGTGAAGTTAGTAGAAGCGGCCGTAGCGGAGAATCCGCAGATCCCGATCGCTCTTCACTTAGATCATGGTGACACATTTGAGCTGTGTAAGTCCTGTATCGACGGCGGCTTTACTTCCGTTATGATCGATGCTTCCTCCAAGTCTTTTGAAGACAATATCGCTCTGACAAAGCAGGTAGTGGAGTATGCGCATGATAAGGGCGTTGTGGTTGAGGCTGAGCTTGGTACTCTGGCAGGTGTTGAGGATGAAGTAGTCGTAGAGGCTGGTAAAGAGTCCTATACACGTCCGGAAGAGGTTGAGGAGTTTGTTGATAAGACAGGCTGTGACTCTCTGGCTATCGCAATCGGTACTTCCCATGGTGCATATAAGTTCACGGCTGCACAGTGTACCAGAAATGAAGAAGGCATCCTTGTTCCCCCGCCGCTTCGTTTCGATGTATTGGAGGAATGCATTAAGAGACTGCCTGGCTTCCCGATCGTTCTGCACGGTTCTTCTTCTGTTCCGCAGGAGTTCGTAAAGATGGTTAACCAGTACGGCGGTAACATGCCTGATGCAGTAGGTATTCCGGAAGAACAGCTTCGTAAGGCAGCAAAACTTGCCGTATGTAAGATCAATATTGACTCTGATATCCGTCTTGCTATGACAGGTGTTATGCGTAAATACTTCGCAGAGCATCCGGATCACTTTGATCCTCGTCAGTATCTCAAACCTGCACGTCAGGCTGTAAAAGAGATGGTTGCTCATAAGATCGTCAATGTACTTGGTTCTGACGGTAAGGCATAAGAAAATCGGAAGGGTTCGATTTTGAGAAACTCTTTGCGGATTTAGCTTCGAGTATGAAATAAAAAATATCCTGGGTTGTATATAGACCCAGGATATTTCTATTCGTTTAATTTTCCTGCATTTCTTTCAGTTCCCTGATCTGTGTCTCCTCGATATCCGGGAAGACCGAAAGGATCGGTTTCACATCTTCTTTCTTAATGTTACGCGCTACATAGTTTCTTGTAATCTTCACAACCACCGGAGAAAGGCTTAAGACACCGATCAGGTTGGGGATTGCCATCAGACCATTAAAGGTGTCTGAAAGATCCCAGGCGAGATTCTGTTTCATGACAGCGCCCTCATAGATCATCACAATGAATACAATCTTATAAATAATAATGGATTTTGTATTAAAGAGATATTCCCATGCCTTAGAACCATAATGACTCCAACCGAGCACTGTCGAAAAGGCAAATAACAGGATTGCCAGGGCGATGAAAGCCGGGCCGGCCTTGCCAAATACGGTGGAGAATGCTTCTCCCACCAGGGCGGAACCCTCTGAAGCACTCAGTACAGCACCGGTCTCCAGATCCACCAGACCGGAAGAGAGCACTGCAAAAGCGGTCAGAGTACAGACCACGATAGTGTCTGCAAATACCTCGAAGATACCCCACATACCCTGCCGGACAGGTTCTTTGACATTGGAATTGGAGTGAACCATAACGGAGGAACCAAGCCCCGCTTCATTGGAGAATACGCCACGCTTCATACCCCAGGTAATGGCCATCTTGATGCCGGAACCAACAATACCGCCGCCCACAGCCCGCAGGCCGAAAGCGCCCTTAAAGATAGCGGAGAATATGGCGCCGCACTGCCCGATATTTATAATGAAAATAATCAGTGCACCGACTATGTAGATGATAGCCATAAAAGGAACCAGCTTTTCCGTAACGGAGGCAATTCTCTTAAGACCGCCCAAAATGACCAGCGCAGCCAGTACTGCCAGTACGATGCCAACCACCATTGCAGGGATGCCAAAGGCAGAATTCATATTACTGGAGATGGAATTTACCTGGCTCATATTGCCGATGCCGAAAGAGGCCAGCAGACAGAAGATGGAAAACAGCACTGCCAATATAGCGCCGACCCGTTTACAGCCCTTGTAGGCGCCGAGGCCATCTTTCAGATAATACATGGCGCCGCCGCACCACTCATTCTTTTCGTTTTTACGCCGATAGTAAATGCCGAGTACATTCTCTGAATAGTTGGTCATCATGCCAAAGAACGCTACAATCCACATCCAGAAGATGGCGCCCGGTCCGCCTGCAACCAATGCGCTGGCCACTCCCACGATATTACCTGTGCCGATGGTGGCTGCAAGCGCTGTACACAGGGACTGGAACTGGGAAATGGACTGATCGTCCTTGCCTGTATGCTTTGTGATGTGTTTGTCCTTAAAGATACCGCCGATGGTGTTCTTAAACCAGTGCCGGATGTGGGACAACTGAAAGAACTTTGTCAGGACAGTCATCAGGATGCCGGTGCCGATCAGCAGTACCAGCATGGGGATGCCCCAGACGAAACTGTTGACGGCATTGTTTACGTTACTAATCAATTCTATCATTCCTATCTCCTCCTCTTTTTATCCTTTGCCCATGAGACAAAAAAGCGTAGACATTGAAAAAGAATGTCTACGTTGACAATCATAAGAAACCATATGAGATGCACTTCCAGTTTCCAAGTATACCACTGAATCACCTGCATGGCAAGTATAAATTGTATACATGGATATCTGAAAACATTATTTTTATAGATGAATAAAAAGGATAGGGTATCCGTGAAAAATAAAAACCTCCCATAAAAAGGGAGGATGCCAAGTAAAGTTTCCTTTACTTGGCATTATTATGAAAAAGTTTTAAATTTATCAGCTAACTTTGTTGTAATCGTTTCTGTGCTATATCTTATGGTATTAGTATACGTGGCAGAAATGTCTAAAAGATGTTAGGGAAGTGAAGTTTTTTAAAATTATATATGAACAATTTATGAACAGGACAGGTATACTAATATAAAGAACAGTACTTCAGCATATTTCTGTGGGAGCGTCTCACAGCTTTTCCGGCTCCGGATACTCTACCCCAAAGGTATCCACGACAACTTCCTGCATCACCTGATCTTCCAGCGGCCTGTCCTCATAATCGGTAGCTGTTTCAGCGATACGGTTCACCACTTCCATCCCTTCAATCACTTTCCCAAACGCCGCATAAGCGCCGTCCAGACTGGGGTATGTCTTGTGCATGATGAAGAACTGGCTGCCGGCAGAGTCCGGATGCATGCTTCTTGCCATGGATAGTACACCTTCCGTATGACGCAGGTTATTGTCAAAACCGTTCTGCTTAAACTCACCGCGGATAGAATAGCCCGGGCCGCCCATGCCGGTGCCTTCCGGGTCGCCGCCCTGGATCATAAATCCTTTGATGACCCGGTGGAAGATCAGGCCGTCATAGAATTTGGCATTGATCAGGCTGATAAAATTATTGACGGATACAGGCGCCACATCAGGATATAATTCCGCTTTGATGATATCGCCGGTTTTCATGGTAAAGGTTACGATTGGATTTTGTGTATTCTGTGACATAAGTTCCTCCATTTAGATGTTTTTATTTTCTTTGAGCTATGAGACATTTCAACTCGCAATATGATATCATTATATATAGAAAAGAAGGAATAATGCAAGGGTCAGATGATAGTTGCAGGGAGACGAAGAGGAAATATGCTTGAAAAACTGGTTATCAAAATGGAAGAGGAAATACTGCAAAAAAATAATTTATACAGGGCAAACGGTCTGTTGGATGAGCTTCAAGGACATGGCGTTGAGATAACAATCGGGGATACAGGAGAATTGTCTGAGGAGGATATGGAAAACACTCTATATATCACGGATTCGGAAGAGGAGTATCGGGCGCTGCGGAAGAGGGGGCGGTATGTACTGCCATATCGGCATGAAGAAAACACAGCAGCGGATTTTACAGGCGCCCTGTATGTGCTGGAGCAGATTGCAGAGGCGGATTACAGTACGGTAGATATGGCTTACCGCCGTCTGGCAGGGCTTCCATGGGAAATCTTGCAGACCGGACGCTGTGTCATAAGGGAGACGACATTGAAGGATGTGGAGGCTTTTTACCGGATCTATGCGGAAGAATCCATCACAGAATATATGGAAAATTTATTTGAGGATCCGGAGGAAGAGATTGCATACACAAAAGACTATATTGAACGGGTATACGGGTTTTATGGATATGGTATGTGGACAGTTCTTGAGAAAGAGAACGGGCAGGTGATCGGCAGGGCGGGCGTCAGCTGGCGGGAAGGGTTCGATCTGCCGGAACTCGGGTTTGTGATCGGAGTGCCCTGGCAGAGACAGGGGTATGCGTATGAGGTATGCAGCGCCATTCTCGATTATGCGAAAGAAGAACTTGGCATGGACAGAGTGCAGGCCCTGGTGATGGAGGGAAATCAAAGATCGGAGATGTTGTGTCAAAAATTGGGGTTTGTGGAAAGCGGTGAGCGCGCCAGACTGGATAGGGAGATGTATACGGTATGGATTAAAAACCTTTATGATTCTGGCAGTGTATGAATGACGGCCCATATCATGTAATGCAGTCAACAAAAGCCCCGTTTATGCGGGGCTTTCATGAACGGATCTGCTGGTTATCATTCCGGATTTGTATCCTTGATGACCGGAGGGATTTGTGAGAGCATGTTATCGATATCTTCAAACATGGCGCTTTTGGTCGTGCCGAGGATACTGGCGCGGTTAATGTGTTTGATAACTTCCTGGTATTGCAGTTTTATCTCATCAAAAAACTGGCAGAGTGTCTGCAATCTGTTTTGGGAGGAACCGATCACAGTCGAGATTTCTGACTGTACGGTAGAGGCTCCGTCAGCGGCCTGTGTGATCTCATGGAAAGAATCATAGGTGGCGTTTACAATGTCGGTACCCTGTCCGAGTTTCTGTGCAGAATCAGAAATACTCTGATTCAGCTGGCTGGTACCGGCTTCCACATTATGAATATCAGCCTCTGCCTCGTTGGCAAGGGATTTGATCTCTTCCGCCAGTTCTTTCACCTTGGAGGCGACTACAGCAAAGCCCTTGCCGCTTTCGCCGGCTCTGGATGCTTCTATGGAGGCATTGATAGCGAGGATGTTAGTCTCATCGGCAATGGAGACGATCTTATTGATGCATTTGCAGATACTGGTGACAGCAGTCTGAAGCTGTCCAAAGGTCTGTTCCATTTCAACATAAGACTGCTCGATTGTCATGGAAGTATTTTTCAGGTCTTCCACTCTGTCCTGTGTTTTGGATACAGTCTGCCCGATAGATTCCCGTACTTGTGAGAATTCACCCGCCGTATTGTTGATGCTGGAAAAGGACTGGCCAAAATCCATAAGCTGTTCCTGAAAATGATCCGCTTTTTCCAGCACGCTGGAAAAGGATTTATTGACAAGATTTAGTTCCCATAGGGATTCCACTTCTTTCTGGATCAGTTCGTCCTTATAATCTTTTAAATGATCTGTTACATATAACACGGGATAAAGGCTTTTTTCATTATGTAATATTTGTCCTGACTTCTTCTTTTTTGCAAACAACATGTTCTTCCTCCTTTATTCGAATACCACGCAAGTCATGGACTGATTGACAAAACGGTTATTGTAATGTTCCCCATATCCTACAAAGCCGATATGATTGCCAAGTGTGGACATTTCCTGAAGATAGTTCTGCATATAATTTTTTTCGGTAAACAGTTTGTAACGGAACAGGCAGTTCACCGAGAAGACAGCGGAACGCTTGGGGAATTCCCGGCAGATAGTCTCAATGGTCTGCCTTGTGATAGCTTTGTAATCCCCCAGTTCAAGAAGTATCAGCACATCAGAATCATTGACCTGACGATAGCATGCCAGGGCATTGCCGGCAACTTCCTTGATGGAAATGATACAGGTATCATTTCCATTGATCTTACCAAATGGATTCTGAAATGTTTGTGTCAGGATCTGTTGGTCTGTTACATGGAGGATTTCCTGATATACCTGTTTGGCTGGTCTGCCGTTTAAGGAACCGATTATGTAGTTGGCCCTGTCTGTATTGGAGGCAATAAAGCGATAATTGCCGCATTGGTGATAGATATTTTCTTTGTAAGTCTTTACCCGGCCGTTTTGATTCTTTATAAGTGCATAGGCAACGGCATCTTCATAGACTTTACCATTGGCGGAAGCCTTTCCGGCGTCAACGGTTGCGCCCATCAAAGAGACATTGTTTCGCTTCAGTGCAGTATTGATTGTTGTTAAGGCCAATGCATCATTTCCGGTACAAAAGTCAATGCATACGGTATCCTGGTGGGAGGCATTTATCTTCAGAAGATCCTCTTCCAGACGATGGATGTATTTTACAGGCATGACGGAAACCTGTTCCAGCACATTAGCCGTTGCGCTGATCCCGCCGCAAAAAGCGACAACACAGACGCCGTTTTCTATGACTTCGGTGCTGTAACCCATGCCAATACAGCCAATGCTTGGAACCTTGGGATATAATTTCTCTAGTGCCTGGACGTGAGCCTCAAATTGACTGTTATTGGAAAACAGCATAATAAATTTGGGGTTTTTCAGGCCGCTTACTGCTTCTGAAAGATTTCCGCTCTTGCTCTTTCCAAAAAATTGCTGCATATTGCTGCGTCTCCTTTTCTATTATATTTTAGATTTTTGCTCAATACATTATAAGGGAAATAAAATGGATGCGTCAATGGTTTTATTGTGATCGTGGCAACTTAAGTGCGAGCGGGACTGCCCTTTACAAATCCGGTCGAAATAGCTATAATAAAAAATCGCAGTCGATCATCTGGACAGAAAGGTTTACTTATGAAAAAAGAATTCAGAAATTCGTTTCTCCTTATCCTGACAGCCCTTGTCTGGGGTATTGCCTTCGTGGCGCAAAGACAGGGTGGTGCCGCGGCGGGGCCATATACGTTTAACTGTATCAGGTCATTTCTTGGTGCAGCGGTGCTCCTGCCGGTCATCCGTCTGCTGGATGGCCGCAGTAAAAGCCATGAACCGCAGACGATACAGGACAAACGCAGATTATGGATTGGCGGCAGCCTGTGCGGGGCGGTGCTTTTTGTGGCAAGCACTTTTCAGCAAATGGGAATGTATTACGGCACTACTGCGGGCAAGGCGGGATTCCTGACGGCCTGCTATATCCTTCTGGTGCCGGTGTTGGGAATCTTTCTTGGGAAAAAGTGCCGATGGAATGTGTGGGTGAGTATCCTGGTGGCAGTCGTGGGACTTTATTTTCTATGTCTGACAGAAGGATTTTCATTTTATATGAGCGATGTTTTGCTGCTTCTGTGCGCAGCATGTTTTTCCGTTCATATTATGGTGATAGACCATTTTTCACCATTGGTGAACGGGGTGCGTATGTCCTGTATACAGTTCCTGGTCTGTGGCGTGCTGGGGCTTGTGCCGATGATCGCTGTGGAGATATTGCATGCACCGGGAGGCATTCAGGGCTGGGCGCAGATGTTCACAGGCTGGGATGTGTGGATCCCGATCCTGTATGCGGGGGTGATGTCCTGCGGTGTAGGCTATACATTACAGATCATCGGGCAGGATGGGATCAATCCGGCGATCGCGTCTCTGTTGATGAGTCTGGAGTCGGTATTCTCCGTACTGGCGGGCATGCTGATCTTACATGAGACCATGACCGGGCGGGAAGTTCTGGGCTGTGTTCTTGTGTTTGCGGCGGTGCTGTTTGCGCAGGTGAATTTTGGGGAGTTACAGAGTGTATGCCGGGGTTTTAGAAAGAAGTCTGAGAAGTAATTTGGGAAAATGAGACAAAAATGATTGTACAAATTTGTGAAAAATGAAATATTGCACTTGACACGGCAAAATGATAGTGCTACAATGCAACTCATAAAAGCAAAGGCGCTTTGAGGAAACTCAAGGCGCTTTTTCTATTGCGCGTATAAGCTATTCGGGCCCGCTTACACACGTATCGATAATGAGGAGGGAATATTATGACAAATGAGATTATGGAAGTCATGAACGGACAGATATTTGGCGTCTGGTTTTTGATCGGTGCGGCATTGGTGTTCTGGATGCAGGCTGGATTCGCCATGGTGGAGACAGGATTTACCAGAGCGAAGAACGCGGGCAATATCATTATGAAGAATCTGATGGACTTTTGCATCGGTACTGTAGTATTTATCCTGATTGGTTTCAGTCTGCTTTTGGGCGAGGACATGATGGGATTGATCGGTAAGCCGGGATTTGATATCTTTACGGCGTATGAAAGTTTTGACTGGTCCAACTTTGTGTTTAACTTAGTGTTCTGTGCGACCACAGCGACCATCGTATCCGGCGCCATGGCGGAGAGAACGAAGTTCTTAAGCTACTGTGTGTATTCTGCGGTGATCTCGGCGTTAATTTATCCGATTGAAGCGCACTGGATCTGGGGCGGCGGCTGGCTTGCACAGATGGGTTTCCACGATTTTGCAGGTTCCTGTGCGATTCATATGGTGGGAGGTATCTCCGCGTTGGTAGGTGCGAAGATTCTGGGTCCCCGTATCGGTAAGTTTACGAAAGATAAGAATGGCAAGATTACAAAGGTCAATGCTTTTCCGGGCCATAACCTGCCGATTGGCGCACTGGGTGTATTTATCCTGTGGCTTGGCTGGTATGGTTTTAACGGGGCGGCGGCAACGACTGTGGAACAGCTGGGATCCATCTTTGTGACGACCACCATCGCTCCTGCGGTAGCCACTGTAGTATGTATGATCTTTACCTGGATTAAGTATGGGAAACCGGATGTATCCATGTGTCTGAATGCATCTCTGGCAGGACTGGTAGCTATCACGGCGCCCTGTGATGTGACAGATGCTTTTGGGGCGATCGTGATCGGTGCGGTAGCGGGACTTCTGGTGGTGTTCGGTGTCTGGTTATTGGATTATAAGCTGCGCATAGATGATCCGGTGGGCGCAGTGGCGGTACATATGATGAATGGTATCTGGGGCACTATTTCAGTGGGATTCTTTGCCACCAACACAGCGCCGGGATATTCTATCGCCAATGCCTCCGGGCAGGAACTGGTGGGCCTGTTTTATGGCGGTGGGTTTGAACTTCTTGGTTTGCAGCTGATCGGTTTTATATCGGTGGCAGCGTGGACGGGTGTGACGATCACGATCGTATTTCTGATCATCAAGGCAGTGATCGGTCTTCGGGCTTCTCAGGAGGAAGAGATCATTGGTCTGGACAGCATGGAACATGGTCTGGCTTCTGCATACTCAGGCTTCAGTATCATGGATGTTTCAAACACCATGTCCATGGAGGTAAATGAAAATACGAGTCTTGGCGTGGAAGATTATGACGAGGCATCCCAGACGCTTAAGGAGGCGGCTGTCAAAGTCGCACAGGTACCGATGGCGGCTGCAACGGGCATCTATAAGGTGTCTATCATCGCCAGACTTTCCAGATATGATAAACTCCGTAAGGCCATGAATGATCTGGGCGTGACCGGCATGACGGTGACACAGGTCATGGGCTGCGGCATCCAGAAAGGTGCGGGCGATAAGTACCGTGGTGTTGAGATGGATGCAACCCTTTTGCCGAAGGTTAAAGTGGAAGTGGTAGTCAGCAAGATTCCGGTAGATACTGTAGTGGAAGCTGCCAAAAAGGCGCTTTATACAGGCCATATCGGAGATGGTAAGATTTTTGTCTACAATGTGGATAAGGTGGTTAAGATCCGCACAGGTGAAGAAGATTTTGCAGCATTGCAGGATGTTGAATAAGCGTTTACCTATATCCCTTAGTTTGTATATATCTATGAAAACGGATTCCCCGGCGCTCCACCGCCGGGGAGTTCGTTTTCGGTGGGAAAATTCTCTGTTTTGCGAGATTTATGAAAGGCTCCTTATCGAAAATGATGCAACTATGATGCAAAAATGATGATATTTTGATGCATGGCATTTGTATTCTTAATATAAGAAGATACGACAGAATCCGGGTGAGGAAGGAGTGCGGCCAGAGAACACCATGTTGTATTTGACGACAACATACGATATGATTAAATAGGGCTGAGGGAGCGTAATTAATTATGGAAGGAATACAGGCGGAATATAAGGAGTATTTATCGGGATATAGGGAAAACAGAAATAGTATTAAAGATATATTGATTAAAAAATTCGGAAAGAATACATACCTGCCAGAAAAAGAAGTGCCGGAGCAAGCGCTGGTGGAGCAGACAGAACCAGAGCAGACAACACCAAAACAGATGGTATCAGAACAGATCATGTTGAACCAGGCACAGGCATTCACAAAGAGTCATCGGCTGCTGTTGGTTTTCGTGGTGGTCATTATCCTGGCGGTGGCGGCAGGCGCAGCTGCGGCTTATCTGGTAAGCCACGCAGGGCCCAGGGGATACCATGATTATACCGTGCAGAAACAGCAGTATTATGTGGAATATTCAGATGAACATCCTTATTGGGATGTGCTGACGGTGGAATATCCCATCCTGACCGGGACAGACGAAGAGCCGATAGAACAGGCGGAACAGATCAATGCCAGGCTCTATGAGATGGCCATGGACCGGGTAAACTACTGGCATCTGAAGCCCAACGCTGAAGTGGAGCATCTACAGGAGGAGTACAGTATTTATAGCAGTGATGTGGAGTGCAATGTGACATACCACAGCCAGTATCTTATGAGTGTCCGTTACAAGGAAATCTATGCACCGATCAATCCGGTCTGGTATACTTATATTACCCAGCGGGCTCTGACGGTGGATCTGTTGACAGGAGAAAGTTATGCCCTGAAAGATATATTGCGGCTGGATGAGGATTTTGTCGCGCTGTGGGCGGATAAGTTCAATGAAAAACTGGGAGAAGAGATGATCGCACCGGAGGATGAGATTATTTTTGTGGACTGGTTTAACTGCGCGGATAAAGAGTTGGAGCCATACTATGAATTTGTACCGTATTTTTATGTGACAAAAGAGGGGAATTTTGTGATTGGAGTATCTTTGGATCCCAAGGCGGCGGGAATCTCCAGCAGCGATCCCGCCAACAGTACTTTTTACACGGAACTTACGGCCGAAGAGATTGCGCCTTGCAGGAGAGAGTCCCTGTTCTGGGACAGATATGACAGATCGGAGAGCACGGGAGAGGTGCTGCGCTGTAAGGATAAACATGACAATATTTGGCTGGGGGATCAGGCAAGCATTTGGGATTATTGGGAAGAAAAGTAGTGGGCTATAGTGAGAAAAAGAAGAGCAATAAGGAAAAGCTTCAGGATTAGATGAGAGAAGGGAAGAACGTTCATGGCGGCAAGAAAAAAGCAGGAAATAGAGTTCCGTTATTATGAGATTCCCCAGAACGAGCCATGTATGGCGCTTCTGGGAGAAGCGTGGATACGGCCTTATGGAGAGGCCATAGATTGCCTGCATTTTCATAATTATATGGAAGTTGGATTTTGCTATGACGGACATGGAATAATGGAACTGGATGAGCAGGAAGTTCCCTATAGGCCTGATATGTTTACTGTGATTCCCAGGAATTTTCCTCATAATACAAACAGTGATAATTTTAGCTTGAGCCGCTGGGAATATCTGTTTATTGATGTGGAAGCTTTTTTGCGGGAAATGTATGGGGATGATTCCCTCTATACGGATAATCTGAGTATGGTCATCAACAACAGGGCCTGGGCGGTAGATGCATCTAAATATCCGGAACTGGCAGCGTTGATTAAGAGTATCATGGAGGAGATGCGTTATAAAAAGGAATTTTATGTGGAGAGTGTCAAGGGGCTTCTGCTGTCGCTGCTGATCAATATTGCACGGATGAATCACGGAAAGGTGGGAGAGGTCAGAAAACAGAGCCGGGGTGCTTCCCAAGTGTCTTTTGCGCTGCATTATATAGGCGTACATTATGCGGAGGAACTGACGATTGGAGACCTGGCACAGATCAGCAATATGTCGGAGACGCATTTCAGGAGAGTGTTCCAGAAGATCATGAATATGACACCCTCCGATTATCTGAATCTGGTGCGGGTGCAGATGGCCTGTGAATATATGAAGAAACATACGGACAGCATGGAACTGGTGGCTGAACGGTGCGGGTTCCAATCGGTGTCCACATTCAACAGAAATTTTAAGAAGGTATTGAATATCACGCCCTATCAGTGGAAAATCCATCCGGAGAATTATGAGGCAAAGCTTTTGGGATATAAAATTTCCGCCTATAAGGGGTGGTAAAGTATGGATGTTTATGAATTTTTTGAAACATACTGTTTCATAAGATAGTGATAAATTCAATAACGCAAACGTTTAAGGTGCAAATTGATGGTCGAATTTGCATCTTTTTTGCTTTTTGATGATAGCACATGGAGAGGATAAAGAGTTATAATGCATATACAATCAGTTCAAAAGGGCGTTATAATATACAAAATGACGAAATGCCCGTGAGGACTGAGGAGAAGCCAACTGGCACAGTGCACAATGTGCACAAAAAAGGGAAAATGGGAGGAAAAAAGATGAAAAGAAAGATTTTAGCAACTTTACTGGCATCTGCAATGATTCTTTCATTGGCAGGCTGCGGCGGCGGTTCTGGTACAGAGGCACCTGCTGCGGACAATGGGGGAGCAGCAACAGAGGCACCTGCAGCGGATGCAGGAGCGGCAGATGCAGGGACAGAGGCTCCAGCAGCAGATGCGGCAGGCGGCGAAGAGACACTGACTGTATGGTGTTGGGATCCGGCGTTCAACTTAAACGCAATGTATGAGGCAGAGAAGGTTTACCAGAAAGACCATCCGAACTTCAAGTTAAATGTAGTAGAGACACCTTGGGATGATATCCAGACAAAGATTACCACAGCGGCTACTTCCGGTGATCTGAGCACATTGCCCGATATCTTCCTGATGCAGGACAATGCATTCCAGAAGAATGTTATCAGCTTCCCGGATGTATGCGCGGATCTGACAAACAGCGGCATCGACTTTTCACAGTTTGCAGCTGGTAAAACAGCATACTCTGTAGTTGATGGCAAGAATTATGGTGTTCCTTTCGATAACGGCGCTGTAGTTGCATGTTATCGTACAGACTTACTGGAGCAGGCAGGCCTGACAGTTGATGACTTCACAGATATCACATTTGACCAGTATATTGAGAATGGTAAGAAAGTTCTTGAAGCAACAGGCAAGCCCCTCATCACAATGCAGGCAGGCGAGTGCGACCTGATCATGATGATGATGCAGTCCGCAGGCGCATCCTTATTCAATGAAGACGGCACAGCTAATATTGTTAACAATGATACATTAAAAGTAGTTATGGAGACCTATAAGAATCTGAAGGATGCCGGTGTGTTGGCTGAGGTTAACAGCTGGGATGAGTATGTAGGTTCTATCGTGAGCGGCGAGGTTGCAGGCACGATTAACGGCTGCTGGATCATGGCTTCCGTTCAGACGGCAGAAGACCAAGCCGGTAACTGGGCGATCACAAATATGCCCAGCCTGGTAGGTGTATCTAGTGCAACTAACTACTCCAACAACGGCGGTTCTTCTTGGGCAGTTACCACAAGCTGCAAGAATCAGGCACTGGCAGCAGATTTCCTGGGAAGCACCTTTGCAGGCAGCACAGAACTGTATGACAATATCCTTCCGAGCGGCGCTCTGGCAACATGGGCTCCGGCAGGTGACTCCGATGCGTATGGCGCACCCAGCGATTTCTTCGGCGGCGATGCAGTATCTGCTAAGATCGTTGACTTCTCTACCAAGGTTCCGTCCAATATTACAGGCGTTTACTACTATGAGGCTCGTAATGCAGTAGCAACCGCGATCACAAACTA
Source organism: uncultured Lachnospiraceae bacterium (assembly GCA_946566685.1). Classification (GTDB taxonomy): domain Bacteria; phylum Bacillota; class Clostridia; order Lachnospirales; family Lachnospiraceae; genus UBA3282. The sequence continues at coordinate 102,690 of CAMNXA010000004.1, forward strand.
TATCAACGGCAGTGATCTTGCAACTGAGTTGGAGACAGCAGAATCTACCATTAACTTTAATATGGGACAATAATAGATCGAGCAGAGCTCGATCACGAGGACTGCTTCGCAGCCTCGGTAAAGGGCGTGCATTTTGTTCGATCACGAGGACCGCTTCGCAGCCTCGGCCGAAAAGCACGAGCAGAGCTCGATCACGAGGATCGTAATATAATTTAAGCAAAAATAGGGGAATGGTTTTAACGGGCTGTTCCCCTATTTTCTCCAAAGACAGAGAAGGAGGGAGTTTCTTGAGTAAGCCAAAAAAAATGACGCTTAGCAGAAAACATAATCTGACGGGGTGGGCGTTTCTGGCACCGGGCGCATTGTTGATTTTAGTCATGAGTTTCATACCGATGATAAGGGCGCTCCTTTTATCTTTTCAGACGGGTGTAGGGGCGAACATGAAGCCCTGCGGTATTTTGAATTACACGCGAATGTTCCAGGATAAGGTGTTTCTCCAGTCCGTTAAAAATACATTTTTCTATTTGATCATTCAGGTGCCGATCATGCTGATCTTTGCATTGATTCTGGCATCTATACTGAATAATAAGGATTTGAAGTTTAAGGGACTTTTCCGTACCATGATCTTCTTACCCTGTGCGACATCTCTGGTTGCATATGCGATCATTTTCCGTTCCCTGTTTGCGAACAACGGCCTTATCAATCTGCTGTTTGTCAAACTTGGGATTCTGGATCAGCCCTATGCTTTCCTGACCAATACGTTCAGCGCAAGAATCGTTATCATCATTGCACTCTTATGGCGGTGGACGGGGTATAATATGGTGTTCTACCTGTCCGGTCTGCAAAACATCGAGTATTCAATTTATGAGGCGGCCAAGATTGACGGTGCATCGGCTGTGCAGACATTCTTCCGGATCACGGTGCCGCTCTTGAAGCCAACGATTCTGTTGACGGCCATCATGTCCACCAATGGTACCTTACAGCTGTTTGATGAGTCTGTAAACCTGACCAATGGCGGCCCGGCGAATACTTCGATTACCATGTCGCATTACATATATGATATGTCATTTAAATATGTACCAAACTTTGGCTACTCGGCAGCAATGTCCTTCTTTATTTTGATTCTGGTTGCCATCCTGGCATTCCTACAGATGAAAGTAGGTGATAAGCGTGATTAAATTGAAAAAATTCGGTATGTATCTGTTTTTGTGCATAGTGTCATTTATTTCTGTTTTTCCGCTGTACTGGATGGTGAGTGCGGCAACGAATAAGAGCGCGGAGGTCATTTCCGGGCGGCTGGTTCCCGGCACCTATTTTATGGAGAACCTGAGAAACCTTCTGGCGACACAGAATGTGGGAAGAGCGTTTGGCAATTCTTTTAAATATGCAGCTATCCTGACACTGGTATCCCTGGTGGTCTGTTCGCTGGCAGGTTATGGCTTTGAGATTTATCATGACAGAGGAAAAGATTTGGTCATGAACATTATCCTTCTGGCAATGATGGTGCCTTTTGTGGCAACTATGATACCTTTGTTCCAGATGGTTTCCAAGTTCGGCTGGCTCAATACTACGATCGGTTTTATCCTGCCGACAGTATCGACTCCGTTCCTGATCATGATGTTCAGACAGAGTGCAAGGTCTTTCCCGCATGATATTATGGAAGCGGCCAGGATTGATGGTCTGTCTGAGATTCGAATCTTTTTCCAGATGTTCATGCCGACCATGCGTTCCACTTATGCGGCGGCTATGACAATCACCTTTATGAATGCCTGGAACAGTTATCTGTGGCCGAAGGTTATCATGACGGATACTACGAGTCAGACAATGCCTATGGTGGTGGCCAATCTGACAGAGGGTTATGTGACTGATTACGGCATGCTGATGTTAGCGGTGCTGATCTGTACACTGCCTACCGCGATCGTGTTCTTCTGTCTGCAAAACGCTTTCGCAGAAGGTATCACAGGTGCTGTGAAATAATTATATATTCCTATATGGCATAACAGATTGATGTGATGATTTGTTGACAAAAAGGTGTCAGGGGCGTCTGGATTTGCGAGGATGTTTTTGACACCTTTATTATACCCATGCCTGCCGGATATACGTCCGCGGGCGGCGAGCCGGATAAATGGCGTGAGAATGTTAATGATATAAAAATACAGGAAAGGAGTGTTGCCAGTATATGATACAGTTTGATTATAACAAAGTAAGGGATCCGCAGTTTTTTAAGGAAAATGTGCTCCCGGCACATTCGGCGCACAGAATTTATAAGGATAAAAGGGAATATATGCGGAAGCAAAGTTCCCTGGTGCAATCTTTGAACGGAATCTGGAAATTTTCTTATGCCATCAATATGGATTCGGCGGTAAAAGGTTTTGAGAAGGATGTCTGTGATTGTAAATGCTGGGCGGACATCCGTGTGCCGGCACATATCCAGATGGAGGGATATGATATTCCGCAGTACGTCAATACCCAGTATCCCTGGGACGGCAGAGAAGACCTTGCGCCGGGAGAGATTCCCGAAAGGTTTAATCCGGTGGCAAGTTATGTGAAATACTTTGAGGTGCCGGAGTCTATGAAGGATAAGCAAATCCGTATCGTTTTTGAGGGTGTGGAAAGCGGTATGGCACTCTGGCTCAATGGGAATTATGTGGGATACAGTGAAGACAGTTTTACACCTTCAGAGTTTGATCTGACCCCTTACCTGCGCGAAGGGGAGAATAAACTGGCGGTGCAGGTATTTAAGTGGACCTCTTCAAGCTGGTGTGAGGATCAGGATTTCTTCCGCTTTTCCGGCATCTACAGGGACGTCTATCTGTATGCGGTTCCCCGTGTGCATGTGGAAGATCTCTGTGTCAGGACATTGTTTGCGGAGGATGATTTTGGGCATGCAGAATTATCCGTAAAGTGCGGGGTTTCCGGCAGCGGCACTGTAAGGATTCGTCTGAAAGAGCAAGAAGAAGTTCTCTGGGAGGAGGAGAAGGCGGCGGATGAATCCATGGAGTTTGGCAGGATGGTTGACAATCCGAGACTTTGGAGTGCAGAGGATCCTTATCTGTATGAATTGGAGATAGAGACACTGAATCAGGAAGACGGTCTGTGTGAATATCTCATGCAGCCGACAGGTTTTCGGAAGTTTACAATGAAAAACAACAGAATGTTGTTAAATGGAAAACGGATTGTATTTAAGGGCGCCAACAGACATGATTTCAGTTCTGTTTCCGGCAGGCATGTTTCCCTGGAAGAGATGGAAAAAGATGTGGTGACCATGAAGTGTAATAATATTAATGCAATCCGTACCAGCCACTATCCGGATGACGAGAGGCTTTACGAACTTTGCGACCGCTATGGCCTGTATATGATCGCGGAGAGCAATCTGGAGTCTCACGGTACATGGGACGGATATTTAAGAGGAAAGAAGGATCTGTCTTTTGTGGTTCCCAAAGACAGGCAGGAGTGGAAGGAGATGCTGTTTGACCGCATTAATTCTTGCTACCAGAGGGACAAGAATCATCCTGCCATAGTAATCTGGTCATTGGGCAATGAATCTTTTGGCGGTTCCGTACTGTATGAGATGTCCGAGATGTTTCGCAGATTGGACGATACCAGGCTGGTGCATTACGAAGGCGTTTTCAATGACAGGAGTTATAATGACTCTTCGGACATGGAAAGCCGGATGTATGCCACGGTTGCGGATATTGAGGAGTACCTTGCGGGTGGGGACGTGAAGCCATTTATCTGCTGTGAATATACACATGCCATGGGCAATTCCTGTGGTGCGATGCACAAATACACGGAACTGGCGGATCAGGAAAATTCCGGCTATCAGGGCGGCTTTATCTGGGATTATATCGATCAGTCCATCTATAAGAAAGATCGATACGGAGAGTGGTTCCAGGCCTATGGCGGGGATTTTGGTGAACGGCCTACAGATTATAATTTCAGCGGGAATGGTATCGCTTACGGTGGTGAGCGCGAGGCGTCCCCGAAGATGCAGGAAGTTAAATATAATTATCAGAATATTGCCGTGAAGGTGAAGGCTGAAAACTTTGAGGTGTGGAATAAGAACCTGTTTGTCTCTACAGATGCTTTCCAATGTGTGGCACAGCTTATGCGTGACGGCATTGTTATAGAAGAAAAAGAGCTGTCCGGTATCAGTGTGGCGCCTGAAAGCAGACTTGGTTTTCCGATGCCTTTTGCGGTACCGGGGGAGCCTGGAGAGTATGCGGTCACGATTTCCTTCCGCTTAAAACAGGATACATGCTGGGCGAAAGCGGGGCATGAAGTTGCTTTCGGTCAGGCAGTGATTGCAAAGATTGAGGAGGAGTCGAAAGCCAAGGCAAAACCGTATACGTTGATTCGGGGCATTGATAACTTTGGCGTGCGCGGCGAGAACTTTGACGTATTGTTTTCAGAGCCATTAGGCGGATTGGTGTCTTACCGCTATGCGGGCAAAGAGTTGATCGAGGAGATACCCAGGCCGAATTTCTGGCGTGCGCCTACAGACAACGATGCAGGCAATAACATGGCAGGAAGACAGGGGCAGTGGAAACTGGCCAGTATGTATGCTACTTGTAAGGGTATGGGTAGGGAACTGGATGTACCGGGAAGGGCATGGGAGAATCCCATTGTTCGGGAAGAGCCAGATTATGTCAGTGTGACGTATCTTTATAATCTGCAAACCACACCGGCCGCATCCTGCCAGTTATCCTATGAGGTATATGGGGATGGCCGTATCCGGACAATATTATCCTATGATCCAGTGGAAGGTCTGCCGGATATGCCGGAGTTTGGCGTGTTGTTTAAATTCAATGCGGATTACGACTTTGTGGAATGGTACGGCAATGGCCCGGAGGAGACTTATGAGGATCGTAAGCAGGGTGCAAAACTTGGTATCTACCATAACAGAGTGGCTGATAACATGGCGGCGTATCTGGTGCCCCAGGAGTGTGGCAATAAGACAGATGTCCGCTATGCCAAGGTGACCGACAGACAGGGGCGGGGCGTGTTGTTTACCGGGGAAAACCTGAACTTCTCAGCTCTTCCCTATACGCCGCATGAGATAGAGAACGCGAAGCATCCTTATGAACTGCCCAAGGTACATTATACGGTAGTGCGTGTCGCGGCACAGCAGATGGGTGTGGGCGGCGACAACAGCTGGGGCGCACCGGTGCACCCGGAGTATCATATTGATGTCAGCAAGAAAGTGGAGTTTGGATTTACGTTTTGTGGGATTTGAGATAAGCTTTAGGAGTATTTGTGTGATCATGGAAACAGGTGGCAGAGTTTACATCTGCCACCTGTTTCAGTCATTCTCTATCCTGCCGTTTGCGTCATACTCCACTCCGGTCAAATGAAAATTTTCCAGAGAGATGCCGGCGGGATCTACTTCATATTCGAACATTTTCTCCGCGGATCTTCCGGTGATCTCTGTTGCAACTTTGACCGTCTTATAATAGTATCGCTTTTTATTGTTTTCGCCTTCCGTATCAAAAACAGAGATACCATATGCATCCGTATCGATGCCGGCAAGATCCAGGATAGTTGGTCCAAGGTCAACCTGACTTGCAGGCGTGTGATCTGATCTTAAACGGCCGCGTGCGTTACGGGGCTTTACCAGAAATACAGGGTTGGTACAGTCAGCGGTAAACCGTCCATGGTCGGCGGTGATAATGACCGATGTATTATCATAAATATTTAGGGCTTTCATTTCATCCAGATACCTGAGTACCATTCGCAGGGAACCTTTGATGGATTTGTTTTCATCACTGGTCTCATCGGTTCGCTGTCCCCATTCATCAATACTGTATGGCGGGTGTGCTCCACTAACATGAATAAATTTGAACTGCGGATGGCCAGCATCGGCAGTAACCGGCTGTTGATCCAGATAATCCACAAGAGCGAGGTTTTCCGGATTATAATAATGATCCTCACATTGTAATTGCCTTCTGTGCTCGAATTCATAACCGTAGAGCCACACATAAGGTTTAACGACATCAGGGAAATATTTGCACATGACAAGTCGGTACAGTAAAATGGTAAATGCCTTGTGATTGGCTATTTTAAAATCTGTCTTCACAAAGTTAATGGCATTGGCTCCGGCTCGTTCCGGGATGAGTTCACTGCTGCTGTACAGACTCATTTCATATCCATTTTGAATCAGCGCGTCCCAATAAACCTCTTCTTCGCAGAGCGTATCAAGACAGGCAGGGACATCCGCCTGCGGATAATAGCGGCCGGAGAGCATAAAGGGAATAGCATACTGCGTGTTGCTATAGCAGCCGGCAAAATTATCATACCAGACAAAACCGTCAAGCTGTTCTTCGAATTCCGGCACTTCTTCTAATGCCTGTCTGAAAAATTCCACATCATAGTAATCCAGTACAAATACCAGCACATTGCTGTCATCAGATAAAGCTGTGAGATTTCTGTCTGTCGGGTAGCCGCATGCCGGCACTTTATTTTCTTGCAGACAGGGAACGATGAGAACTATGAGGGTCACAAACAAAACAGCGGTCAGAAACAGCGATACACCGGTTATAATTTTCTGAATATATTTACCATCCCGGAGACATACTACGATACAAGTACAGATTATGATAATCCAAAAGAGCATGTCCAGAATGAGCCGGCCTTTGTACTGTGACCAGCTAATGCTCTCGCCTGTCATCATTCCGAGTTTTAAGTTAAGGAAATTGCCCTGTATATAAACACAGATTCCAGTACCAAAAATAACAGCGGTATAGATTTTGAGGAGTTTCCCTTTTAGAAAGCATCCCAGTAAGGCAGCGGCAGCCATTGCAAACACACCGCAGGCGAGGGGAATATACCAGAAATCTTTCAAAGAAAACCACAGATCTTGTGAGTTTATTGAATACAATTCAAAGGGTGCAAAAATGCAAGAAATAAAGCCTAAGAATAATATGGCGCTAAACATTTCTTTTCTGGCAGAGATTTTTTCCTTCATTAATTTCCATGACCTCTTTTTTCTGTCTTTATAATGTAGAGATATTTTTTCCTTTTAACCGCATTTATTATACAGTATAATATAGTAAATTTCCACAGTTTTGTATGGGCCAAAGAATTTGTCCTGCGTGAAACTTTTGGCTCGCATAACAGGGTGGATATCGCCCGGTGAAAGACCGGAGAATGGAGGCAAAGATGCGCAAAACAAAGATTGTATGTACACTGGGACCTTCCACAGACAATGAGGAAGTATTAAGACAGATGATGTTAGAAGGGATGAATGTGGCAAGATGTAATTTTTCCCACGGCACTTATGAAGATCATAAGAAGAGGATGGATATGGTCAAAAAACTTCGGAAAGAAGTGGGCAGACCGGTGGCAATCCTGCTTGATACGAAGGGTCCTGAAGTCCGTGTGAAGAATTTTAAGGAAGGAAAAGTAATCCTGGAAGAGGGGCAGCTTTTTACACTGACGGCCGATGATGTGGAGGGAACAAAGGATAAGGTAAGTGTGACTTACAACCGTCTCTATGAGGATCTTGAGGTGGGTATGCGAGTGCTGATCGATGACGGCCTGATTGAGATGAAAGTAGAGAAAGTGGAAAAAAACGATATTGTCTGCCGGGTTATCAATGGCGGCGCTGTCTCCAATCATAAAGGCGTCAATGTGCCGGATGTGGATCTTTCCATGCCGTATATCAGCGATAAAGACAGAGAGGATATCCTGTTTGGCATAGAGCAGGATGTGGATTTCATTGCAGCATCTTTCGTACAGAAAAAGGAAGATATCCTGCAACTTCGTAAACTGCTGGAAAAGAATGGCGGAGAGGATATCAAGATTATTTCCAAGATAGAGAATGCGCAGGGGGTAGCCAATATTGATGATATTGTGGAGGTGTCGGATGGTATTATGGTAGCCCGCGGTGATATGGGTGTGGAGATTCCTTATGAGGAAGTTCCGGTGATCCAGAAGAAGATTATCAAGAAAGTATATCGTGCAGGCAAGCAGGTCATTACTGCCACGCAGATGTTGGAATCCATGATCAAAAATCCCAGGCCGACCAGGGCGGAGACCACGGATGTTGCCAATGCAGTTTATGACGGTACCAGCGCTATCATGCTCTCCGGAGAAACAGCGGCAGGGTCTTATCCGGTGGAGGCGGTCAGGACAATGGTAAGGATTGCGGAGCGCACGGAGCAGGATGTGGATTACCGTAAGCGGTTTTTCCTGTTTGAAAGAGAGGCAAACCCGGATATCACGGATGCAATCTGTCATGCTACCTGCACCACGGCATTGGATTTAAATGCCACTGCTATTGTGACAGTCACCAAATCCGGCAGATCGGCAAGAATGGTGTCCAGCTATCGGCCAAAGAGTGATATTATAAGCTGTGCCACCACGGAGAAGGTGTGCAGACAATTGTCCCTGGCGTGGGGCGTGACACCGCTTGTGATCAAAGAAGAGAAGGACGCTTATGCGCTGTTTGATAAGGCGCTTATGGCTGCCGAGAAGAAGGGATTTTTGAAAAAAGGAGATCTGACAGTCATCACATCCGGGGTGCCGATTGGATGCTCCGGGACAACGAATATGATTAAGGTACAGCTTGTATAAATGCCTGTTTATTAGAGTGCGGGTAGGTTAGGCAGGGGAACCGGCCCTGAAATGATTTCTCTGGCCACATAAAGTGTACTGTCAGCCCTGGCGCTCATGCTCCATTTGACTAAAGTCATGGCTTGGCGTTCAATCTCGATGCAGGTGATGCAGCGGGGGTGGACACAGCTTCCTGTGTTATAGTAGCAGGCAGGTTCAGCAGGCAGGATAGGCCGGTGCGTGTGGCCGGTAATCAGGATATGGTGATTATCTTCTGCCCACTGGTTCAGACGGATCTCGCATTTGTTTTTGACATGATAGTTTTTGGCGGCGCTGGTGGGATCCAATACACCCATATTTTCCAGGGGGCGCCAGATATATCGGACAAGGAATCGGGAGAGGGGCCAGAACGTGGAATTGAGCAGACTGGCCTGGTGTCCGTGTGTAAGATATAAGGATATATGGGACCTGTTGCCAGGCAGCAGGTCCGTAGTGAGAATGATACTTTCATAAAAGGTGAGATTGGGGAAGAGAGAGTGTACTTTTCTCTTCCTTTTGACAATATCATGGTTCCCATAGAGCAGGTATAGCCGGTTTTCCTTGTAAAATTGGGTGAAAAACCAGAATACATCGCTGTGGATATCCAGGATATTTTTCATGTTTCTGTTTTCCCATAGTTCGTCTCCATCTCCCAGTTCGATATAGGTAAATCCCTGTCTGTAATAGTATTCCAATGCAGCAAAATACAGATGCTGGTTCTTCAAAAAATTGTCGGAAGAGTTGCCCATACCCCTGTGGCAGTCGCTCATGAGAATATAGCGGGAACGGTTTGACAAAGGGAGCAGAGGAGCATTCAGGAAAGCATGGTCAAGACGGGAAGAAACGCTCATGGTCAGGACTCCTTACAATGATGTTTATGGCAGCGTTTGTTAAATCTGCGCAGTCTCAGAAGCTTGCGGAAAGCTGCCGGGAGATAATAGTACAGGTATAAGATTCGGTCTTCCGTACAGGTAAACGGTCTGGTGACCCACAGGTAGAGTTTGCAGAAGATCCTGTTCTTCCATTGGGAAAAACAGCGCCAGAAGCGGGTGATCCAATTGTATCTCTCCGTGATATTCCGGCAGAAGACAAAGCTTACATGGAGGCCCTTGACACAGATACTGTCATCCCTGTAACCGGCTCTTTTCAGGCCGTCCACGAAAGCGGAGAGCATTTCCCTGTTCGGGAAGCAGACTGTGGCTTCCATGGTGAGTGCGGAAGGTTCGGTAAAGCAGCCCACCAGAAAGGCAGTGAGCCACCAGTGGCGCCCAGCATTGCGTAAACAGTCATTGTCCCTGTTGCATAGAACAAAGGAGCAGTCCAGCATTTCGTTATCCTGTGCGCAGGAAAACCAGGTGGTCTTGTAATCTGTCTCAGGAATGATGGAATCAGCATGATATATACCGATTTCCGCGCCGGTATTAATGCCATACTGGCCTTTCCAGAATTCAATCAGCCAGGTTCTGCCATGATAATCAAAATAGACAGGAAGGGCATCGAAGACCATCTGAAACCTGGGGGCCATATAGTCATAGAGCCAGGTGTACCCGGCTTGCTTCTGCCAGGCGTCTGTTGTGGAAGAAAAGATACCGCTGTCACAGTGAAAACAGTAGCCGAAAGGGTATACCAGTTCCTTTATGAGGGAGCATTTGGTACAGCAGTCCATGGAACAGATCTTACAGATGATTTTTTTCCTGCGACAGTGAAAAAAGATGCAGCCGAGAAGGGCCAGAAGAAGTAGAGCAAAGAGTAAATAATACATAACTTAATATCCTATGTGGTTTTACTCTATTTTATGACAATGGCAGAGAAATTGTTCAGATATTTCTATACAACAAGAAACAGACAGGCAATGGGAACTGTCACAAGGCTTAAGACAGTGGTCAGAATGATACCCTGTGAGATGGAATCGGTGTCCATATCCATCTGTTTGGCAATCATGAGAGGCATGTTGGCGGCAGGAACCGCAACCATCAGGAGCATGGTGTTAAGGATCAGTTTATTGTCAATCAGGCCGCGCATCAACAGGATACAGCCTATGGGTACAAGGATCTGTCTAAGCAGTGTAAAGGCATAGAGTCTGGGATGGGAAAAAATATCCCTGGGGTTTATCTGGGCAACGGATACACCGAGCACCAGCATGGATAAGAGCGTGGTGGCGCGTCCGGTGTAAGAGAGCGTGGAAGATACGATGACCGGCACTTGAAAATCGCCCAGATAAAAAATGATGGTAGCAGCGGCTGAGATGGTTCCGGCGTTGATAAATTTCTGCAAGCGACCAGTGGTTAAACTGCTTTCGGGAATCGATGCGCCTTCCGCAGCCTGTTGGGAAGCCGTCCTTTGCAGCACGGACATCCCAAAGGTATAGATCAGAAGATTGAACAGCAGGTTAAAGATAGAGACAAAAATAAGGGATTCACTGCCCAGTACGGCCGAGGCTAACGGAATGCCGATAAAGCCCACATTGCCGAAGATGGTCAGCATCTGGTAGGCATAGTGGAGTTTCTTAGGTACGCGAAGAATATAGGGAATCAGGAAGGCGACAATGATCAGAATTGCAAAAACTGCCGCGTAGGAGACCAGGGCGATACCCAATTCCCGCAGGGAAACTTTGGGGCCGTCATCGAAAGCAGAGCAGATCAAAAGCGCCGGGTTGGTGACATTGATGATGATACCGGAAATCTGCTTGGAGGTTTCTTCCGATAACATTTTGCTTCGATAAAGAACCATGCCGATGCCAATCAGGATAAAGATGATGATCATTTGCTGTAATACGACTGTGATACTCATATATAAATTCCTCTTTCAACCCAGATTCCCAAAGTCCGCGGAGCGGATCTCGTAGTATAGGAAAGTTCTTCACTTATCCGAGGCTGCGAAGCAGTCCTCGTAAAGTTATTTGCGTAGCAAATTACTTTTTTTATTGTAGCATGTTTCAGAAAATACGGAAGATAAATCGGGAGATAAATTACATTTTCTCCCATATACGGAAGGATAACTATAGACGAATCCCTGCCGGATATTATATACTTAATAAAGTTGTTATTCAGGACTTTACAGACATATTATGTGCCGGTTTAATCCGGTTCGGGTGTAAGAGGCAGCACAGAAAAGAGGTAAGGATGCAGCAGTATATTATGGCGTTAGATCAGGGAACCACCAGTTCCCGCTGTATATTGTTTGATAAGAAGGGCAGTATTTGCAGTATGGCCCAGAAAGAGTTTACGCAGATTTATCCGCAGGCCGGCTGGGTGGAGCACAATCCCCGTGAGATCTGGGCGTCCCAGCTGGCGGTGGCGATCGAAGCCATGGCCAATATCGGTGTGAGTGCGGCGCAGATTGCAGGCATCGGTATTACAAATCAGCGGGAGACCACAATTGTGTGGGACAAAGAAACTGGTGAACCGGTGTACAATGCGATCGTATGGCAGTGCCGCAGGACGGCGGAATATATAGATGATTTGAAAAAGCAGGGATATACGGAAAAGATACGGGATAAGACGGGTCTTGTACCGGATGCTTATTTTTCAGGAAGTAAGATTGCCTGGATCTTGAATCATGTGGAGGGTGCTAGGCAGCGTGCCGAGCGGGGCGAATTATTGTTCGGTACGGTGGACACCTGGCTGATCTGGAATCTGATGAAGGGCGCGGCCCATGTGACGGATTATACCAATGCTTCCCGCACCATGCTTTATAATATTCATACGCTGGAGTGGGATGAAGAACTCCTCGATATCCTGCGGATTCCCCGGCAGATGCTGCCGGAAGTAAAACCTTCGGGTACGGTATTTGGCATGAGCGATGGCAGTATCTTTGGTGCGCCGATTCCCATTGCGGGAGCGGCAGGAGACCAGCAGGCGGCGCTTTTTGGACAGTGCTGTTTCGAGCCGGGGCAGGTGAAGAATACTTATGGGACAGGGTGTTTTCTTCTGATGAACACCGGGAAAGAGGCGATCGCTTCGCACAATGGTCTTTTGACCACGATTGCGGCCGGGGATTCGGCCAAGCCGGAATATGCCCTGGAGGGCAGTGTGTTTGTGGCAGGAGCGGCGGTGCAGTGGATGCGGGATGAGATGCGGATGATGAAGATTTCACAGCACTCCGAAAAGTATGCCCTGCGGGTGCCGGATACCTGCGGCGTCTATGTGGTGCCCGCCTTTGTGGGGATGGGAACGCCTTACTGGAATCCCTATGCGCGGGGGACGGTGGTTGGAATTACGAGAGGATGTCAGAAAGAGCATTTTGTTAGAGCGGTACTGGAATCCATCGCTTATCAGTCCATGGATGTGTTAAAGGCCATGGAGGAAGATGCAGGGATTCCCCTGGGGGAACTGAAAGTGGACGGCGGCGCCAGCGCCAATGATTTTCTGATGCAGTTCCAGGCGGATATTACAGGACAGGCAGTGTACCGGCCAAGCTGTATTGAGACCACCGCGCTGGGGGCGGCTTATCTGGCGGGACTTTCCGTGGGCTACTGGAAAGATAAGGCGGAGATCTGCGCCAACTGGCAGTTGGGAAAACAGTTTGATGTATCTATGGAGGAAGAGACCAGGCAGCAGCTGATCAAAGGCTGGAAGCGCGCTGTCAGATGTGCCCTTGCCTGGGCGGAAGATATATGACGGAAATGAGCATGACTGTATAGTAACAGGGCGAAGCCCATAAAGGAAGAAAGGGATTATAGAATGAACATCACCTATTATGAAGAGAATAGATTGTTTAAGCTGGATACACCCCACACCAGCTACTGTATCGCTGTTGTGGATGAAGAAAATTTTCTGGGGCACGTGTATTATGGAAGGAAGCTGTCGGAGAATAATCTGATTTATCTGATGCGCACGAATGAGATGCCTTTTGTTCCGTCCCGGAATAATCGGGAGAGGCTCTCTTTCCTGGATACCTTTCCCATGGAGTATACGGGAAATAATTTGGGCGATTACAGAGAAGGCACATTGGCGGTACGGACTATGGGCGGTCATACGGGTGTATCGCTCTCCTATGTGTCCCACCGGATTTATGACGGGAAGGAAGCATTGGAGGGATTGCCGGCGACTTTTGGCGGAAAAGATGTCTGCCAGACGCTGGAGATTACCTGTGAGGATAAAGTGCTGAAACTACAGGTCATTCTGTCCTACAGCATTTTTGCCGACACGGATGCGATCGCCAGAAGCGTGAAGATTGTGAACGGCGGTGACGAGCCAATATATCTGACGAAAGTATTGTCAGCCTGTATTGATATGGATAATGAGGAGTATGAGATGATCACGCTGCATGGTTCCTGGGGGAGGGAGCGCGGGATTCAGACACGTCCCATTATGAGAGGTAAGCAGAGTGCAGGTTCGGTGCGCGGGGTGTCGAGTCATCAGGAGCATCCCTTCATGGCCTGGAAGAAGCGTGAGACGACAGAAGAATCGGGTGAGATTTATGCCATGAACTTTGTCTATTCCGGTAATTTCCTGGCGCAGATTGAGGCCAACCAGTTTGGTTCCATCCGGGCGTTGATGGGAATCCATCCGGATAATTTCTGCTGGAAACTGGAAGCCGGGGAGCGTTTTCAGGCGCCGGAAGTCATCTGTATGTATTCGGCACAGGGAATCGGCGGTATGACCAGAAATTTCCATGACCTGTATCGAGAGCATCTGATACGGGGAATTTACAGGGATACCAAGCGTCCCATCCTCATCAATAACTGGGAGGGCACGTATTTTGAATTTAATACACAGAAACTGATAGATATTGCAAAGCAGGCTTCTGAACTTGGCATAGAGATGCTGGTGATGGATGACGGCTGGTTTGGGCACAGAGATGATGATAACAGCAGCCTGGGAGACTGGCAGGTGAACGAATCCAAGCTGGAGGGCGGACTTAAATATCTGGTGGAAGAAGTAAATAAGCTGGGCATGAAGTTCGGCATCTGGTTTGAACCGGAGATGATTTCGCCGGATTCTGATCTGTACAGGGCGCATCCTGACTGGGCGATCCAGATTCCGGACAGGACGGGAAGTCTTAGCAGGAATCAGTATGTGCTGGATCTGACACGTAAGGAAGTCAGGGATTCGGTTTATGACCAGATGGCGGCTGTGCTCCACAGTGCTAATATCGAGTATGTCAAGTGGGACATGAACAGGTGCCTGAGTGATGTGGGCAGTTACGGGCTTCCGGCGGACAGACAGGGAGAACTTCTGCACAGGCAGGTGCTGGCGGTCTATGAGATGCAGGAGCGGTTGATCACCGAGTTCCCGAATCTTTTGCTGGAGAACTGTGCCAGCGGCGGCGGCAGATTCGATCCTGGTATGTTGTATTACAGTCCTCAGATCTGGTGCTCTGATGATGCGGATGCGGTGGAGAGATTGTCGATTCAGGCTGGTACGGAACTGGTTTATCCGCTGTCCACCATGGGTGCCCATATATCTGACTGTCCGAATCATACGGTGGGCCGGGTGACACCTTTTGCGACCAGGGGTTATGTGGCGCTTGCCGGAACTTTCGGATATGAATTGGATGTGACGAGGATTCCACAGGAAGACCGTGATAGGATTCCGGAACAGGTGGCAATGTATCATAAATATAATGATCTGGTGCGCCAGGGAGATTATTATCGTATTGCACATTATGCCGAGAACCATTATTATGATTGCTATGAGGTGGTGTCCAAGGATAAGAGCGAGGCGCTTGTCACTTATGTGCAGGTGATCGGCAGGCCCAATTTCCACAGCAGGCGGATTCACATTCCGGGCCTGGATCTGGATAGAACATATGTGATTGAAAATGCGGCGGATTGGCCGGAGATAGGACAGACAGAGTACCGTGGGGATACCCTGTATTATGCGGGGCTCAATATACCGCCTGTCCAGGGCGACTTCCAGGGCAGGCTGTTACATTTGAAGGCGAGGTAGTCGGTTTGAAAAAAAGAAAGCTATGACAGGATGACTTGGGCAGCAGTCCGGGAAGTGCTGAAAAGAATATGGAAAGAAGGAAAAAGGTTATGATCGTACAAAAATACAAAGATATGCTACAGGGAAAATCCGTGATCAGACAGTTATCGGAGTTTGCCACGCAGAGAGGGAAGGAGATTGGCTATGAAAATGTGTTTGACTATAGTCTCGGCAATCCTTCCGTACCGGTGCCGCAGGCATTTACCGATACGATGATCAGGATGTTACAGGAGAGAAACCCCATGGAACTGCACGGTTACAGTCAGAGCCTGGGCATCCCATCGGTGCGGGATAAGGTGGCAGCTTCCCTTAATCAGAGATTTGGGATGAACTATACGGGAAATCATATTTTCATGACTACCGGTGCGGCGGGGGCTATTGCCCATGCAGTGCGCTGTGTGGCCGAGCCTGGGGATGAAGTCATTACTTTTGCACCCTACTTTCCGGAGTATGCACCTTATATTAATCTGACGGGGGCCGTGCTTAAGGTGGTGCCGGCGGATACGGAGAGTTTTCAGATCAACTTTGAGGCTTTTGAGCAGATGCTGACCGAGAAGGTGGCGGCGGTACTCATCAATACGCCGAACAACCCTTCCGGGATGGTCTATTCTACGCAGACTATACAGGAGATGGCACGAATCATGCGGGAAAAAGAAGCACAGTACGGACACGATATTTTCCTGATTTCAGACGAACCTTACAGAGAGATTGTCTTTGCAGGTGTGGATGCTCCTTATCCCTCCAGATTCTACGACAATACCTTATCCTGCTATTCGTTCTCCAAGTCCTTATCTCTGCCGGGGGAACGTATCGGATATGTGGCGGTCAATCCGGCCTGTACGGATGCCGATCTCATCAGTGTTATGTGCAGTCAGATTTCCAGGGGGACGGGACATAACTGCCCGCCGTCTATCATCCAGCTGGCGGTGGCTGAGGTGCTTGACTTAACAGCGGATTTATCGGTCTATGAGACGAATATGAACATATTATATAAAGAACTGACAGATTTGGGATTCGAGTGTGTCAAACCCGGCGGAACATTTTATATTTTCCCGAAAGCATTGGAGGAAGATGCAGTTGCTTTCAGTGAGAAAGCAAAGAAATATGACCTGGTACTGGTGCCCAGTGACAGCTTCGGCGTGAAAGGATATTTCCGGCTTGCCTACTGTATTGATACAGAGAAGGTGGAGCGGTCGCTGGAGGCTTTCCGGAAGTTTGTGAAAGCGGAATATTAGGATTGGCATTGGAGGAGATTATGTATCAGGCAGGACTTATTTTGGAAGGCGGCGGTATGAAAGGGATTTATACTGCCGGTGTGTTAGATTTCTTTATGGACAGGGAGATTCTCTTCTCTGACTGTTATGGCGTGTCGGCGGGGGTATGTCATCTGTGCAGCTATCTGTCGGGGCAGAGAGGGCGTTCTTATCGGATTGCCCTGAACTATTTGGACATGAAACAGTATTGCAGTGTGGAAAGTCTGCTGAAGACAGGCGACCTGTTCGGCGTGGATATGAGTTATAAGCTGATACCGGATTATCTGGATCCCTATGATTATGAGGCTTTTGGGAAATACGAGGGCAGGGCTTACGCGGTGGCCACGAACATCCGCACCGGCAAGCCGGCCTATCTGCCGCTTCAGGATATGCATAGGGATATCATTGCAGTGCGGGCTTCCAGTTCCCTGCCCTTAGTTTCCCGCAATGTAGAGATAGACGGCCAATTATATCTGGATGGCGGCATCTCCGATTCCATTCCGATCAGACAGTCTATTCGGGATGGCAATCGGAAGAACGTAATCGTCATGACCAAGGAGGAAGGGTATATCAGAAAACCGGCCGGGATGGAACTTGCAGCGGTGCGGGCCAGGTATCTGCGTTATCCGAAGGTTTACGAACTGATGCGGGAGAGGCATCTTTCTTATAATAATACGGTACAGTACATTGAAGAAAAAAGACAAAGCGGTGATGTATTCGTGATTCGGCCCAAACAGGCAAGTAAGGTGGGCAGGATAGAGAAGGATAAGGAAAAAATGAAGGCGCTCTATGAAGAGGGATATCAGGATGCTAAGGATTGTTATCTGGATTTGTTAGAATATCTGGAAAGGGCATAAGAAAGGTATGGTTGTGCATATGGATATAATAGAGATTTTAAAGGCGGTGCTGTTCGGCATCGTGGAAGGCATCACGGAGTGGCTGCCCATCAGCAGTACCGGGCATATGATATTACTTAACGAGTTTGTGACGCTTGATGTGAGTCCTGAATTCTGGGAAATGTTCCTGGTGGTAATCCAGCTGGGAGCGATATTGGCAGTAGTGCTATTGTTCTGGAATAAAATATTTCCTTTTCATTTTAAGGAAAAACCAGTGGTGCAGAAGGATATCTTCATTCTTTGGTTTAAGATTCTGGCGGCCTGTGTTCCGGCGGCGGTAATCGGCCTTGCTTTCGATGATGTCCTGGATGCGCTTTTCTATAATCCCTGGTGTGTGGCGATCGCACTGATCGTGTTTGGTATTGCCTTTATTGTGATCGAGAACAGGAATAAGAATATTGCTCCAAAGATTACGGAATTGAATCAGATTACGTATCAGACGGCATTTCTGATCGGTGTGTTCCAGCTTTTGGCGGCGGTATTCCCGGGCACATCCCGTTCCGGAGCTACGATCGTGGGAGCTCTTTTGATCGGAGTGTCCAGAACGGTGGCGGCAGAGTTTACATTCTTTCTGGCAATTCCCGTCATGCTGGGAGCGAGCCTTCTTAAAGTCCTGAAATTTGAAGGACCGATCACAAGTGCAGAGACGGTGATTCTGTTAGTGGGTATGATAGTGGCGTTTGTCGTATCTGTTTTGGTTATCCGTTTCCTGATGGGCTATATCAAGAAACATGACTTTAAAGTGTTTGGCTGGTATCGTATCGTGCTGGGCGCAGCAGTGCTGCTCTATTTCATGGTATAGGAAAGCCCTCTGCTTATCCGAGGCCGCGAAGCGGTCCTCGTAAGGATAATTCCGAAGGAATTTACCTTTTTTTATGTCATTTCGTATAAAATAATGAGACAGGATGTAACTATTTGTTACAGATTGTTGGTTGACAGTGCTTTGGGATTGCGCTAGAATCTTCATATGGTCCAAAGGTATAATGGATTCATGGATGATTATGAAAAGGTTAGAAGTGGAACGCGCAGCGTTCAAGGAGCCAGAGATGGGGAAGGAGATTAGTCATGGCAGAAACCAAGAAAACAGTAAGCGTTAAACCGGCGGCAAAAGCAGCAGCCGCTAAAGCCACAGATACAAAGACAGCACAGGCAGAGACAACAACGACAGCATCTGTAGCAGCGACAGAACCCGTTGCAGAGACTAAAAAGGCAGCAGCGAAGAAGACAACCACGAGAAAGACGACAGCAAAAAAGACAACAGCGAAGAAGGATACCGCGAAGAAGACAACTGCGGCAAAGAAAACGGCTGTAAAAGAGACCGTACATGTGCAGTTTGCAGATAAGTCCTACACAGCGGAGGATCTTGTAAAGATTGCCAAGGATGTGTGGAAATATGATCTTCATCAGAAAGTTGCAGACTTCAAGAGTGTTGAGTTATATGTAAAACCCGAGGAGAGCGTTGTTTACTATGTGATCAATGGTGAGGTTCAGGGCAATTTCGGAATCTAATTAGATTTTAAGAAAATGTTGGTGAACAGCTTAAAAGAAGAATGTGAGCAGTTAATTTGAGGATACTCTAAATTGACTGCTTTTTTCTTTTATATTTTTTTAATAATTTTTTTGTATCCAGATGTTGACAATAAAAATCTTAAGTGATAACTTACTACTAGAAGGTGTTAGCACTCTAGTGAATTGAGTGCTAACAATGGGAGAAATGGTATGCAGTTAGATGAAAGAAAATATATAATATTGCAAGCCATCATTCGCACTTACCTGGAGACCGGTGAACCGGTGGGCAGCCGTACGATTTCCAAGTACACCGATCTAAACTTAAGTTCCGCCACCATCCGCAATGAGATGGCGGATCTGGAGGAACTGGGATACATTCTACAGCCTCACACTTCCGCCGGCAGGATTCCTTCCGATAAAGGATATCGTCTGTATGTAGACAGGATGATGGAGGAGAAGGAACGGGAAGTGGAAGAGATGAAAGAGATGCTTCTTGAGAAGGAAGATAAGATGGATCATCTCTTAAAACGTGCGGCGAAGGTGCTGGCGAATAATACCGAGTATGCGGCCATGATCTCGGCACCGCAGTATCACCGCAACAAGCTGAAATTCATTCAGCTATCCCAGGTGGATGCCAATCAGATACTGGCGGTTATCGTGGTGGAGGGCAATGTTATCAAGAACACCATACTGACAGTGGCCGAGAGATTGGGAGAGGAAACGCTTTTAAAGTTAAATATCCTTCTCAATACACATTTGAACGGCCTGTCCCTGGAAGAGATTAATCTGGGAATGATCTCGGCCATGAAGCAGCAGGCCGGAATCCACAGCGAGATTGTGGCGGATGTGATTGATGCGGTGGCGGAGGCCATCAGGGCTGATGAGGATCTGGAGATTTACACCAGCGGCGCGAAGAACTTCTTTAAGTACCCGGAACTTGCGGATCATGAGAGGGCCAGCGAGCTGATTACAACCTTTGAGGAGAAGCAGCTGCTCAGCGAGCTTGTGCAGGATAATCTGGCAGATGAGAACAATACCGGCATACAGGTTTATATCGGCAGTGAGACACCGGTAGCAGGGATGAAGGATTGCAGTATTGTGACTGCAACTTATGAACTGGATGAAGGAATGAAGGGTACGATTGGTATTATCGGTCCCAAGAGAATGGATTATGAGAAAGTAGTCAGCAACCTGAAGCTGTTAAAAAATCAGCTGGATGATTTATATAGGAATCATTAATTTTGGTCGGTTTTGACAGAAAGGAATGAAAAGCGTGGCAGAGGAAAAAGATAAGATGCAGGAAGAAAACCTGACAACGGAAAGTCCCGAAGAAGAACAGGCATCTGAGACGGCGGAGGCAGAAACCGTGAAAGAGGATACCGCAGAAGCAGAAAAAGGGGTTTCCAAAGAAGATAAGAAAGAGAAGAAGAAAAAGGAAAAGGCAGACAAGAAACAGGATGCCCTGAAAGAAAGGATTGAGGAACTGGAAGACAGGGTAAAACGTCAGATGGCCGAGTTCGAGAATTTCCGTAAACGGACAGAGAAAGAAAAGACGGCGATGTTTGAGACCGGTGCCAAGAGTGTGATCGAGAAGATACTTCCGGTGGTAGATAACTTTGAGAGAGGTCTGGCGAGTGTTTCCGAAGAAGAGAAGGACAGCGGCTTTTCACAGGGAATGCAGATGATCTACAAACAGCTTATGACAGAACTGGAAAATATGGAAGTGAAACCAATCCCAGCTGTGGGAGAGGAATTTAATCCGGAGTTCCATAATGCGGTGATGCAGGTGGAGAGCGAGGAATTCGAATCCGGCGTGATTGCACAGGAACTGCAAAAGGGTTATACCTACCGGGACAGCGTAGTCAGACACAGCATGGTTGCAGTGGTACAATAACAGGTTACAATTTTTATTTCAATATATCATATCAAACAACAATATATTATAATTCAGCTTTATGATAAGCAGGAGGGAAAAATTATGAGTAAAATTATCGGAATTGACTTGGGTACAACCAATAGCTGCGTGGCAGTTATGGAGGGTGGTAAACCCGCTGTCATCGCAAACACAGAAGGCGCAAGAACCACACCTTCCGTAGTTGCTTTTACCAAGACAGGAGAGAGACTGGTAGGCGAGCCGGCGAAACGTCAGGCAGTTACCAATGCTGACAAGACGATCGCTTCCATCAAGAGGGATATGGGTACGGACAGAGGACGTACCATTGATGACAAGAAATATTCTCCACAGCAGATTTCTGCCATGATCTTGCAGAAGTTGAAAGCGGATGCTGAGAATTATCTGGGAGAAAAGGTCACAGAAGCTGTTATTACGGTTCCTGCATATTTTAATGATGCACAAAGACAGGCAACCAAGGATGCCGGTAAGATCGCAGGCCTTGACGTAAAACGTATCATCAATGAGCCTACGGCGGCAGCGCTGGCATATGGCCTGGACAATGAGAAAGAGCAGAAGATCATGGTATATGACCTGGGCGGCGGTACTTTTGATGTATCCATCATCGAGATCGGCGATGGCGTAATCGAGGTGCTTGCAACCAATGGCGATACCCATCTGGGCGGCGATGACTTCGACCAGAAGATTATTGACTGGATGCTGGCTGAGTTCAAGGCACAGGAGGGTGTAGACCTCTCTAATGATAAGATGGCGCTCCAGAGATTAAAAGAGGCGGCAGAGAAGGCAAAGAAAGAACTTTCTTCCGCAACCACAACCAACATCAACCTGCCTTTCATCACAGCCACTTCAGAAGGCCCGAAACATTTTGATATGAACCTGACAAGGGCGAAGTTTGATGAACTGACACATGATCTGGTAGAGAAAACAGCGATTCCCGTACAGAATGCAATGAAAGATGCGGGCCTGACCAATGCAGATATCGGCCAGGTACTTCTGGTGGGCGGTTCCACCCGTGTTCCGGCCGTTCAGGAGAAAGTAAGACAGCTGACCGGCAAAGAGCCCAGTAAGTCTTTGAATCCTGATGAGTGTGTGGCATTGGGCGCTTCTATCCAGGGTGGTAAGCTGGCAGGCGATGCCGGTGCAGGCGAAATCCTCCTTCTGGATGTTACACCATTATCTCTTTCCATCGAGACTATGGGCGGTGTAGCGACCAGATTGATTGAGAGAAATACAACAATCCCGACTAAGAAGAGTCAAATCTTCTCTACAGCGGCAGATAACCAGACAGCAGTTGATATCAATGTAGTGCAGGGTGAGAGACAGTTTGCAAAAGACAACAAGTCCCTGGGCCAGTTCAGACTGGATGGTATTCCGCCGGCAATGCGCGGTGTGCCGCAGATTGAAGTTACCTTTGATATTGATGCCAATGGTATCGTGAATGTGTCCGCAAAGGATCTGGGCACAGGCAAAGAGCAGCATATCACCATCACAGCGGGCTCCAATATGTCTGATGATGAAATTGATAAGGCAGTGAAAGAGGCTGCGGAGTATGAGGCACAGGATAAGAAGAGAAAAGAAGCGATCGATACCAGAAATGATGCAGATGCTTTCGTATTCCAGACAGAGAAGGCACTTAGCGAAGTGGGTGATAAGATTGACGCTTCTGAGAAATCCGGTGTAGAGGCTGACTTGCAGGCAGTCAAGGATATCCTGGAGAGAACCAAAGATCAGGAGATGACGGACAGCCAGCTGGATGAACTCAAAGCAGCAAAAGAGAAGCTGACAAATTCTGCACAGAGCCTGTTCACCAAGATGTATGAGAATATGCAGCAGGCACAGGCAGGCCCGGACATGAGCAACATGGGCGGTGCGGCAGATGCGGGCACGCAGGAAGCACCGGCTGACGATGTGGTGGACGGAGATTACAGAGAGGTCTAATCAGTATAGGATTTAATAGGGCTGCGCGATAAGCGCAGCCCGGGAAACTAAGAATACAAGGATAGGCAGAGTAGGAAGGGTTTATCATGGCAGAACAGAAAAGGGATTATTATGAGGTGCTCGGCGTAGAGAAAAACGCCGATGAAGCCGCGATTAAAAAAGCATACAGAGTTCTGGCTAAGAAATATCATCCTGATATGAACCCCGGTGATGCAGAGGCAGAGAAGAAATTTAAAGAAGCTTCTGAGGCGTATGCAGTCTTAAGCGATCCTGAAAAGAGAAGGCAGTATGATCAGTATGGTCATGCCGCCTTTGATGGCGCAGGCGGGGCAGGCGGCTTTGGCGGTTTTGATTTTAACAGTGATATTTTTAGCGATATCTTCAGTGATATTTTTGGCGATTTCTTTGGCGGTGGCGGCAGACGCGGCGGCAGGGGAGGCGGCCCCATGAAGGGGGCAAACCTGCGCACGAGTGTCCGCATTACTTTTGAGGAAGCTGTCTTTGGCGTAGATAAGGAGATAGAACTGACTTTAAAGGATGAGTGTAAGTCCTGCCATGGTACCGGTGCCAAACCGGGTACCAGTCCTGAGACCTGTACTAAGTGCGGTGGTAAAGGCCAGGTGGTGTTCACCAGACAATCACCCTTTGGCGGTATCATGAGAAATGTACAGACCTGTCCGGACTGCCAGGGTACCGGTAAGGTAGTCAAGGATAAATGTCCGGACTGCCGGGGGACAGGATACATCGCTAATAAGAAGAAAATTCAGGTATCTATTCCCGCGGGTATTGACAATGGGCAGTGCGTCCGCCTGCGCGATAAAGGCGAGCCAGGATCAAACGGCGGCCCGAGAGGCGATCTGTTAGTGGAAGTGGTAGTCGGAAGACATCCCATTTTCCAGAGGCAGGATGAGAATATTTATTCTACCGTGCCCATGTCCTTTGCGATTGCGGCCCTGGGCGGAGAGATTGTGATCGATACGGTGGATGGCCGGGTAATCTATGAAGTAAAAGCCGGCACCCAGACAGATACCAAAGTCCGCCTGAAAGGTAAAGGGGTACCTTCCCTGCGTAACAAGGATGTGCGCGGAGACCACTATGTGACATTGGTGGTGCAGGTGCCTGACAAACTTTCCCATGAGGCGAAGGAATTGTTAAAGCAGTTTGATGAACATACCGGGGATTCCCTAAATGCGGCGAAGAATATTACTTCGGATCGGGCGGAAGAACAGACGGGCGGAAAAAAGAAGAAAAAGTTTGGGAAGTTTTAGGATAAAAGGAATGGAAAGGGATTGTTAGAAATGTGACAATCCCTTTTGTATAATAACGGGTATCGGGTGAAGTTAGTATCTATTGTAAATGCTATTTAAAAATCTACATATTTTATAAAATGATATAAAGATTGATAGATAATAAGAGTGGTGTTGATTATATGACAAAATTGAAAGCAAAGGAATATAAGCAATTTGAGGATATTAAGCACATTAGAGAAGATGGCTTGTGAGAACAGCGGCCATATTGTATCTGATGATTTTCCTGAGGTCAGGAAAATCGTAGATGCTGGTGTAACTAACAAGCCAATAAAGGATTATGAATCTGTTGTTTTGGGCAAAGGAGGAAATCGTGACAATAAACTACAGATTAGCCAGTATGAATGATTTAGAGGAAATTGTTCTGCTGGTGCAAAATGCGATTGTCAAAATGGAAGAAGAGGGTATCCATCAGTGGGATGCGCTGTATCCAACCGGGGAAGATTTTGAGAATGATATAAAGAATGGCAATCTGTATATAGGAATTGCAGAAGGGAAAATAGCGGTAGTGTTTGCCGTGAACCAGGAATGTGATCAAGATTATAGAAATGGAGACTGGGCCTATCCGCAAAGATCTTATTTTGTCTTACATCGTCTGTGTGTAAATCCTGCATTTCAGAACAGAGGCGTTGCAGCAAAAACAATGCAGTTTATTGAGGCCATGCTGCAAAACCGTGGCATACAGGCAATTAGGCTGGATGTTTTCAGTAACAATCCTTATTCCCAGAAATTGTATGCCAGAGCAGGATACGTTCAAACGGGTGTTGCTGACTGGCGAATGGGCAGATTTTATTTGATGGAGAAGTATATTTTGTAATGGAAATAGACGGCTTGGCTATATCTATCCGAGAGGACCTGTTGACGAGCAAATGGTGAGAACGTCAACAGGTCCTTTCTGGGATTATCTCATCCCATATCCCCTTCGTAACGAACCTTTATCAGAACCTGCTTGATTTTTTTAATTTTCTTAATTTTGAAATTCCGAGTGTACAGTAATTCTATTTTCGGGTATAATAAAAACGTTTAGGAATTGTAAGACTAGAATATAAGACAAACGAAAAGAAACGTGGAAAAGAGGTAAATATGTTTCGAAAAAAAATAATAATAAAAAAGACCGGGATTATGGTGGCTGCCATGTTATGGGCTTCCCTATGTATGGCTGGCTGCGGTGTTGGTGATGAACCAATACCGGAACCGGAGATTGAGCAGGTGGTTCCGGAGGAAAGTGTGGAAGATACGCAGGAGCCCGAGGAGGAAGAAACGGCCCAGGGTGACCAGACTGTCATTGGGGAACGGGAAGTGGTAAACGGTGAGATGCAAAGTTACCTGACCGGCCAGTGGATCAGCGAATCCAAAGCGACAAGACGGCCCATTGCCGTGATGATTCCCAATAACAGACCGGCAATGCCGCAATACGGCCTTTCCAGGGCGGGTATTATCTATGAGGCGCCGGTGGAAGGACGTATCACCCGTCTGATGGCGGTGATAGAGGATTTTGATGATCTGGAGAGAGTGGGGCCTGTCCGGAGCAGCCGTGATTATTATGTATATATGGCCATGGGATATGAGGCAATCTATTGTAACTGGGGATTGGCCGTGCCTTATGTGGAAGAGTTGATCAACAGACCGGAGTATTATAATGTCAGTGCGGCAGTGACGGGTATCCATAACCCGGCGGACGAGGCGTTTGGCAGAGTGAGCAGGGGAGATGGATATGCCCTGGAATTTACCGGTTATCTGATGATAGACGGTCTGTTTGATGCGGTGGAGCGTCTGGATTATGACTGGAATTATGATGATAAATATGTGCCGCCGTTTTTGTTTGCGGCGGATGGCGTGAGATCGGAGTACGCGGATAACGAGTCTGCGAACATGATCTATCCGGGCGGTAAAGAAGGATCCAATGCCAGCGGTTACGGGCAGTATCATCCATATTTTGAATATCATGAGGATGACCATCTGTATTATCGTTATCAGGACGGCAAGGCGCAGATTGATGAACTGGACGGCAAACAGCTTACGTTCAGCAATGTGGTGTTCATGTACTGCCATGGCGAGGTCAGGGATGATCATGACTATCTTGCTTTTGATGTGCATGGAGAAGGCGAGTCGATTGTCTTTACCAATGGTAAGGTGATCAAGGGTAAATGGGAGCGTTTTGACGGTGATTTCACGCCGCCCAAATTCTATGATGAGTCAGGCGAAGAGGTCATTTTCAATCAGGGAAAGACCTGGATCTGCAATATCTGGGATGATGAAGAGTATAGGAAGTTCGTGGAATATGGACAGGAATGAGTGGTATCGGGTAGGAGAGGATATACGGGATCAGGTACAGCGGGCCGTAGATACCAGTGATTTTGCGAATCTGGGAAAGTCGATAGGCGATACGGTGAACCGGGCTGTGGGAGACGTGAGTGACAGTTTGAATCGTACCGTTGGAAGCATGGGTAACAGTTTATCCAAATACCGTAAACCAAATATCCGTCCGGACGCCAGATTGTTTGACAGACATCCCAAAGGGGAAGTCCTGGGGATTGTGTGTATGGCGGTGGGCTACAGTTCCATGGGAATCTTTGCCCTGGTGCTGGCAGGGCATCTGCTCAGTCAGTTGATGTACGGTGGTTCCATGGCGCCTTTGGTGATGTCCGGCGTGATTTTCCTGCTGGGATTCCTGGTGGGTTCTTATGGCTCACGCCTTAAGGGCAGGACGAACCGGTACCGGGTGTATGTGGATATGGTAAAAGAAAAACTGTACTGCACCATTCAGGATATGGCTTCCAGAACTGGCAGGAGTGAGAGATATATCCGCCGGGATCTGAAGAAGATGATGCGGCTGGGAATGTTCAAGCAGGCACATCTGGATCAGAAGGAGACCTGCCTGATTGCCAGCAACGAAATGTATGAGCAGTACAAGCAGACACAAAAGCATTATGAGGAAACCTTGCAGAACGAGAAGCAGGCGGCTTCAAAATCCGGGACTGAAAATTCGGAATATAAGGAGCAGAGGAGCGAGGCGGAGAGTGTCATTGAGGAAGGAAAAGGATATGTCCGCCTGATCCGCCAGTGCAATGATGAGATTCCGGGCGAGGAGATGTCGGACAAGCTGGATCGTCTGGAATTGCTGGTGACGAGGATTTTTGCTCAGGTGGAAAAGGAACCGCAGCTGGCGCCGGAGCTCCGCAAGATGTTAAGCTTTTATCTGCCCACGACCAAGAAACTTCTGGAAGCTTATCGCGACCTGGACAGGCAGCAGATTGATGTTTCCAATGTCGCCCAGACAAAACGGGAGATTGAGACAGCAGTGGATAATATCAACGAGGCCTTTGAGAAATTCCTGGACGAGTTGTTTCGCGATAAAGCCTGGGATATCCAGTCGGATATCTCGGTGTTACATACCATGTTAAAACAGGACGGCTATTTAGAAAAAGATTTTGAGACTTAAGGGATGGGGGATTACTATGAG
Source organism: uncultured Lachnospiraceae bacterium (assembly GCA_946566685.1). Taxonomy (GTDB): domain Bacteria; phylum Bacillota; class Clostridia; order Lachnospirales; family Lachnospiraceae; genus UBA3282. The sequence continues at coordinate 130,492 of CAMNXA010000004.1, forward strand.
CGAAGTGGATTTCAAGGAAACAAATGTACCGACCCTGGTGTTCGGGGAAGTGATGGAGGAAAAGCAGCCGCCTTTGGAAGTGGAAGAGGCGAAAGAATTGCAGGAGACGCTGGATGATACGATTCTGAGCGAAGAAGAAAAGCGGCAGGTGGAGGAGTTCAGCAGACAGATAGACCTGCATAATTCCACGGCTATTTTACAGTATGGTGTGGGAACCCAGAAGAAGATGGCGGATTTTTCAGGAGATGCCCTGGAGAATGTTAAGACCAAGGATCTGGGAGAAGTGGGAGAGATGCTGTCCGGGGTGGTAGCACAGCTTCGGGATTTTGAGGAAGACGAGAAAGGATTTCTGGGCATCTTCAAAAAGCCGGCGAATAAGCTGGAGAGCATGAAGGCGAAGTACAGTAAGGCAGAGACTAACGTGAACAAGATCTGTGAGGCGTTGGAAGGACATCAGGTACAGCTTTTAAAAGATATCTCTATTCTGGACAAAATGTATGACCTGAATCTGACATATTTTAAGGAACTTACCATGTATATCCTGGCAGGCAAGCAAAAGTTGCGGGAGACGAGAGAGACAGAACTGCCCCAGCTGGTTGATAAAGCTCAGAGAAGCGGTCTTGCGGAGGATGCGCAGGAGGCCAGGGATTTAGAGGCATTATGTGATAGATTTGAGAAGAAACTGCACGATCTGGAACTGACCAGAATGGTGTCTATTCAGACGGCGCCCCAGATCAGGCTGGTGCAGAGCAGCGATACCATGATGGTGGAGAAGATACAGTCCACGATTGTCAATACCATTCCTTTGTGGAAAAGTCAGATGGTATTGGCGCTTGGTGTGAGTCACGCAGAGCAGGCGGCGCGGGCACAGAGGGAAGTGTCAGACATGACCAATGAACTGCTTAAGCGGAATGCGGAGACTTTGAAAATGGCTACGGTGGAGAGTGCGAAAGAATCGGAGCGCGGCATTATTGATATGGAGACTTTGAAGAATACCAATGCCAGCCTGATTTCCACCCTGGATGAGGTGATGAAGATCCAGACGGAGGGCCGGGAGAAGAGAAGAGTCGCGGAGGCAGAGATGAAGGCCATGGAGAATGAATTGAAAGAGAAGCTGCTGGAGATCAGCAGACGTTAAAGGGAAAGGTGATTCCATGAAATGGATGAAGTTCAGGATTAAGACAACCGTAGATGCAGAGGATGTGATTATCAGCGCCCTCTATGACATCGGCCTGGAAGGAGCGCAGATTGAGGATAAGGTACCGCTTACCGCGCTGGAAAAGGAGCAGATGTTTGTGGATATCCTGCCGGACGGGCCGGAGGATGACGGGATTGCCTATCTGAGTTTCTTTGTGGAAGAGAAAGAGGATGGCAGTCTGGAACTGAACGGTGCAGCCACAGACAGGGATACGATCGTATCGCAGATAGAGGCGGAACTTGAGGACCTGCGCATGTTTATGGAGATTGGAGAGGGCGCCATTTCGGTGACGGAGACGGAGGATATCGACTGGATCAATAACTGGAAGCAGTATTTCCATCAGTTCTATATAGATGACCTTCTGGTGATTCCGTCCTGGGAAGAGGTCAAAGAAGAGGATAAAGGGAAGAAGATATTACATATCGATCCCGGTACGGCCTTTGGAACGGGCATGCATGAGACTACTCAGCTGTGCATCCGCCAGATCAGGAAATTCCTGACAGAGGAGACAGAACTTCTGGATGTGGGGACGGGCAGCGGGATCCTGGCCATCCTGGCGCTGATGTACGGTGCCAGGCACGCGGTGGGAACAGATCTGGACCCCTGTGCGGTGGAAGCCGTGGCGCAGAATATGGAAGCCAATGGTATTCCGGCGGAGTCTTTTCGGATGATGATCGGCAATATCATTACGGACAAGGATGTGCAGGATGATGTGGGCTATGGATGCTATGACATCGTGGTGGCAAATATCCTGGCGGATGTGCTGGTGCCGCTCACCCCTGTGATCGTAAACCAGTTGAAAGAGGGCGGAATCTATATCACTTCCGGTATCATTGATACCAAGGAGCAGGAAGTGCGGGAGGCTATTGAGGCAGCAGGGCTTACCGTGATGGAAGTGACGTATCAGGGAGAATGGGTGTCGGTGACAGCACGAAAATAATAAGATGACAGTATTTTTCTAAAGGGTTCGCGGAACACTTTGGAATGGGGAAGATATGAAAAAAACATCGGAAAAACCAAGCATGAGGTTAGTGAGATATACAGCGGGGATCCTGGCGCTTGTCTGGATGTGCGTTATTTTTGCCTTCTCGGCGCAGACAAAGGAAGAATCCAGCGCGGTGAGTGAGAGTTTAAGCTATCGAATGGTCAGTTCTACGGGACATTTTTTCCATTGGAATCTGGATGACGAGCAGCTGCGAGAGATTGCCAATACCATTGAGTATTTTGTCAGAAAGACCGCTCATATGACGGAGTTTGCAATCCTGTCAATTTTGTTGTTTGTCTGGCTCGGTCTATGGGAGATGACCCTGTTTCGCAGAGGAATGACAGCGTTTCTGGCAACGGCTGTCTATGCTGCCAGCGATGAATTTCATCAATTGTTTGTCCCCGGAAGGGCGGGACGTGTCAGCGATGTGCTGATTGACAGTTCGGGAGCTTTATTGGGCGTTATCTTTTTTATACTGCTTGGTAAGCTGGTTGTGGTATTGAGGGATAGGAAGCGCAAAAAGCGTCAGGCGAAAGGGTAATGGAGAATATCGGAATTTGTTTATGCGGACAGGGGTGATGTCATGTATCAGTTCTTTGTAGAGCCATCACAAATACAGGATAAGAGGATTATTATTACTGGCAGTGACGTGAATCATATCAAAAACGTTCTTCGCATGAAACCCGGCGAAGAGATTGCCGTAAGTAATGGGATTGATGGCAGGGAATATCGTTGCGGGATAGAAGAATTTGCGGAGGATACAGTAGTTTGTACCCTCCGTTTTATCAAGGAGGAAGGGGTGGAACTTCCCGCCGATATTTATCTGTTCCAGGCGCTTCCCAAAGCGGATAAGATGGAATGGATCGTTCAGAAGGCCGTGGAACTTGGGGTACATGAGATTATCCCGGTGGCGGCGAAGCGCTGCGTGGTGAAGCTGGATGAGAAAAAAGCGGCAGGGAAAGTGAACAGATGGCAGGGGATTGCGGAGGCCGCGGCCAAGCAGAGCAGGCGGGGTGTGATACCTAAAGTACACAGGCCGGTTTCTTTTCGGGAAGCTGTGGATCTTGCCAGGGATATGGATGTCAGATTGATTCCCTATGAACTGGCAGAAGATATGGCGCATACCAGGTCTGTGATAGAGGCAGTGCAGCCAGGCCAGAGTATTGCAGTCTTTATCGGGCCGGAGGGCGGTTTCGAGGAGAGCGAGATACAGGCGGCGTTATCTGCCGGGATAGAACCGGTCACATTGGGCAGGAGGATCCTCAGAACGGAGACGGCAGGTCTTACGGTGTTGTCCTGGCTGGTGTATCGTCTGGAAAATTAAAGAACATAGGATGTTCCCGAAAGAAGTCAAAATAGTTTCTGATTAGGGAAGGGAATGGGAGAAGACGTGTGACCTTCGCGAAAAGCCCACATATTATATGTATATAAAGTTAGAGAGAAGAATATTCCTAAATTTTGTCTGTGACAAAACTTCCGTAGAATATCAAATCTGAGAGAAAGGAATGGCAAAAATGGAAGTGTATTTGGATAATTCTGCGACTACCAGATGCTTTGATGAGGTTGCGCAGCTGACGCATAAAATCTTGTGTGAACATTACGGCAATCCTTCCAGTATGCACCATAAAGGGGTGGAAGCAGAACAGTACGTAAGAGATGCCAGAGAGACACTTGCAAAGATCTTGAAGGTGAGTGAAAAGGAGATTTTGTTTACCTCGGGGGGAACGGAATCTGATAATATTGCACTGATTGGTACCGCAATGGCTAATCACAGAAGAGGCCGTCATCTGATCACGACACAGATAGAGCATCCGGCGGTCTTACAGCCCATGGCATATCTTCAGAATCAGGGATTTGAGGTGACTTATCTGCCTGTGGACAGGGAGGGACGGATACGATTGTCAGATCTCGAGCGTGCCATCAGACCGGATACGATTCTGGTATCCATCATGCATACCAACAATGAGATAGGCAGTTTGCAGCCGGTTGCAGAGGCCGGTGCGCTGATTAAGAAATGTAATCCCCAGACACTGTTCCATGTGGATGCGGTGCAGGGATTTGGTAAATTCCGCATCTATCCCAAAAAGATGCAGATCGATATGTTGTCGGTCAGCGCCCATAAGATTCATGGGCCCAAAGGAGTGGGATTCCTTTATCTGAGGGAGGGCGCCAAAGTAAATCCTATTATGTATGGCGGCGGCCAGCAGAAGGGTATGCGTTCCGGCACGGAAAATGTGGCCGGGAGCGCCGGCATGGCCATGGCGGCAGAGATGGTGTACCGGGATCTGGACCGCGACATGGAGAGAATGTATGGACTGCGGGAGATGCTGATAGATGGGGTAAACAGCATAGAAGACGTGAAGGTCAACGGTTGTCCGGGCAGGGAAGGCGCTGCGCATATCGTGAGTCTTTCCGTGCGGGGTGTCCGCAGTGAAGTGCTCTTGCATGCTTTGGAGGAGAGGGGCATTTACGTATCAGCCGGGAGCGCCTGCGCAGCCCATAAGCCGCAGCCTTCCGCTACCTTGAAGGCCATCGGCGTGGAGAAGGAACTGCTGGAATCCACAATCCGGTTCAGCCTCTCAATATTTACCACCAGAGAGGAGATTGCATATACTGTGCAGGCTTTGTGCGAGATGGTACCTATGCTGAGAAGGTATACCAGACGATGACGGCAAGACAGGTACCGGGATAAATAAGATAGTTTTGGATATACGGTTTGTGACAGTAAAATGAAACTGTGTAGATGGCGGGACGGCAGTACTGGCCTTGGTCGTTCCGCCTCAAATACAAAATGGATGGGAGAGATTATGTACAAATCATTCTTGATTAAATACGCAGAAATAGGTGTGAAGGGAAAAAACCGCTATCTGTTTGAGGAAGCGCTGGTGAAACAGATCAAGTATGCCCTGAAAAAGACGGAAGGCGAATTTGCCGTGCGCAGGACAGATGGCCGGATCTATGTGGATGCGCTTGCAGAATTTGATTACGATGAGACTGTGGAGAATTTGCAGAAGGTGTTCGGTATCTCCGGTATCTGCCCGGTGGTGCATGTGGAGGATGAAGGTTTTGAAAAGCTGGGGGAGGCTGTGGTACGCTATATAGACGATGTGTATCCGGACAAGCATAAGACCTTCAAGGTGGCGGCCAGACGGGCGCGCAAAAACTATCCGCTCAACTCCATGGAGATTAACACGGAACTGGGGGGCATCCTTCTGGACGCCTATCCGGAGATGCGTGTGGATGTGCACAAGCCGGATATTCTTCTGCATGTGGAGATACGGGATAAGATATACCTGTATTCTGAGATTATACCGGGGCCGGGCGGGATGCCCGTTGGAACCGGCGGCAAAGCGATGCTTCTGCTTTCAGGAGGTATTGATTCCCCGGTGGCAGGCTGGATGATTGCCAAGCGGGGCGTGAAGATAGATGCGGTATATTTTCATGCACCGCCATATACCAGCGAACGTGCGAAGCAGAAGGTGGTGGATCTGGCGAAGAAGGTGGCGGCCTACACGGGGCCGATCTATCTGCATGTGATTAACTTTACAGATATTCAGTTATATATCTATGATAAATGTCCGCACGATGAATTGACCATCATCATGCGCCGCTATATGATGCGGATTGCGGAACATATTGCCGGTCAGACAGATTGTCTGGGCCTGATCACCGGGGAAAGTATCGGGCAGGTGGCTTCTCAGACCATGCACAGTCTGGCGGCTACTAATGAGGTCTGCACGATGCCGGTTTATCGGCCGTTGATTGGGTTTGATAAGATGGAGATTGTGGAAGTTTCTGAAAAGATTGATACCTATGAGACCTCGATACTTCCTTATGAAGACTGTTGTACCATTTTTGTGGCCAAGCATCCGGTCACCAAACCGAATCTGAATATTATCAGGAAACATGAGCAGAATCTACAGGAGAAGATAGGGGAACTGGTGGAGAAGGCAATTGCAGAGGATGAGTTGATCGTAGTCCGTTGAACAAAAAAGAATCACTTAACTGATAAGTGATTCTTTCGGCTTTCCTTGATAAGTATTACATGATGTAGGGTTTTAATGTCTCCATAACCTCATCGATACCATCCTCAGCGTGGATGTTGAGGTCGATGGGTTTGGATAAATCCAGGCTGAAAATACCCATAATGGATTTGGCATCGATCACGTATCTGCCGGATACCAAATCGAAATCATAATCAAACTTTGTGATATCATTCACAAATGATTTAACCTTATCAATCGAATTTAATGAAATCTGTATGGTTTTCATCTCGGTATTACCTCCTTTGCTTTTTATGCTATCTGCTTTAATACTAAATGCTGGAAGGGTAAAAGTCAATGATAAAACAATACAAAAAATGCGGGGGTTACTATGAAAAGTGTAGCACTACATAACCTGGGATGCAAGGTGAACAGCTACGAGTTAGATGTTATGCAACAAATGCTGGTGGAAAAGGGTTATACAATTGTACCATTTGATGGGCCGGCGGATATTTATATCGTAAATACCTGCACTGTCACGAATATCGCGGACGCAAAGAGCAGGCAGATGCTGCATCGGGCGCGGAAACGGAATCCACAGGCTGTGGTGGTGGCAGTGGGCTGCTATGTGCAGACGGGACAGGATACGATAGAAAAGGATGACGCCGTGGATCTGGCCATCGGGAATAACCGGAAGAAGGATCTGGCGGAAATATTGGAGAGATACCTGGCAGGACGTGAGAAGGCCGGAGAGACAGGAGAGCCTGAGACATCTGGCGGCTTATCGGGACAGGGAGGGATGGCAGCGGTGCCGCGGACTCCCATCTGCCATATCATTGACATCAATCACACCGATGAATATGAGGAGATGACGTTAAAGAGGACTGCGGAGCACACCAGGGCATACATCAAGATCCAGGATGGGTGCAACCAGTTCTGCTCCTATTGTCTGATACCCTACGCCAGAGGGCGTGTCAGGAGCAGAGAGCAGGAAAATATTATCAGGGAAGTGGAAGGCATCGCCAGGGAAGGCTATCAGGAGATTGTCCTGACGGGAATCCATATCAGTTCCTATGGCATGGATCGGGGTGACTGTGAACTGCTACAGCTGTTGGAAAAACTCCACGAGATAGAGGGGATCAGGCGAATCCGGCTGGGCTCTCTGGAACCCCGTATTGTGACGGAGGAGTTTGCGGAAAAGATCAGTGCAATGCCGAAAGTCTGTCCGCATTTTCACCTTTCCCTGCAGAGCGGCAGTGACACGGTGCTTCGCAGGATGAACAGGAAGTACGACAGGGAAACCTATTTTCAGGCCACAGAATATCTGAGACGCTTTTATGAGGATCCGGCGATCACCACGGATGTGATTGTGGGCTTTCCGGGAGAAACACAGGAGGAATTTCAGGAGACGGAAGAATTTCTGCGCCGGGTAAAATTCTTTGAGATGCATATCTTTAAATATTCCAGGCGCCGGGGAACACGGGCAGCTGAAATGGAGGGACAGCTTACAGAGGCTGAGAAGGGCAGGCGCAGCGCGGTTCTTATGGAGCTGGAACGCCAGATGTCCCATGCTTACCGCAGTGAGCTTATCGGCAGGGAAGTGGAAGTTTTGTTTGAGGAAAAACAGTTCGTAAATGGACAGGAATACTGGGTGGGACATACCAGGCAGTATGTCAGGGCGGCAAAAGCTGCGGAGGATAGAGAAGACTTGCATAACATCATCGTCAGGGGAAAGATCAGCGGATTTGTGGAGGAAGATATTATGCTGTTTGGCTGATTTTAAGTCTGGGACTGAAGTGGAATTAGGATTTGGGTTTGGAGTTTGGACGAGATTTAGAGAGTGCGATTTCAGGTCATTTTCGGGATGTTTTCTGACAGAGGCGGACTTTGTGATTGAATTTTGTGTGACGATAGAGTATTATGGTAATAATAGGTATGAAACCAAGTCGAGACAATAGATAAGGGTGTGAAACGATGCAGGATTTAGAGAACACACAATTTTTTACAGTAGAGACCGAACCGGAGACAGGGGTGAAACTGGTGCTGTCCACGGTGTATGAAGCACTGACTGAAAAGGGATATAATCCTGTCAATCAGATTGTGGGATATATTATGTCCGGAGATCCCACCTATATTACGAGTCATAAGAGTGCCCGCAGTCTGATCATGAAAGTAGAGCGGGATGAACTGGTGGAAGAAATGCTGGTGGAATACATTAAGAATTCTATTGTAAAGGGACAAAAGACTGACTGAGCTGGTCAATTGAGCGGAAAGCGATAACGGCGAATGAGAATCATGGGATTAGATTTCGGTTCTAAAACGGTGGGTGTGGCTATCAGCGATCCATTGCTGATCACGGCGCAGGGAATTGAGATCATCAGGCGAAAAGATGAAAATAAACTGCGGCAGACGCTGGCACGGATTGAGGAACTGATCGTGGAGTATGAAGTGGACAGGATCGTGCTGGGACTCCCCAAGAACATGAACGATACCCTGGGAGATAGGGCGAAACTTTCGCTGGAGTTTAAGGACAAGCTGGAGAGAAGGACCGGACTTCCTGTGGTGATGTGGGATGAGCGGCTCACAACTGTGGCGGCGGACAGGGCGATGATGGAGGCCGGAATCCGCAGGGAACATCGCAAAGAACATGTGGACAAGATTGCGGCGATTTTTATTCTACAGGGATATCTGGACTATCTTGCCAGTAAGGAGAACGAGTAGCGTGGAAAAGATTATTTTTACACCGGACGGGGAAGAGGCGGTTGCTTTTTATGTGTTGGAGCAGACCAGGCTTGGCGGCGTAGATTACCTTCTGGTGACAGATTCCGAGAATGAGGACGGAGAAGCGCTTATCATGCGCGATATTTCGGCGGCGGACGAGGAAGAGGCGCTGTATGAGATTGTGACGGAGGATGAGGAATTGAGCGCAGTGGCAGCTGTGTTTGAAAATATGCTGGATGACGTGGATTTATTATAATTGTTAATGGAGGGAAGTTTTTTTGAGGAAAAATGAACAAGGAAGATCAGCTGATAAGCTGAGAGTTATCCCATTAGGCGGACTTGAGCAGATTGGGCTTAATATTACTGCCTTTGAGTATGAGGATAGCATTATTGTGGTGGATTGCGGTCTGTCATTCCCGGAGGACGAGATGCTGGGAATCGATCTGGTAATCCCGGATATTACGTATTTAAAAGACAATGCAGATAAGGTGAAAGGATTTATCATCACACATGGGCATGAAGATCATATCGGGGCGCTGCCTTATGTGTTAAAGGAATTAAATGTGCCCGTTTATGCTACCAAGCTGACCATGGGTATCATAGAAAATAAGCTTACAGAGCATGAACTCATGGGTACGACCAAGCGGAAAGTTGTTAAATTTGGACAGTCCGTCAATCTGGGACAGTTCAGGATTGAATTTATTAAGACGAATCACAGTATCGTGGATGCGGCGGCATTGGCGATCTATTCCCCGGCAGGCGTGGTGGTGCATACGGGAGACTTTAAGGTAGACTATACGCCGGTATTCGGGGATGCCATTGATCTGCAAAGATTTGCAGAGATCGGCAGAAAGGGCGTACTGGCATTGATGTGCGATTCCACCAATGCGGAGCGGCTGGGATTTACGCCTTCCGAGAGGACGGTGGGACAGACATTTGATTCGCTTTTTTTAGAGCATAAGGATACCCGTATTTTGGTAGCTACCTTTGCATCCAATGTGGACAGGGTGCGGCAGATTATCAATACGGCTGATAAATTTGGACGAAAAGTGGTGGTGGAAGGCAGAAGCATGATCAATATCATAGATACGGCTTCTAAACTCGGCTACCTACAGATACCGGATCGGACATTGATAGATGTGGAGGAACTGAAGAACTATCCGCCTGAGAAGACAGTTATTATCACCACCGGAAGCCAGGGAGAGAGCATGGCAGCGCTTTCCCGTATGGCGAGCAATAATCATAAGAAGATTTCCATTATGCCGGGGGATACGGTGATCTTTTCCTCTCATCCCATACCGGGGAATGAGAAGGCAGTGACGAATGTTATCAACGAGTTACAGATGAAAGGGGCAGATGTGATCTTTCAGGATGTGCATGTGTCGGGACATGCCTGCCAGGAGGAGATCAAACTGATCTATTCCCTTGTCAGGCCCAGATATGCGATCCCGGTTCACGGTGAGTACAAGCATAGAAAGGCGCAGGCCAAGATTGCGGCGCAGCTTGGTATTCCGAAGGAAAATATCTTTATGCTGCAATCAGGCGATGTGCTGGAGATGGATGACGAGAGAGCTGATGTGACGGGTAAAGTACCTGTAGGCGCTATTCTGGTTGATGGCCTGGGTGTGGGCGATGTGGGCAATGTGGTGCTGCGGGACAGGCAGCATCTGGCGGAAGACGGTATCCTGATCGTGGTATTGGCACTGGATTCCCACAGTGATCAGCTTGTGTCCGGCCCGGATATCGTGTCCAGGGGATTTGTTTATGTGAGAGAGTCCGATGAACTTTTAGATGAGGCGAGATTGTTGGTGGATGAGGCTGTGCAGGATTGTCTGGACAGAGGTAAGACTGACTGGGGTAAATTAAAAGGTACGATCAAGGATGTACTCAGTGATTTTGTGTGGAAGAAGACCAAGAGACGTCCGATGATTCTGCCGATTATCATGGAAGTATAGGCGAGACCGGTTTTGGATAAAGTACTTTAAGGAGGAGCCAGCATGTCAGACAGCGAAGTGAAGGAAGCGATCAAACAATTTGCAGACAAGATCATGGAATCGGATACTTACAGGGAGTATCTGTATCAGAGAGAAAGAATTAAGAAGCAGCCGGAATTGTATGATAAAGTAAACGAATTTCGGCAGCGGAACTTTGAACTCCAAAATGAAACAGATGAAGAGGAACTGTTCGACCGTATGGAGGTTTTTGAGAAAGAGTATGAGAAATTCAGGGAAAATCCATTGGTAGACGATTTCCTGAGAGCAGAGCTGGCTTTTTGCAGGTTGATGCAGGAAGTGGATCTGCTTCTTGCCGAGGCCATAGATTTTGAGTTATAGGAAAACTGCTCTGAAGTGAGGAAGCGGGGATGAACATGAAAATTATGTCTATTATCGGAGGAGTTGCTGAACTTATCATTAAGATTGCAGCGTTTGTATTTATTGTAATGTTTATTTTCAAAACGGCCGTCACAGCTTATGATTATGGCTATCGGGTGTTTGCGGAAGAACCGCTCACGGTAGGAGAAGGCAGGACGATCAGCATATATGTGGAGGAAGATGCTTCTGCCAAAGAGATTGGGGAGATGCTACAGGAAAAGGGGCTGATCCGGGATGCCAAACTGTTTGTGATTCAGGAACTGTTGTCTGAGAACCATGACAAGATACAGCCGGGAATCTATGATCTGAATACTTCCATGACGAGTCAGGAGATGCTTTCTGTGATGGGCACCGTTCCTGAAGAATTGGAAGAACTTCCGGGGACCACGGTACCGAGTGTGGAAGAGATTACCGGTATCAGCGACAACCCTGATGTCGATGGAGAAGACGACAGCATCGGGGAAGAGGGAGAGGAAGAAGACTCCGGGGATGAGACACCGGAAGAGGAAACCGGAGAGTAGACATGCAGAGGAAGGAAGCGTGAGGCTAAGAAGGCAGCACGATGGGAGGATGACAGGCCATGATAACGGACGAGCGTATGAGCGCATTTATTGATTCTCTGGAACCTGGCAATACTCCCTTTTTAGATCAAATAGAGCGTGAAGCGAAAGAAACCAATGTGCCGATCATACGCACGCAGACGCAGGGGCTGATCAAGTTTCTGCTTGCGGTGCAAAAGCCCATGTCGATTTTGGAAGTGGGGTGTGCCATTGGTTTTTCTGCGTTATTGATGAGTGAATATGCGCCACAGGGTTGTCAGATTACGACCATAGAGAATTATGAGAAAAGAATTTCCATTGCCAGGGAGAACTTTGCCCGGGCGGGCAAGGAGAGCCAGATTACGCTGCTTGCCGGGGATGCGGCGGATATCCTGAAAGAACTGACAGGGTCCTATGACTTTATCTTTATGGATGCCGCAAAGGGGCAGTATGTGAACTTTCTCCCCGATGTGGTGAGGCTTCTGGCGGCAGGCGGTATTTTGCTTTCTGACAATGTGTTGCAGGATGGGGATGTGATCGAGTCCAGGTTTGCGGTAACGAGAAGGAACAGGACGATACACAGCCGGATGCGGGAGTATTTATATGAAGTGAAACACCATGAGCAGCTGGAGAGTGTGATACTGCCGGTGGGGGATGGTGTGACTTTGAGTGTGAAAGTGTGTTGAGAGAGGTTTAACATGAGAAAGAAACCGGAATTGCTGGTGCCGGCCAGCAGTCTTGAGGTGTTAAAGACCGCAGTGGTCTTTGGGGCGGATGCGGTCTATATTGGCGGAGAGGCTTTCGGGCTGCGGGCCAAGGCCAAGAACTTTACCATGGAAGAGATGGCGGAGGGAATCGCTTTCGCACATGCCCGGGGTGTGCGTGTGCATGTGACGGCCAATATTCTGGCCCATAATTACGATCTGGAAGGGGCCGGGGATTATTTCCGGGAGTTAAAAGAATTAGGCCCGGATGCCCTGATCATTGCGGATCCGGGGATGTTTACGCTGGCCCGGGAAATCTGTCCGGAAATAGACATTCATATTTCCACGCAGGCGAATAATACCAATTATATGACCTATCAATTCTGGTATAATCAAGGGGCGAAGCGTGTGGTCTCCGCCAGGGAACTTTCGCTGAAGGAGATTAGGGAGATCAGGGAGCGGATCCCGGAAAAGATGGAGATCGAGAGTTTCATTCACGGGGCCATGTGCATCTCCTATTCGGGCAGATGCCTTCTGAGCAGCTATTTTACGGGCAGGGATGCCAATCACGGCGCCTGTACCCATCCGTGCCGCTGGAAGTATGCGGTGGTGGAGGAGACCAGGCCGGGAGAATATCTGCCGGTCTATGAGAACGAGAGAGGCACTTATATTTTTAACTCCAAAGACCTGTGTATGATCGAGCATATCCCGGAACTGATCGATGCAGGGATTGACAGCTTCAAAATAGAAGGAAGAATGAAGACGGCGCTCTATGTGGCGGCTGTGGCCCGCACCTATCGCCGGGCGATCGATGATTATTTCATATCCGAAGAAACATACAGGGCCAATTTGGACTGGTACCGGGCGGAGATTGCCAAGTGTACTTACCGGCAGTTCACCACAGGTTTCTATTTTGGAAAGCCGGATGAGAACACGCAGATTTACGATAACAGCACCTATGTCAATGAATACACCTATCTGGGCATTGTGGGCAGTCTGGAGCCGGTGCCGGGGACAGGCGGTGAATCGGCCGGAGAGGATGAGAACGGGATGTGTGCCCGTATCGAACAGCGCAATAAGTTCAGTGTGGGAGACAAGATTGAGATCATGAAGCCGGACGGCGCCAATGTCCCGGTCAGCGTGCTTGCCATGTATAATGAACAGGGAGAGGCGGTGGAGTCCTGTCCTCACTCAAAACAGGTGATCGATGTGAGACTGAGTACGACTCCGGATGTCTATGATATTTTGCGCAGTAAGATAGTCGCCAAGGATGACAGCATTTGTGGATAAGATAAATTTATGACATCATAGGTTCAGATGTCATTTATGATAAAAGATACAAGAGAAAAAACATTTCGGGAGAAAATTATGACATATATGTCGTTTTGGTTTTATGTATTTGTGCTGGCAGCAGTGGTATTGTATTATATGATGCCCATGAAGGGAAGATGGGTGGTCCTGTTGGCCGGCAGCCTTTTCTTTTATTGGCAGGCCATGGGGACGGCAGGCGGGATGGCGGTAATCCTCATCACCATTGCAGCGGCTTACGGCGCCGGTCTTTTACTGCAAAAGGTGAGAAAGCGGAGTGTGCTTGCGCTTGCTGTTTTGCTGATGATTCTCCCGTGGCTGTGTATTAAAAACGGCAATTATGTTCTGGAGGTCTTATTACATAAAAATGCTGTCTCCTGGATCGTTCCAGTGGGCATTTCTTTCTATACTTTGCAGATCATTTCTTATCTGGCGGATATCTATATGGGCAGGATTGAGGCTCAGAGAAACCCGGCCAGGTTCGCGCTTTATGTGATGTTTTTTCCACAGATTGTACAGGGCCCTATTCCCCGTTACGACAGGCTGGCAGAGCTGCTCTATACCGGGCATTCCTTCTGTGAGAGAACCGTGGTAGGCGGCTTTTACAGGATTTTGTGGGGATTTTTTCTGAAACTGATGATCGCGGACAGAGCGGCGGTGGTGGTGGATGAGATATTCGGCCTTCCCTATCAGTATACAGGCTGCTATGTTCTGGTGGCGGGTGTGCTATACAGCATACAATTATATGCGGATTTTGCAGCGTGTATTTCTATATCCAAGGGTGTGGCCAATCTGTTTGGCATTCAGCTGGCGGACAATTTCCATCATCCTTATCTGGCGGTCTCTGTGAAAGATTTCTGGCACAGATGGCATATATCCCTGAGCGAGTGGCTGAAGGACTATATCTATATCCCTCTGGGCGGCAGCCGCAAAGGACGGGTCAGGACTTATATCAATCTGATCCTCACATTTGTGGTCAGCGGCATCTGGCATGGCGCCGGTCTTCGTTTTATTGTCTGGGGTCTGATGCATGCGGCTTATCAGATCATAGGACAGCTGACCCAGGGGATACAGCGAAAGGCAGTAAAGACTCTGGGGCTGGAGGAGGCTGCGGGTACCAGGATATGGATACGGCGGGCGTGGACATTTTTGTGTGTGATGATAGCATGGATTATTTTCCGGGCGGAAAATCTGCGAACCGGGTTACAGATGATAGGCAGTATATTCCGGGTACATAATATATGGATTTTTACCAATGATGCGCTGCTTGCATTGGGGCTTGACTGGAAGGAGTGGATTGTTCTTTTGGCTTCCATTCTGCTGCTCTTTGTGGTCAGCTTGAAACAGGAGAAGGGCATTGTATTTTCGGAGAAGATATTCAGACAGCCCCTCTATATAAGATGGGCTCTGTATCTGGTGTGCATCTTTGGCATCATGACCTATGGGGCTTATGGCATGGGGTATGATTCGCAGGCATTTATATACGGGGGATTTTAAGGTATGAAGAAGAATATGGGTTTTGCGCTGAGAGCGGCAGGCTTTTTTGCGGTATTTGCAATCTGTTTTCTGGTCTATTCCAGATTGATCACACCGAAGTTTTTTACCGATATTGACTGGCCTACGACCACCACCTATGCCGGTTTTTATGAACTGGAAAAAAACACGGCGGATGTGCTCTTTCTGGGGAGCAGCCATGGGGTCACATCGTTTCTGCCCCAGGAACTATACAATCAGTATGGAATCACCAGCTATAATCTCAGCTGTGAGCAGCAGGGCATGGTGACGTCCTATTACTGGCTGAAAGAGGCGCTGCGCTACCAGTCTCCGAAGGCAGTGGTTCTGGAATGCTATTTCTGTTTTCCTTATATGGTTGATGAGCCCTTGAATACGGAGGAGAGTTATACCAGAAAGGCGATTGATTTTATGAAATGGTCGCCTGTCAAGGCGGAAGCTGTCAAAACCATCTGCGAGGTGGATGCCAATCAGGATGTGTGGAGTTATTATTTCCCCAATGTCCGTTACCATACCAGATGGGAAAACCTGGACAGGAATGATTATCGATACCGGGAGATGGCAGGCAGGGCAGGACTGAAAGGGTTTGCACCCCTGTATTTCCATCTGGGAGAAGAAGGTGAAGGCTTTGCGCCGCATGAGGCCGGCGAGACAGAGGAATGTGCTGAAATGGCGCCTCTGATGCGGGAGTATCTGGATAAGATCAGTGACCTGTGCCGGGAAAAGGATATTACTTTGATCTTGACGATCACACCGGCCATGGCGGCAGATCATACAAAATGCAATGCGGTGCAGGCATATGCGGCTGAGAAGGAACTTGCCTTTATCAGCTTTAATGAGCAGGATGTCTATCAGCAGATGGATTACCAGATTATGGTGGATAATTGTGATAACGGCCATCCCAATATATGGGGTGCAGTGAAAGTCACCGATTATCTGGGAGGAGTGCTGCGGGAGCAATTTGCCATAGAGAGTAAAGCACAGCCTCAGTGGGAGGAAACCAGGGAAGATTACGCCTTTATCATGGATATGTGCAGCCTGGATCACACCGGGGATATTGATACCTATCTGTCGGCACTGAACCATCAGCAGTATGCAGTGATCATTGCTTCTAAGGATGATTTTACCAGTGCTTTAAGGGAATCTACGGTCGAGCTTTTGAGACAGCTTGGCCTGTCTGCGGATTTCGCCGGTAAGGAAGGGTATAATTATCTTGCGGTCATCTCGGACGGTAGAGTGCTGCTGGAAGAAGTGTCGGCGGAGCCGATCGAATATCAGGGTGCGATTCAGAACGGCTATCTGCCGCTGTATGCGCGCAGTATAAAAGACGGCGGGGGCAATGGGCTGGCTTCCGTGATCATTGACGGGGAAGAATTGTCCAAGAACCAGAGCGGCCTGAATATCATTGTATATAATAATCATACGAGAAGGGTTGTGGACAGCGTGTGGTTTGGCACCAATGAGCCGGAAAATACTATGGGGCGTTAAGGATTGTGTAATTTAGACAACAGATTGATTCAAGAACTCTTATTTTTTATAAAATAGACGAAAATACAAATAGGGTATTGCAATGTAAAAAGTTTTAGAGTATCTTTATAGAAAAGGTTGTATACAGGTATCCAGAACAATGATGTTCCAAAAAGGCTTATTTTTGGAACATTTTTTTATGAGGAGGAGAAAAAATGAGCGGAATATTTAATGTGGAAGAGATTTTCGGTCAGGATGTATTTACTCTCGGTAAGATGAAAGAACGTCTTCCGAAAAATGTGTACAAAGAAGTGGTGAATGTGATGAACCGCGGCGGCGAGCTGACCATGGACACCGCGAATGTGGTAGCGAAAGCCATGAAAGACTGGGCCGTGGAGAAGGGCGCTACCCACTATACGCATTGGTTCCAGCCATTGACCGGTATCACGGCGGAAAAGCATGATGCTTTCGTGGCCCATCCCGATGAGACCGGCAAGATGATGACAGACTTTTCCGGGAAGGAACTGATCAAGGGTGAGCCGGATGCCTCTTCTTTCCCGTCAGGAGGACTGCGTGCCACATTCGAGGCGAGGGGGTATACAGCATGGGATATCACTTCCCCTGCGTTTATCAAGGATTCAGGATGCGGTAAGATTCTCTGTATTCCCACGGCCTTCTGTTCTTATACGGGAGAAGCACTGGATAAGAAGACACCGCTTTTACGTTCCATGGAAGCCTTAAGCGATCAGGCTCTGCGCATCGTGAGACTGTTCGGCAATACCGGAGCCACCAAAGTGGTTGCATCTGTGGGGCCGGAGCAGGAATACTTCCTGGTAGATAAAGATTTATATATGAAGAGAACCGATCTGATGTTTGCAGGCCGTACCCTGTTCGGCGCACCTGCACCCAAGGGACAGGAAATGGAAGATCATTACTTCGGTGTCATCAGAGAGCGTGTCGGCGCTTTCATGAAAGATTTGAATGAGGAATTGTGGAAACTGGGCGTGACAGCCAAGACACAGCATAACGAGGTGGCGCCTGCCCAGCATGAACTGGCTCCCATTTATGAGACGGCCAATATCGCAGTGGATCACAACCAGATCGTGATGGAGACCATGAAGAGAGTGGCGGTGCATCACAATATGAGATGCCTGCTGCACGAGAAACCCTATGCGGGTGTGAACGGTTCCGGTAAGCACAATAACTGGTCTATCACCACAGATAACGGGGTAAACCTTCTGGATCCCGGCGATACCCCCAATGAGAATGTACAGTTCCTGCTGGTGCTGGCATGTATCATGAAGGCAGTGGATACCCATGCCGATCTGTTAAGACAGTCTGCGGCCGATGTGGGCAATGATCACAGACTCGGAGCGAACGAGGCGCCTCCGGCAATCATTTCCATTTTCCTGGGCGAGCAGCTGGAAGATGTGGTAAAACAGCTGATCGAGACCGGTGAGGCAACTTCCGTCAAAGAGGGCGGTATTCTCCTGACAGGTGTTAAGACCCTTCCGGATTTCCAGAAAGATGCCACAGACCGCAACAGGACATCACCCTTTGCGTTCACAGGAAATAAATTTGAATTCCGTATGGTAGGTTCTGCGGATTCCATCGCAAGTCCCAACACCACCCTCAATGCGATTGTGGCGGAGGCTTTCTGCGAGGCGGCTGATATTCTGGAAAAAGCGGAAGATAAGGAACTGGCGATTCACGATCTGATCAAAGAGTACATGACCAAACACCAGAGAATCATCTTCAACGGCAACGGCTACTCCGATGAGTGGGTGGAAGAGGCCCACAGGAGAGGGCTGCCGGATATCAAATCCATGATTGAGGCAGCAGGCACCATCACCACAGATAAGGCAGTGAGGCTGTTTGAGAAGTTCCATATCTTTACGAAGGTAGAACTGGAGTCCCGCGAGGAGATCATCTATGAGACCTATGCGAAGACTATCAACATAGAGGCTCTTACCATGATCGATATGGCAGGCAAACAGATTGTTCCGGCAGTCATCAGATATACAAAATCCCTGGCGGATACGGTAAATGCCGTGAAGATGGCAGGTGCGGATGCGACCACCCAGGATGAACTTCTGATGGTGGTGGGAGAGAAACTGACCGCCATGCAGACAGCTTTAAGGAAACTGGAGAAGGCGGAGAAAGAGGCCTCCCAGATGGAAGATGCCAAAGAACAGGCATTTTTCTATAAAGATACGGTCAAAGCTATTATGGAGGAACTGCGTAAGCCGGCGGATGAACTGGAGATGATCGTAGACAAAGAATACTGGCCGATTCCTACTTACGGCGAGTTGATGTTTGAGATTTAAGGACTGTCAAAAAGTATCGAAAACTTTTTTGAAAAATTGCTGAAGTGAAAAGTTTATTTCCACTTTGAAAACAGCAATTAAAAAAG
>CAMNXA010000005.1 GCA_946566685.1 uncultured Lachnospiraceae bacterium
TGGAGGTATCGGATAAAAGTCTGGGGATATCATATAAGGACATCAGATAAGAACATCAGATAAGAACAGATACAGACAGACCACAGAACAACAGATAACAACAAAGAATCTTTAGATCCAGCCAATCACAATAGTTACGGGATTATTTCCGACAAACGGAAAGAATCTTAAAAGACGGAGAAGATTTATGATCAATCATCCCCAAAGACAGAAGAAAGTCTGTCAATATATTGTTTATTATAAAACATGTTACTGGTAGTATGCAAGTGAAAAATGCAGATTCTATTATAGTTCTACCATATTTTTTAATAATTTTCATTGACAAAACAAATAGAGAACTCTATAATATAGAGTATATAATTTATAGTAATAGTAAATCAATTTAAGTTGACAGAATTTCAGACATGGGATTTGTACAAAAAGGAGATGGAGGAGAGATATGGATAAAAGAATAGAAACAGCGGTGGAGGATGTTGCGCTGATCAGGAGGGTGCTTGAGCGAACGCAGCAGGATTTTTCAAAGGTATCGGTTTACTTTATGGGAATCGGCATCCTGCATCTGGCGGTATGGTTGTTGGAAGAAATCGCCTATTTTGTCAGAAACAGGTTTGGATATGGATATTTGGCGGCCCATATTTTCTGGTGGGGTGGGCGACTTCTGCTCTTATCCGGTTACGTGGTGCTGTTTTTCTATTTTATGAAAGAGGCTAAAAAGACAGGCAATGAGATTTGCGAAAGTATGGTGAAGGTATGGATGGTGGTATTGATTGGTTCGGGAATCCTTGGCTGGCTGTATATCGTTTTGCTTCCGGCTGGTAATAGTGATAAAATAACGGCATTGTGGCGGTGCAGAGAACTGATCGAAGTGCTTCCGGTTATTTTTGCATTGTTTATGACAGGCATTCTGACAAAAAGAAACATGGTGACTGTGTTTACGGCGGTATATAGTATAGTATACTTTGTGCTGTTTGTGAGCATGAAAGAGGTGCCTTACGGAACCTGGGGCGGTGTGGGGACACTTGCATCGGCCAGCAGTGTGTGTATTCAGTACTTGATGAGTGCAGGTATGATCGCCTTGGGAATATATTTGAAATGGAATAGGAAAGAGACAAACATTTTAAGAGAATTTGGGGTTGATTATGGAGATAAATGCGATACCTGAAGCATTTCAGACAAAATTGAGGCTGGCAGTTCTGTCCGCATTACTGACAGGAAAGAAGAATTTCAGGGATTTAAAACAGATGACAGGAGCCACGGATGGAAATCTTGGTGCACAGCTGAAGAAGCTGGAAGAAGCCGGTTATATAGAGATTGATAAAGCGTTTGTGAATCAAAAACCGCAGACTTCCTGCCAAATAACAGACTTTGGCAGAGGCCAGTTCCGGGAATATGTAGAGTTGCTGGAAGGCCTATTGAGACAGGCAGAAGACGGTCTAAAAGACTAAAAACCGCGTGCTTCAGACAGACAAAAAACTCTGTGAAGCAGGATATCATCCCACATTCACAGAGTTTTTAATTCCAAATAAATAATTACTTTGGCGTTAATTCCGAAGGCAATACCGACAAGCTATCCGAGGCTGCGAAGCAGATCTCGAGGCGTTAATTCCGAAGGAATTTACGCCAAGCCACTATTAGAGGTCATAATACATCATAAACTCTGCCGGCGTAGGAATTTCCCCGGCTTTCTTGGCTTCAGCGCGTTTGCGTGCAATCCACACATCAATCAGTCTCTCCGGGAAGACGCCGTCCTTGGTCAGATAGCCGTGATCCTTCTCCAGGGCATCCAGGGCTTCTTCCAGGGATGTCGGCAGGCCCTTGATTTTCTTCTGCTCCTCGGCGGAGAGTGTATAGAGATTGAAATCATAAGGGCCCCAGCCGTTGGCGGCGGGATCGATCTTTTTCTCAATGCCATCTAATCCGGCCATCAGGATAGCAGCATAAGCGTAGTAAGGATTGGCGGTCGCATCGGGATTTCTGAGTTCAAACCGTTTGGTCTCCGGGGATTTTGCGTAAGCAGGAATCCGGATGACGGCGCTGCGGTTAGAAGTAGCATAGCCGATGGTCACAGGCGCTTCGTACCCGGGCACCAGACGTTTGAAGGAGTTGGTGGAAGGGTTGGTAAACGCACACAGGGATGCAATGTGGGACAGCAGTCCGCCGATAAAGTAGTGGGCTGTCTGGCTTAAGCCGGAATAGCCGTTCTCATCATAGAAGACCGGTTTGCCGTCTTTGGTGAGCAGCATATGTACATGAAGACCGCTGCCGGCTTCTTTATAGATGGGTTTGGGCAGGAAAGTGGCTGTCTTGCCCTCCCGTGCAGCCATATTTTTGATGATATATTTAATGATCATGGTGTTGTCGGCCATGGTAGGCATGTCTGCCAGTTCCACTTCGATTTCCATCTGGCCGGGGCCGCCCACTTCATGGTGATGGTATTTGACTTTGATGCCCCAGTCTTCCATTTCCATGCAGATGCGGCTTCTTAAGTCGTATCCCACATCCTGGGGAGCGGCGATGTGATAGCCGCCATGGGTCACTTCATAGCCGTTGTTGCCCGGTGTGTCCAGACGACAGTTCCACTCAGCCTGTCTGGTGTCAATCTGGTAAGCGCACTGTCTGGGGGATACCTCATAGCGTGCGGAGTCGAACAGATAAAACTCAAATTCCGGGCCGATGATCATATTGTCTGCAATGCCGGTCTTTTTCATATAATCCATGGCGCGCAGGGTGACGTTTTTTGGATACTGGTCAAAGGGGGTGTTTTCTCCCTTGCCGATGACACATACATTGCCGCACATGGTCAGCGTAGGCACTTCTGCAAAAGGATCCACATAGGCGGTCTCCGGATCGGGTAAGAATACCATATCGCTTTTTTCAATGGGAGCGTACCCGTAATTGGAGCCGTCAAAACCGATTCCATAGACGAAGACATTGTCATCGAACCGCTCCACCGGTATCGTGATATGGCGCCAGCGCCCGTCAATGTCCGTCATCTTGAAATCGATCATACGGATTTCTTTTTCTTCACATAGTTTTCTGATTGCCGTACTTTTGTCCATAAGCATTTCCTTCTCCCTTTTTGATTTTTGTATATCTGCCATCAGTATACCATATGGAAAGGGAGGTACGCACTATTTTTTTAGGAGTCTTCCATAAGCCGCAGTCCGGCGGTGTCTGTCACGGGCAGGGAAAATACGATGGATTTGGCCTTGGACTGCATGCCGGCCTGTTCCATGACTGCCTTCATGATATCATTTTTCTGCGTTTTTTTGGCTACAATAAAGATGATTTCCTTCTCAGAGGCCAGGGAAACGCCCATAAATCTCTCGGCCTGTTCCATACCGGTCCCCTTGGCATGAATGACTGTACCGCCGTAGGCGCCCGCACTTCTGGCGGCATCCATTGCAAGTTCCGTATACCCCTGATTGGCGATTACCACGATAAGTTCATAGACTGTATCTTTCAAAACAGATTCCTCCTCTTTCTGGAAGTCTTCCTTTCCACTTAAAAACTGTAAAGCTTTTTTGCCGCCGATGCTGCTTAATGGGACGACAAAGGCGATTCCCTCGCCCGGGGCATCGATCTGAAGCTTTTGCCGCAGGTTCTTCTTGGCATTCTCCCAGGCACTTTCTTCCAGCACATGGAACATAACCGCCTTTTCGGTGGATTCCAGACCCAGATAATCCAGGATATCCCCGGAAGCGGTTCCGGCGCCCAACGTGACGAACATGACCTGCAAATGTTCCTCCTGATAAAGGCGTAAATATTTTTTAAACTGTTTTCTGCTGACGATAGTCGTCATCATGCACAATTTTCCCATAGGATTCCTCCATATTATAATTCAATAATATCCATATCTCCATAACGGTCAATCGATGTGTAGCCGCCGGCTTCTCTGGAAAGACGGCTTTCCTTGATGCGATAGATCATTCCCAGGGACTGGATCGTGATCAGGGGCGTCATAGCCACCATGGCGACTACGCCGAACGCGTCCGTAATGATATTGCCGCCCACCGCATTGCAGGCGCCCATGGCAAAGGGCAGAAGAAATGTTGCCGTCATGGGACCGGAGGCTACCCCGCCGGAGTCGAAGGCGATAGCAGTAAAGATTTTTGGTACGAAAAAGGTTAAGAGCAGGGCAATGGCATAACCCGGCACAATGAACCAGGTGATGGGGATGCCTGTGAGCACCCGCGTCATCGCCAGACCGATGGAGGTTGCCACACCTACCGATAAGCTGATTTCCATGGCTTTGGCGGAAATGGCGCCGGAGGTGATCTCCTCCACCTGCTTGGTGAGGACAAATACCGCAGGCTCCGCCTGGACAATGAAGTAACCGATGATCATACCGATGGGCACGATGATCCAGGCATAAGGAAGTCCGGCAATCACCTGTCCCAGATAATTTCCGGCAGGCATAAAGCCCACATTTACGCCAGTCAGGAAAAGAACCAGCCCCACATAGGTATAGGCCAGACCAATCAGGATTTTGATCAGGGTCTTTTTCTTAATATCTCTTGAGAGCAGCTGAAATACTCCAAAAAACGCCACAATGGGGAGAAGAGAAACAGCCATTTCCCGCATATAGACCGGAATCTCCCCGGTAAACAGCCGCCCTAATTCTACGGAATCGGAAATCTTCGGTATCGCTTCGGACAGATATTCCGTGGAGTCCGGGTGATAGATCATGGCCAGGATCAGCACGGCCACAATGGGGCCGACAGAGCATAAGGACACCAGACCGAAACTGTCCTCCGCGGCGTGACTATCGTTACGGATGGCGGAAATACCGATACCAAAAGCCATGATAAAGGGAACTGTCATGGGGCCGGTGGTGACGCCGCCGGAGTCAAATGCCACTGCCAGAAAATCTTTCGGCACAAAATAGGCCAGAACAAAGGCAAACATATAAAAGATAAGCAGCATGGGCGCCAAAGGAATCCGCAGCAGCATACGAAGCAGGGCAAACACCAGAAAGAGACCAACACCTGCGGCCACCGCCAGAATCAATACCAGATTGGGGATGGAAGCGACCTGCTGTGCCAGTACTTGCAGATCCGGTTCGGAGATGGTGATGACAAATCCCAGCACAAAGCTGATCAGAATCATGGCAGGCAGACTCTTTGTCTTGGTCATGATGGTACCTACCCGTTCACCCATACGCGTCATTGCCATCTCAGCGCCGATGGAGAAAAATAGCATGCCTACGATCAGCATAACGGCTCCCAGCAGAAATTCCATCAGGATTTCCGGGGAAATGGGCGCGATAGTGAAACTTAAGAGCAGTACGATCAGGATGATCGGCAGTACCGCGTGCAGGGTTTCCTGGGATTTTTCCATGAGTTTGGAACGGTTTTTAAATTTGAATAAGAACAATGTTACTCAACGCCTTTCTATGTAAATTTTATGAGTTGTTTTATCTTTTAAACAGAGGATGCTCTTCTTGCGGAAAAGTATTTCAATACAACTGTTATGATTCCCATGCCGCAGACCAGAACTGTTCCAATTTTCAATAGTTCCTGAAATACCAGAATGCTTTCGGCATCATTTGAAATGTATCTAAGATATAGATATCCCTCTGAATATAGTCCAAGAACAGTAGAAATCAATAAATGAAATTCCAGCATAAGAACCGTCTGCCAGTTCTTACCATAATGGTAATTCAGCCAGGACAGGAACAGCTGAAATACAGGTAAAGCAAGGGCCATTACAGCGCCGCCGCCAAATCCGACCATACATAATAATAAGATGGAATAGTTCCATAGAATCTTTAACAACATAGGCATTTCCTCTTATTTCGATTTCCTGATTCCACAATTCGACAAAAGAGAGTATACTTGACCTGGGCAATGCCAGCAAGAATTGCAGCGCAATTCTTGGGACGCAGACCGCTGAGTCTGCGTCCATTATATCATATTCACAAAAGCAGTAATCTTGGGCAGTGCCAGCAAGAATTGCAACGCAATTCTTGGGACGCAGACTGCTGAGTCTGCGTCCATTATATCATAAAAAACACCGTACTGGTTATATCGTTGCATTTTTAATCTTTTTTTAAGAAAAAGGGGTATGAGGGAACAAGGGAGGGCAAGGATGAGAACAAGGCAAGAGGCGCTGACATATGGAATGAGTTTTGCGGATGTATATCAGGACACACCGTTTCATGATCCCAACTGGGTGTTGGTGCGGTACCGGAAGAATAAGAAAGCCTTTTTATGGACTTATGAGTATGAGGGCAGTATGCGCATCAATATCAAGGTGGATCCCCAGTGGCGGGATTTCTGGAGACAGACTTATGAGGCAGTGATTCCTGGTTACCATCAGAACAAAGAACACTGGAATACGGTGATTCTGGACGGGACAATACCGGATGAAGATATCAGGCGTATGATAGCGGAAAGTTATGATCTGATTGTCGGCGGATCCAAAAGCCGCAGAGGGCAATCAAAACCAAAGACCTCAAAACCAGAAGAATTTGAATCAACCTGAAATATAGAGTTATGTAAACTAAAAGGATGCAAAGTATACCATAAAAAATACGATGTATACCTGACTCCTTAATTTATAGGATATAAGCTGTTAAAATAATTTCGTATATAAAACAGCCGGTACATACAACAGGAGGGGGATATAGGGTGAGACAGACAAAGAATGGACGGGATGGGATACGTCTGCATAAAAGTATTTTGACCAGACTTTGGTTCGGGGCAGCGGCAATCGGTGTTGTGATTTCCATTGCAGTGGGCGTGGTTGCCTATATGACGGTCAAGGATAATCTTATGAGTCAGATTCAGGAGAACACGGTGGTCAATGCAAAGATTGCGGCGGCTAAGATTGACAGCGGGGCGTTTTTGACAATTTGTGAGGAGAACGGGAAGGATGAGGCATTTTATGCCGTGCACAGAAATCTTTCTGACTTCCTGACAGATGAGACGGTTTCTTATATCTATACCCTGCGGCTGGTGGATGACCATATGGAATTTGTGGTGGATGCGGATCCGGAGGAACCGGGCGGGATCGGGGAGGAGTACGATGTGGAGCCGGAGGTAATAGAGGCCTATCACAGCGGTACAGCCATGGCGTTGGACGAACCCTATACGGATGCCTGGGGGATGCTCTACAGCGGGTATGCGCCGATTAAGGATGAAACCGGCAGGACGGTAGGTATTGTGGCGGTGGACTGTTCAGTGGATACCGTGGAGGCCAAACTGGCAGAACTGGTCACAAAGATTCTGGTCACAGCAGCTTTTTGTCTGCTGATTGCCATGGCAGGCGGTTTTGCACTGGCCTATTATATCACAAGAAACCTGAATCATATCAATGCCAAAGTCGTAGAACTGGTGGATAATGGCGGGGATCTCAGACAGAAACTGGAGATTCATTCAGGGGATGAGATTCAGGCGATCGGCGACCACATCAACAGCCTTCTGGAGAAGATGCGGACTACGATCGCGGATACGGCAGGTGTCATCCTGCATGTCAGCGAGGGATCTACGGAAATCAGCCGGCAGGTGACGCAGATGAACAGCAGAACAAATACACTGGCTGAAAATATTGTGGACATGAGCGCGGCCATGGAGCAGACCAACGCTTCCGTGACACAGACCGTGGAGGAGATTGAGCATATTCGCAGGGAAATTATGGATATGTATGAGAAGACAAACACCGGCAGGAAGTTTGCGCAGGAGATAAATGACCGTGCCAGAGCATTGCAGGATAAGGCGATAATGACCAGGGAAGATACCAGGAAAAAGGCCGGCATGATCAGTCGGCAGGTGACGCAGAAGGCGGAGAGTGCCTTACAGATAGAAAAGATTCAGGAGTCGGCAAAGGGCATCATTGCGATCGCGGAACAGACTAATCTGTTGTCCCTAAATGCCAGCATAGAAGCTGCCCGCGCCGGAGAAAACGGTAAGGGGTTTGCAGTAGTGGCAGATGAGATCGGGAAACTGGCGGCTACCAGTAAGCATACGGCGGAGCAGATCAACAAGGTGCTCGGCGGAGTGATTAAGGCAGTGCAGGAACTGACACAGTCGGCCAAAGAACTGGTGGATTATCTGGAACAGGACATCATGGAGGAGTACGATGATTTCGTCAGCACAGGGGAGCATTACAGCGATGATGCCAGGAAAGTGCAGGAACTGGTGGGCGGTTTCCAGAATAATGCCAGCACCTTACAGGGTGTTATTGATGATTTTAAGGAGATTACCGGACAGATTCAGCAGGCAATCGAGCAGACTACCGGCAATATTGGAGATATCACGGCAATCATGCAGGATTTTCAGGGGCAGATGGAACAGATTGACGTGATGTCGGGGGAGAATACCAGAAAGATTGTGGATTTAAACCAGAATTTGAATGAAAATTATGTATTTTAGTCTGACAGATACCGAAAACTGGCATACTATAATATAAGTTGCAGTTTGGTATGGAGGGAACGGGATGCAGGTACTGTCAGGACTCACTATCCCCTTTGTGGGAACAACGCTCGGTGCGGCGATGGTCTTTTTCATGAGACGGGAGATGAACAGGAAGGTGGAAATGCTCCTGATGGGTTTCGCGGCGGGTGTTATGATTGCGGCTTCTGTCTGGTCTCTCCTGATTCCGGCCATAGACATGGCAGGGGAACAGAACCAGATTGCCTGGGTGCCGGCCACTGTTGGCTTTCTGTCTGGTATCGCCTTTTTGCTGGTGCTGGATACGCTTATTCCCCACTGGCATCTGGAGAGCGACCAGCCGGAGGGTGTGGAGAGCGAGTTAAAAAAAACAACCATGCTTGTCCTGGCGGTGACGCTTCACAATATCCCGGAGGGGATGTCTGTGGGAGTGACCTTTGCAGGTGCATTGATCGGGGATACCGGGATTACCATGGCAGGTGCGTTTGCCCTGGCAGTGGGCATTGCCATCCAGAATTTCCCGGAAGGGGCGATTATTTCCATGCCGCTTCGCAGTGAGGGGATTTCCAGAAGTAAGGCATTTGTCTATGGCGCCTTGTCGGGTGTGGTTGAGCCGGTGGGTGCTTTCATAACGATACTGCTGGCAGAACAGGTCGTGTCGGCCCTGCCTTATCTGCTTGCCTTTGCGGCCGGGGCGATGATCTATGTGGTAGTGGAAGAACTGATTCCGGAGTCGCAGGCGGGGGAACATAATAACATCGGGACGATCGGTGCGGCGGTGGGATTTGTGATCATGATGATCCTGGATGTGGCGCTGGGGTGATTTGTTAATTTCATCTGTTGAGAAAAGGGTTATTATGTGATATCATAAATATAAATATACCATAGACGCAGGTTCAGGATGACAGCCTGCGCCTGTTATTTTATGATATGGAAATTCTCCGCCTATCTGAGACCGCGAAGCGGATTTCATAAAATTATTTGGGCGGTGAATTATCTTTAAGTTTTCACAACATATTGACAGGCAGGAAGGAGTATGTATGGAAGCAAAGAAACTGGGGTTTGGGCTGATGCGGCTGCCGCTTATGGATGCCAATGACGGAGCAAGCATTGATATGGAAAAGACGAAAGAGATGGTGGATACTTTTCTTGAGAGAGGCTTTACCTATTTTGATACCGCCTGGATGTACTGCGGATTTAAGAGTGAGGACGCGGCAAAGGAGTGTCTGGTTGACAGACATCCCAGGGACAGCTATACGCTGGCAACGAAACTTCATGCAAGCTTTATCCGTACCAGGGAAGACCGGGATAAGATTTTTGAGGAACAGCTTAGAAAAACAGGTGTTACTTATTTTGACTATTATCTGATTCACGATGTGGGATTTGGCCATTATAAGATTTATACGGATCTGGATTGTTTTAACTGGCTGGTGGAGAAAAAGAAGCAGGGGCTGGTGAAACATATCGGCTTTTCGTTCCATGATAATGCGGAATTTCTGGATAAGGTGCTGACAGAGCATCCGGAGATGGAGTTTGTGCAGTTACAGCTTAATTATCTTGACTGGGACAGCAGTGCAATCCAGTCCCGTCAGTGCTATGAGGTGGCAACGAAGCATGGCGTGCCGGTATGGGTTATGGAACCGGTCAAGGGAGGTACGCTGGCGCAGGTACCCCAGGCGGTGGCCGAACTGTTCCGGGCGCACGATCCGAATATGTCGATTCCATCCTGGGCAATCCGTTTTGCGGCCAGTCTGGACAATGTGAAAATGGTCTTGAGCGGTATGAGTAATATGGAACAATTATTGGATAACACTAGTTATATGGCAGACTTTAAGCCCCTGACAGAGGAAGAGAGACGCATGGTATACAAAGCAGCCGCTATCATCAACGGCAACATCGCGATTCCCTGCACAGGCTGTTCCTATTGTACCGATGGCTGTCCTATGAAGATTGCGATTCCGAAGTATTTCTCTCTATATAATGCAGAGATGCAGGAAGCGGAAGGAAAGGACTGGACGCCGCAGGGTGAGTATTATGACCGTCTGACAGGCACTTTTGGCAAGGCCGGCGACTGTATCGGCTGTGGTCAGTGTGAGAATGCCTGTCCCCAGCATCTGCCGGTCATGGAGCATTTGAAGACGGTAGCCGGATATTTTGGTAAATAAACGGTACGTGGAAATAGGCGGCGGGTGATGGAGACTGCGTGAAATACATAAAGATTTTCCCGGAGGGGCAGGCTGATAGAGTCTGCCCCTTTGTGTGGGAAAGTCCTCCGCTTATTTGGGGACGTTTTGCGGTTTTGATACGTCTAATGTATGAAAGCATACATAGTAAGGCTGTGATACGGCAGAAGAAAGGGACAGGGATGGATAAGCTAATACAAAGAGCGAAGGAGAAAGATGCGGACGCCTTTGCAGAACTGATGCAGCGGCAGATGCAGAGCATGTACAAGACCGCCTGGGCAATGGTGGGCAATGATGAGGATGTGGCGGATGTCATACAGGAGACCATACTGACTTGTTATGAAAAGATGGGACAACTTAAGACAAATGCCTATTTTCAGACATGGATGATTCGAATCCTCATCAATAAATGCAATGATCTGTTACGAAAAAGGAGGCGCGTACAGCTGACAGAGGAACCCGTGGAAATTCCGGTGATGGAGAGGGCCTATGAAAACGCGGAGTGGAAAGAAGTGCTTATGGCATTGGATGAGAAATACCGTGTGGCGGTGCTCCTGTACTATATCGAAGGGCTGTCTACGGCAGATATCAGTAAAATCCTGGGATTGAGTGAGAGCGCCGTGCGAAGCAGACTTTCCAGGGCCAGGAAGATGTTGGGGCAGGAACTGGAATAAGACTTGGAACAGGACGCAGCAGAAAATGACAACGGCAGGATATGACGGCCGACAGGATATCGGAAAGGAAACAGGGATGATGAACGACAGGACAAAGATAGAAATTCTGCGGGAAGAGATTGTGATTCCCCGGATTGTACAGCAGAAAGCAGATACAGCTTATGTGATGATTAAGGGGCAGAACAGCAGGATGAGCGATGTAGAGGCACAAATAAATGACTTGACGGATAAAAATACGAAGAATGATTTACATC
Organism: uncultured Lachnospiraceae bacterium; assembly: GCA_946566685.1. Lineage (GTDB taxonomy): Bacteria > Bacillota > Clostridia > Lachnospirales > Lachnospiraceae > UBA3282. The sequence continues at coordinate 11,505 of CAMNXA010000005.1, forward strand.
ATACAAGAAGAAGTAGAATCAAAAAGGTTTTGCCTCTTGCGGCTGTGCTTATCATGCTGCTTGCAGGAGCGGTTGTGGCGGCCGGGACCAGGTGGAGCGCAGGAATCAGTGAAAAATGGCAGGTAGAGGAGTCCCAGAAGGAGATGCTTCAACAAGAAGGGGCTGTTTCCTTTGCCATGCTAAGCCAGACGCAAAACGGTGTTACCATAACGGCGGAGCAGAGTGTTACGGACAATTACAGTGTTTATCTTGCCTTTCGGGTGGATGGTTATAGCGTGAGAGAAGGGCTGTCACCCAATTTTGAGGAAATGCAGGTTACTGTGGACGGGGTGGATGGAGTCAATTATTCAGCCGGGTTCTTTGACGGGCTTGTTACAGGAGAAGACGGTATACTGGAATATGCAGACGGTACGGCGGCCGGACAGGATGAAGAGGGGAATGTCATCAGCAGATATATCAGGGAGGACGGCAGTATGACTTACTGTATTTCCATGACGGAATCGGAGAGAGGCTGGGCGTTGGACAGGGATGTTCATGTGAAATTTAAGAATCTGTGCGGTTATGAGGACAAGGCGGGAGAAGTGGACACGGCCAGTGTGGTAAATGGTACCTGGGATTTTAGTTGGAATCTCCAGGGGACAGGCAACAGGAAGGAATGGACGCTTGAAATGCCTCTGGGGGACAGCGGTGCGGTAGTACGCAGGATAGAGTTGTCGCCGGCATCAGGATACGTGGAGTGTGATTGGCCCAGACAGCGGGAGACCAGGCAGGCTGTGGGGCCGGATGGGGAACTTATGGAAATCAGCCGCCCTGTGAGGGCGCCCAGGATGAGTGGCGTAAGGCTGAAAGACGGCACGGAGTACCGGTATTTGTTTTCCGGGGACGGCACGGAAGGGTATGTGTCTTCCGAGCAGGAGTCGACACAGTATTATGCCTGTAGAGGATGTGAGAGGCTGATTGATCCGGAGCAGGTGGCGGTGGTGTTTTTTGAGAATACGGATGACGGCGGATTTTATGAGATAGTGCTTGAGGGGGATTAAGGGGGATTAAGGAGGACGCCCGGGCATCGGTTCCTTTCTACGTCACCGCGCTCTCGCTCCTTTCACAGCACAGCAGATGCTAAACTCGTGAAAAACCTCGTTAAGCACTGGTGCTGTTCTAGGGGTTCCTTAAGAAAGAAACCGATGCCCGGGCTGATTTATTAATTCCTACAAGGCATAGTTGAAAGATGTTATTTTCTCCAAATTTATGCCAACAAAACCAGCCGGAACAGGGTGAAAATTTTCACCCTGCTCCGGCGACCTTTCTGACCAATCTGCGCAAAGTAACCATCTAACACACGAATAAGTACTTACCTGTCTGATACACCTTGTCTTCCTCCAACCCCCTATGCTAAAATAATCACGAGCATTACACCAGTCAACCAGACAACACAACCAAAAATCACAAAGCGATATTTTCATCCAAAGGAGCAATACATAAAGGAGCAATACATACATCATGAACGAAAAGAATGACTTAACAACGGGAAGCGTATGGAAAAACCTGGTGCTGTTTGCGCTTCCCTATCTTTTGGCCTGTTTTATGCAGACCTTTTACGGGATGGCGGATCTGTTCGTGGTAGGACTGTACAATGGTTCGGAGACCACCACGGCGGTGTCCATCGGCAGTCAGGTGATGCATATGCTGACCGTGATTATCGTGGGGTTCGCCATGGGCGCTACCGTGCGGATTGCCAGATGTGTGGGTGCAAAGGATGAACGCTCTGCGGCCAGGACTGTGGGCTCTGCCGTCACTTTCTTTATCCTGTTCGCAGTAGTACTCACGATTGCCCTTCTGGCATTGACAAATGGAATAGCAAATGTTATGTTAACGCCTGCGGAAGCTGTCAGAGAGACGAAGCTTTATCTTGCCATCTGCTTTGCAGGGGTGCCCTTTATCACAGCTTACAATGTGATCAGCAGTATTTTCCGTGGGGCAGGGGATTCCCGCCGGCCCATGTATTTTGTGGCGGTGGCCTGTGTGGTCAATATTGTATTGGATTTTGTTTTTATCGGCGGAATGGGTCTGGGAGCCGCAGGGGCAGCATTGGGAACGGTCTGTGGCCAGGCGGTGAGCGTGGTTTTTGCCTTGGGGATGCTTAAGAGGTGTAATCTTGGCTTCCAGGTCACCAGGCAGGATATCCGAGCGGACCGGGAAGTGATATCGCAGATGCTGAAAGTGGGGACGCCTATTGCCTGTCAGGATGGGCTGATCCAGGTTGCTTTCATTGTGATTACGGTGATCGCCAACAGCAGGGGACTGATTGCGTCCGCGGCAGTGGGGATCGTGGAGAAGCTGATTGGCTTCATGTTTCTGGTACCTTCGGCCTTTCTGTCGGCAATCTCTGCCATCACGGCTCAGAATATGGGAGCTGACCGGGCAGACAGGGCCAGGGCCAGTCTGCGTTATGGGCTGGTGATCACGGTATGCTGGGGGATGCTTTGTGCGCTTTATAATCAGTTCCTGCCTCAGACTCTGGTGGGACTTTTCAGCAAAGATGCGGCGGTGATCGTGGCGGGGTGCGCTTATATGAGATCCTATGCCTATGATACGGTCTTTGCGGCCATACATTTCTGCTTCAGCGGCTATTTCTGTGGGGACCAGAAATCGGGGATTTCCTTTATCCATAATATTACGGCTATTATACTGGTACGGATTCCGGGAGCTTATCTGGCCAGCGTATATTTTCCGGACAGCCTCTATCCGATGGGATGGGCGGCACCGCTTGGTTCTCTGCTCTCCGGGCTGATCTGTATTGGATTTTATGTCTATTGCAGACGCCGTGAGAAGATGGTGAAATCGGCATGATGCCTTTATAATATAATATATCATGCGTTATTAATATGAAACGGTAGACGAAGAAGACGAAAAGCTGTATAATAATATCGGATTTTTGCTCTTTGTGCAGAAGAGGCATCTTGAGCAGAGAAGGTATCGAGGAAATCTTAGGAGGGCGGGCATGAAAACAATCAGGGGGAAGCTATTATCCCTGCTTCTGGCGTTGACGTTCATTTTGTTGTTTGCGGCATCCGTGGTCAGTACGCTTATGGCAGGCGGTGGAACGATTGGCGGTGCACTTGTCGTGGGAGTGCTTGCGGCCATTGTTGGTACGGTGATTATCGGTCTCGTTGCAGGAGTGGTAGTTAATAGGGCGTTGGCACCAATGATGCAGTTGAAATGTTTTGCGGCCGGAGATTTTAGAGAACAGAGTGGAGCGGCCGGTCAGTCTGGTGTGGCGGAAGGCTTTAAGGACGAGATGGAGGAAGTCAGTCAGGCGGCGCAGACGGTCAGGAGCCGGGTGCGGGAGACGATCATTGGTACGAATGAGGAGGCAGCGGATATTGAGAATACGGCATCTCGGGCGTACAGTGAGATGGCTGAATTAAATAACACTATTGATGAAATGGATCAGGTGATGGAGAAGCTGACCGATAAGGTGCGTGAGGCGGCGGATGTGACGCAGACTATCAGCCAGGCCAGCGCAGAGATTGGAACGGCAGTCACGGATGTGGCAAATAAATCCTCGGAATCGGCAGGGGCATCCAAAGAGATTACCGAAAGAGCAGATGTGTTGTATGAGACCACGGTCACAGCCAAGAAACAGGCCAGCGTGATTTACCACAGTGCGGAGGATGAACTGGAAAGTGCACTGAAAGAAGTGGAAAAGATTGAACAGATCAAAGAACTTTCCCAGGAGATTGGCGGCATTGCCAACCAGACCAACCTGATCGCATTAAATGCGGCGATCGAGGCGGCCAGGGCCGGTGAAGCGGGTATGGGATTTGCCGTGGTTGCGGATGAGGTGAGGAGTCTTGCGGAACATTCCCAGGGGACGGTAAACAAGATTCAGAAAGTGATTGACGAGGTGGTAGGTTCTGTAGCGGCTTTAAAGGCCAGTTCGGAGAAGCTTCTGAATTTTATGAAGGATCATGTGATCGGGGACTATCATGCCATGGTGGATACGGCCGAACGCTATCAGAAGGATGCTGCCTTTTTTAATGGCATCGCGGCTGATCTTGGCACTTCAGCGGAGATGATGGGCGCAGCGGTGGAGGAGATGCTTGCCTCCCTTCAGTCGGTGACAGAATTAAATGCCGTGATTGTGGACGATGTGCGTGATGTGGCAACAGCCATGCAGAACAGTAACGTGGGCTGTGAGGAGATACTGCGCAAAATGGCGATTTTGGAGAGGAGCAGCCGTTCCTTGCAGGAAATTATGTCCGGATTTACGGTTTGACCTTTCGCCGGAGCAGGAAAAGGGCAAGTACGTTGGGCAGTACCATCAGAGCGTTGATCAGATCGGTACATTCCCAGACAAAATGCACGGGTATGATGGCGCCCAGATAGATCATCAGTACATAGAGGAGTTTGTAATACGGAATGCCTTTGTTTCCCAGGAGGTATTCCGTTGCTTTTTCCCCAAAATAAGACCAGCCGATCAGGGTGGTCACGGCAAAGGCGGCCAGGGAGAGTGTCAGAAAGGCATTTCCCACATAGGGAAGATGGGAGAAAGCAGCGGCGGTCAGGTCTGTCTGCGCCACGCCTGCCGTGGAAGCGGGATCATAGAGCATGTTGGAAACGACCACCAGTCCGGTGATCAGGCACATGACTACTGTGTCCCAAAAGACGGCGGTCATGGAGACATAGGCCTGTATACGGGGCTCTTTTGTGTGGGAAGCCGCCGCAGCGATGGCCGATGTGCCGATGCCGGCCTCATTGGTAAACAGTCCTCTGGCGATGCCATAGCGGACAGCATGCTGTATTGTGGCGCCGGCGGCGCCTCCTGCGATGCTCGTGAAAGAGAGCGCGTCTTTTAAAATCCACACAATGGCGGCGGGCAGCTGCCGGCGGTAGAGAATCAAGAGCAGCAGACAGCCAAAGAGGTAGAAAAAACTGATAGCAGGAACGGTGCGTTCACAGAGGGTACCGATGCTTTTGATACCGCCCAGGATCACGGCGCCGGTTAAAAGTGCCAAAGCAATCCCAACAAAGTGGGGAGAGAGATGGAAAGTGCCGGCGGCAGCCTGGGAGACAGAGTTTGCCTGGGTGGTACAGCCCACACCGAAAGCGGCGGCCAGCGTGCAGATGGCATAGATACATCCTAGTTTATAATTATGTAAACCATTTTTGAGGACATACATAGGACCGCCCACATAAGTGCCGTCCTGGCGGCAGTCCCTGTAGAGGACGCTTAAATAACACTCGCTATAGGCAGTGGACATGCCCAGAATACCGGTGATCCAGCACCAGAAGACAGCGCCGGGGCCGCCCAGGGCCACAGCAGTGGAGACACCGATGATGTTGCCGGTACCCAGAGTGGCAGCCAGTGTGGTGGATAGGGCGCTGAAGGGGGAAAGATTGCGGCCGCTTTCGTCCGTTTGGCCAAAGGACAGCCGGATGGCATGCCAGAGATTGCGCTGAGGGAAATGCAGCCTGAGCGTGAAATAAACATGGGTGCCCATCAAAAGCACCAGCAGCGGAAGGCTCCAGAGAAAGTTGTTTATTTGTTTTATCATTTCCATAGTAAGGTCACGTCCATGTAAAGCTGTTAACATAGTATATAGAATTCGGTTCCTAAAAAGAACCAGATTGTGGTATACTCATAATGAGCGCGTTCTGCGCACAATGTCTCCAGGGAGAGGAAGGTGGATGATGATATGAAAGAAAAAGCCTATGCCTGGGCGAAGGCACTCTGCCATTATGCTGGAGAGAACGAGACATTTCTGGAACAGTTCTGGGAGGCTCTCACACAGTCGGAGGGCGTTTACCGGGAATTTGTGTACTATCTGGAACATCAGAATTTTCTCTGTGACTGTCAGATAGAAGGTTACAGTCTTGTGGATATCATGGTATGGCAGATGGATCATTTTAAAGCACAGATGGACAGGGGAAAGGATGATATGAAAAACAACGGGGACAAAATGCTCCTGATGGCGTTTGACACGATGCTGCGGATGGAGAAGGATCCAATGCCCTATGTTGCCCGTATGCAGGGAGAAACCGGTACGGATTATCCGGGAAAATATGAATAATGGGAGACAGTAATAAATCGAGGACAGCCAGAGAATGGGTCTTGCAGATTATATATGAACACGTTAAACTATTTATACAACTAATAATGAAGTTTAATAGTGAGGGACACGTTTAATCGCGCTTGGGGGGCGATATGCTTAAGGCGATGAAGGCTATAGTGGTGTGTGATGACGGAATATTCCGCAGGTTTCTGGGCAGTTTGCTTGCAAACCTGAAGGGGATTGAGTCGGTCAGGGAATTTGGCAGTCCGGCACCTGCACTTGAATATGCCAGAAACAATCTGGCAGCATTTGCGGTGTTGGATATTGGAATACTGGAAACAGACCAGTTTAATCTGGACAGGGAATTAAAGGAACTGTTTCCGAATCTTATAGTGATTTACATAAATAGAACACCGCATCATAAGTTGGAGGACATGGGTAATCATGGCGATTATTGTTTCATGATTTCGTTTAATCAGGCGGAAATACTGGATATGGTGCATATCGTAAATAACATGATGGGCAACAAAAAGGCACGTGCGGTAATGTTTGGCAGATTTCAATTCTTCGTAAGAGAGCGCCTGGTCTATTTTGCCAATGCCAAATCGAAGGAACTTCTGGCATTGTGTCTGGATCATCGGGGCGGCGAGGTGTCCATGGAAGAAGCGGTGGACAAATTATGGCCGGACAGGGTTTATGATGATAAGGTCAAGAAGCTATACCGAAAGGCAGTGACTTCTTTGCAGACGGTGCTGCGGGAGGCGGGCGCGGGAGAAATCTTTATGACCAAAAGGGGAGTCTGTTATGTGAATATTGATGAGATTGAATGTGATTATTATAATTTTCTGGAGAGTAAGAATCGAAAGAATTGTCTGTTTGACGGCATGTATCTGTTTGATTATGAATGGGGAGAGGAAACACTGGCCCTTCTTGAGCGGATTGCGCCGGATATGAGAGTATAATCTGCATAAGATAACAGGAGTTATAGTATAATGAACAAAGAAGAAATCAGAATAAAAAAGATGATCGTGCACATTCTGGATTCCACCATTGGGATGCCGGTGCTGTCTGATAGGGAACTTGACTATGGTTCGGAAGTGGCGGAGTTTGCGCGGGAGCACATTGCGAGGATCGGCTCTGGCGATGATGCGAAGGAGTGCCGGTTTTATCAGGAAGAATCAGAAGTGTATCAGATGCTGGCTGCCTATGATGACGAAGATTTTGTGGAGACCAGTAAATCCATAGCCAGCCTTTTGTATGAGATTATGGGCAGTAATATTGATATTCCGCCGGCAGACCTTCTGGTGGTGCGTTTCCGGGAGCAGGAGGCTGAGTATCTGGCGCTTCTTAAGATGAATTATAAGGCGCTTTACACCCACAGAACAATGCCGCTGACACAGGGGGAGGGCAACAGCAACGAGATTATCCGTCATAAAGCCATCCTGCCCTCGGAGAGTCAGCGTCTTTCGGAGGCGGCGATCATCCGCCTGGATGATCTTGCGGTGTGGGTGATGGAGAAAAAATATGAGGTCAATGGGGAAAAGGTCAATTACTTTTCCTATCTGTTCTTAAAATGCAGTTCCCATCTGTCTCACAAATCCAAACTCTCCATTGTCAGCCGTGCTGTGGAGAATGTACAGAAGGAAGGGTTTGATGAAACCGAACGGTTTGAGAAGCAGATGCGGGCCAAACGTATCTTGCAGGAAGAGATCGAAGAGAATGGCGGGTTTGTGGTGGAGGAGATCGGGGAGAAGATCTTTGAAGACCAGCCGGAATTAAAGGTAGCTTTTCAGGATAAGATGGAAAAGTACGATATGGTGAAGGAAAAGATCGAACCCCAGAGTGAGAACACGGTGCGCAAATATCAGAGCCAGCACCTTTTCACGGACACGGGGATTGAGATCAAGATACCGATGGAACAATATAAGAATCCCCGGAGCGTTGAATTCATCACGAATCCGGACGGGACAGTATCGGTGCTGATCAAGAATATCGAGCATCTGGAGGCAAAGCTGTAAGCGGTGAAGAGGGGTATGGAGCATGGGGACAATTCTGGATTATCTGAGAGAATACGGCGACTATACGCTGGAGGAAAAACCGTTCAGTGATGTGGACAGTCTGGTCATCAGCCAGTTCGCTTATCTGAAATTTGACGGGATGGTTCCCGGGCCGGAAGAGCTGCGCAGCGCCGTCAGCGTGCAGGAGATTGCAGCGCATGAGGACTATGACCATCTCTACGCAGATGAGCGTTATCGCAAGGACAATACCGCCCTTTTTCAGGGCATCTGTAAGAGCAGGCGGTTTGGCGACATGAAGTTATGGAATTATGTAAACCAAATAGAACTGGAGCAGGAGACGCAGTTTTCGGCAGTGGTCTGCGGATTGTCCGGCGGCGTCACTTATGTGGTCTTTCGGGGGACAGATGAGACCATTGTGGGCTGGAAAGAGGATCTGAACCTGGCCTTTTCGGAGCCGGTGCCGGGACAGCGGCTGAGCGTCAGTTATCTGGAACAGGCGGCCGGCACGATTGAGGGCAGCTTCTATGTGGGTGGTCATTCCAAGGGCGGCAATCTGGCGGTCTATGCATCCATGAATTGCAGTGCAGGCGTGCGGGAACGGATTGAGAGGATTTATGACCATGATGGGCCGGGTTTTAGGCCGGAGGTCAGGAAAAAGAGCGCTTATGCGGAGATTGCGGGGAGGATTTACAAGACGGTGCCGCGCTCTTCCCTGGTGGGCATGCTTCTCTATACGGAGGAAAATTATAAGGTGGTGGAGAGCAGGACCATTGGGCTGGCGCAGCATAACCCGTATACCTGGCTGATTCGAGGGGATTCCTTTAAGATAGTGGAGGAGATCCGTGCAGGGCGTAAGTTTATGGATCAGGCGCTTAATGAGTGGATCCTTTCTCTGGATCAGGAGCAGATGCATACCTTTGTGGATACTTTCTATCGGGTGGTGCAGGCTTCCGAGACGGATAACCTGATTGATTTTACGGCTAACTGGTTTAAGAGTATCCAAAAGATAGGCGCGGCCCTGAAAGAGGTGGACAGCAAGACAGCGGAGGTGATCGTGCAGATCATGCGCGCCCTGTTTGATGTGGTATCTGCCCATGCCAGAGAGCAGGTTAAGAGCAGGCGGGAATTGCAGAGAGAAAAGTTTGAGGAGGGAATGGCCCAGCTGGAGATGCATTTTAAGAAAGAGCGGTAAAATATCGAAACAGCATTTCCCCGCCCTGTTCCCAGAACCGTTCCGGATGCCACTGGACGCCGAACAGAGGCAGGTGCGTGTGGAACAGGCCTTCGATCACATTGTCTCCGGCGCGGCAGGCGCAGAGAAGCCCCTCGCCCAGATGATCCACTGCCTGATGGTGGGCGGAATTGACCAATGTGCTGCTGCCATAGAGCTGATAAAAGAAGTCATTGCGGTCAAGCGTGCTGTGATAGACATAGTGTGTCTGGTCTTTGCCGGTCCATTTATGGCGGTCGGCGGTATCGATATGTTGTTTGATGGTTCCCCCAAAATGTACATTGATGATCTGAAGGCCCTTGCAGATGCCCAGCACGGGCTTTTTTTGTTCTACAAAGAGGGAGAGCGCCTGGAATTGCAGGATATCCAGTTCCGTATCAATCTGGCGGGAGCCATGGTCTGCCTGGCCGAAGAATGCGGGGGTGATATCACCGCCGCCGGGAAGGAGCAGATGGGTGGCTGAGGCCGCCTCATCAGGATTCAGCGTGGTGAGATAAGGAAGTTCCAGCCGCCGGAGGGCGGTCTCGTAATTCAGAGTATCTTTGCTGCGGCCGAGAATGGCGACATAGGGGGCAGGATGCATGACGGATTCCTTTCTGAAGTGTTATGAAATGTGAGTATAGTATATTTTATGTAAAAGGAGATGATCTGTCAGAAAAATCTGTAAAAAATCTTTCTTCAACTATCAAATAACCGTTGCTTTATTCGGAAGAATCTCATATAATTTTAGATGTAATTAAAATAATTTAAGAAATACTGACCAGATATGTCGTAGGATTGTCCAGGCAGTGAAATATCAATATAGAAAAGAAAGGAAAGGCGTATGGCAAAATTATTTATCAACGAGAGGAACAAAAAAGGACACATTAATCCGGAGGTTTATGGACATTTTTCAGAACATCTGGGGCGGTGTATCTACGAAGGGCTCTATGTGGGAGAAAATTCGGATATTCCCAATGTGAATGGCATGCGTAAGGACGTGGTGGAAGCGCTGAAGGAGATGCAGATTCCTGTACTGCGCTGGCCGGGCGGCTGTTTTGCGGATGAGTATCACTGGAAGGACGGCATCGGCCCCAAAGAGACCCGCAAGAAGATGATCAACACCCACTGGGGCGGTGTGGTGGAGGATAACAGCTTTGGCACCCATGAATTTTTTGAACTGTGTGAGCAGCTTGGCTGTAAGACCTATGTGAACGGCAACGTGGGAAGCGGCACGGTGCAGGAGATGAGTGAGTGGGTGGAGTATATCACCTTTGACGGGGTCTCCCCCATGGCTGACCTGCGCAAGAAGAATGGGCATGAGAAGCCCTGGAAGATTGATTATTTTGGAGTCGGCAACGAGAACTGGGGCTGCGGCGGCAATATGACGCCGGAGTATTATGCGAACCTGTACAGGAGATATCAGACTTATGTGAGACAGTATGATGCGGACAAGCCGATCAAAAAGGTCTGCGGCGGCCCGAATTCAGATGATTACTTCTGGACAAAAGGCGTGATGGATACCTGCTATGCGCCTCCGCAGCCGGGAGCGCCTTCCCATGGTTATATGGACGGTCTTTCCCTGCACTACTATGTGGTTCCGGGAATCTGGGAGAAGAAGGGAAGCGCCACGGAATTTGATGAGGCGGAATGGTATAAGACATTAGCAAAAGCTGTTTATATGAAGGAACTGGTGGAGCGGCACGGTGCGATCATGGATCAGTATGACCCGAAGAAAGAGATCGGGATGATCGTGGATGAGTGGGGCTGCTGGTTCGATGTGGAGCCAGGCACCAATCCGGGATTCCTCTATCAGCAGAATACCATGCGGGATGCACTGGTGGCAGGTGTTACACTCAACATCTTCAATAAGCACTGTGACCGCGTGAAGATGGCCTGCATTGCCCAGTTAGTTAACGTGTTGCAGTCTGTGATTCTGACGGAGGGGCCGAAGATGATCCTCACTCCCACCTATCATATTTTCCATATGTATAAGCATCATCAGGATGCAGATCTGGTGGAGAGCTTTATCGAGGGCAATAAGACCGTGGGCGTGGCGGACGACTGCCAGGTGCCTTTCCTGGATGAGTCCGTATCTGTGGACAGGGACGGGTATGTGAATGTGACCCTCACCAACCTTTCTGTAGACGAAGATGCACCTGTGGAGATGTCCTTTATGGAACTTGCACCAAAGGAGATTACGGCGGCAATCCTTAAGGGAGAGATACATGCATACAATACCTTCGAGGAACCTGAAAAGGTGAAGGAAGAGAAGTTTGACGCTTATGAGGTAAAGGATGGCAAGATCAGCTTTACGGCGCCGGCCGGCAGCGTGATCAGTTTCCGGATCCGATAGTGGAGTGATGAGAGGAATGTCTGCCTATGGAGATGGGAGGAAAACGTGTCTGCCGGAAATGTCTCACCAGGGACATGGATCAGAAGGAATATTTTGAAAATCTGCATACATACATTGCCAATCTCGATGAAGATTTAAAAGTGACAGAGCCGCTTTATGAAAGGCGGCTCTTGTTTTGCAAGTCCTGCGATCTTCTGTATGACGGCATGTGCAGAGCCTGCGGCTGTTACGTGGAATTGCGCGCTGTGATGAAAAAGAACAGCTGTCCTTATGATAAGTGGACAGCCGATTATGAGTCTGAATCTATGGATGAAGCTAAATACTTCAATAATATCTAAAATATTTCAAAAAATATTGACTCCAAGATACTGCTGTTGTACAATATGAACATAAGATGATTAATTAGATAAAAAAATTATGCAAATTGCTCAAATGTGATTATTCTTTGTATTTGATACCGGCAGAGGTATCGTGTGTGTAAAGTGGGAAAAATGAAGAATACATTTCATCAACTGATTAGTCAATTTAAAAATGAAAAGAATACCGACTATTTGACTGGATTGGTCAACAGAAGAGGACTCCATAAGATATGGGAACAGCTGAATGAGGAGGATATCATACACTGCGTCTATATGGATGTGGATAATTTCAAACTGGTCAATGATGTGTACGGGCATGCCAAGGGAGATGAACTGTTGGTGTTTGTCAGCAGGATTCTCGAGCATGAATTTCCCGGGCAGCTGGTCGTGCGTATGGGCGGTGACGAGTTTGTGGTGGTCTGTGACGGCGGACTGACCGAACGGGCAATAGAAGATAAGTTCGCGAGGCTGCAACATACGCTGAAGGAAGATTTTGACGAAGCGATGAGCGCTTTTCTTTCTTTTAGCATCGGTGTGACCTTTCATCAGCAGTTTACCGGCGAAATTTCCAGGATTCTGGATCAGAGTGACGAGGCGATGTACTTCGTCAAGAAGAATGGAAAAGGAACTTATGTAAACTATGAGATGATAAAGGAGCAGATTACAGAGCAGAAGGCCATGAAAGACCGGGCCCTGACATCCTTTCGAGGGGATGAATTTGAGATGTATCTACAGCCGGTCATTTATCTGCAAAATTCCGATGTGTATGCGGCTAAAATCTCGGTGTTCTGGCGCTTTCCGGGTATGGGACTTTTGCCGGAAGAGAAATTTATCCCGGTATTTGAACAGTATGGCGTGATTGCGAAACTGGATAAGATCGTCTTTGAGCAAGTCTGTAAGTGGAAAGAGCAATGGAAGAATACCGTCTTTGCCAGGATGCAGATGTATGTCCGGATTTCGGGGAAATTTATTCTGCAAAATGATGGGTTGAGCCATATCAGGGACTGTCTGGAGAAATATCAGGTGGCGCCGGAAGAGTTGAAACTTTGCATTGAAGAGGAGGCCTTTTTGGGGCGCAACGAGAAGATGGCCTGTGCGGTTGATATTCTGGGGCAGATGGGATTTGAGATCGCAATCGAGAATTTTGGATCGGCTTCTTCCTTTAAGGTGCTCCAGCATATTCCGGCGCAGATTCTCAAATTGGATTCCAGACTTTTGCCGGAAGAGGCGGAGAGTGGGAAAAGACAGATGTTGCTTTTGCGCAATGTCATCAGCATGGGCAGGGATCTGAAGTATATGGTGGTGGCGCAGGGGATCGCCAATTCTTTCCAGGCGGGCGTGCTTGCCAATTATGGGGCACATCTGGGACTGGGAGAGTTTTATGGAACTCCTCTTACACCGGAGGAGTTTCTGAGTAAATATAACGATCGTTATTTCTTTGTGACGAATAAAAAACCGACTGTTTATTCTTTCCAGGATAATCTGGCGGATGATGAGGGCCGTTTCGGGGGAGAGTTTACAGGAGAGGGATTCCACTATCAGGCCGGTGTGGTGGAAAGCCAGAAGTCGCTCCATTTTCCTGGGGGTAAGATACGGGAAAATGTAGTGAAACTTCCGAAGTCTGTGATGTTCAGTGAGAGTTATACAATCTGTCTGTGGATCCATCCGGATGAGAAGCAGTCCTGGACCAGCGTAGTTTACATAACATATGCAGATGGCTTCATGAGCCTGTCTCCGACTGATGGGCTTGGCAGCTGTGTGTACCGTATGAAAGATGACAGGGAGACCAATGAGTGGTTCGATATCTTTGGCCGCCAGGCGGTACCGGGCGAGTGGGCTTATATGTGCATTTCCTATGATGCGATCACGGGTGTGGCAAGATTGTACTTTAACGGTCTTCTGATTGGCAGCAGGGATAAGGCGCCTAATCTGAAAGTGCCGAACCGGGTTGTGATAGGCGGGGATGAATATCAGAAGTCCTACCAGGGAAGGATTGCAGGACTGGAAATCCATCATTGTGTCCTTCCGGCTCAGGAGATTGAGCGAAGATTTAAAGAGTACCAGAACGATCCCACCTTCCTGGGTTCCAAGGGACGCAAGTAAGAGGATGGAATGATGAAACAGACTGAACTTACGAATGCCATGCTGGGAATATGGTGTGCTATTACTTCCTTCCTGAGCCCTGTCTGGCTGACGATGGGCTTTTTGGATATTACCGGACGCATCTATCAATATGACGGCATGGTTGACCAGGGGACAGCCGGCATCATGGGTGTGTTCGAACTGGCGTTGTGGATTGGAATTGCCCTGCTCCCGGCTATCTGGTTTTTGAAACGCATGAAGGCACAGGGAGGCCGGAAAGTACTCTGTGCGGCAGGCAGTATGGTAATTCTGGCGCTTTTGTGCATGGCTCTGTGCCAATGGGATGTGGTCGGGTTTGTTGCAGGGTAGTGATCTGAAAAATGCCGCAGACATAGATATAGCGGTTTCAATCCTGCGGCGCCCGTTTAAAATATTTCCAGAAATCTATGGTTTCCTGTAAATCTTCTGCATCGGTGAATAAATCCAGTTCTTTAGCAACCTCAATGGCAAAATCCACATAGGCATTGGCTCTGGCGGTGATCACATGATCGCCATTTGCAATGTCCACATCCATACTGTGTGTTGACGGGATTCCCTTTAATATACCTGCATCCTCAAGCAGATTGACACCGGCGCAGATGGCGGCGATCAAAACGCCCCTTTTCTTTAAATCCTGTAGATACTGTTGTAGAGGGCGGTGGTTGATCTGGGAGATATCGCCGCCGGGGACGATAAAACTCCTGATCTGCTCTGTATCCACATCCATAAGCGCCATGTCAGCATTGACAAAGTAGCCTTCCGTTGTCCGGATTGGATGTCCATCCGGCGAACACAGGATCATATCACAGTCAGTACAGTTCATAAAATAATTCAGGATTACAATCTCATAAAAACAACAGGTGTTATATATAATAAAGACGTCTTTCATAGGGCAGCTTCCTTTCCGGGTGAAGTAATTATAACATGGATGGGACTGTGTGTCATCTGGTCTCTGGTGCAGGGATATTGCTTATCTGTGAAACTATATGGTATACTAACACGAGAAAAACGATCATGTCTGGGGATGTATTCCATTAGAAAGGAGAGACAACATTGGTTAACATAAAGTATGGAAACGCAGTGACAAATTGGGAGAAAGGCCGGAAACAGCATATTAGGAAAGGGCTTGCCCTGTGCACTGTCCTTGTGTTTCTGACAGGCTGCGGGGACACGGCAGGCAGTCAGGCGAATGCGGACAAAGATGTGCCGGCACAGACAGTGGAAGATAATGTGCAGGAGGAGCAGGCATCGCAGGCGGAAAGCGAGAAGTTCCCTTCCTTTTCAGCAGTCGACCTGGAAGGGAATACGGTTACGGAGAGTATCTTTGCTAAGAAGGACCTGACGGTGCTCAATATCTGGGGCACCTTCTGTAATCCCTGCGTGGGGGAGATGCCGGAGCTGGGCGAGTGGGCCAAAGAGATGCCGGACAATGTGCAGATGGTGGGACTGATTATTGATATCAATGGGGAAGAGGATACGGAACATCGGGATCTGGCGGTTGACATAACATCAAGTGCCGGAGCGGACTTCACGCAGATCATCGTCAATCAGGATTTTGCTCCGGTTTTGAAAGATGTGCTGGGCGTGCCCACGACCATGTTCATTGATAAGGATGGAAATATCGTGGGAGATTCCATTCTGGGAGCAAATGTGGATGGCTATAAGGAATTTGTGGAGGAGTATCTCGGTGGACAATAGGAAGAAAAACATACTGCGGATTGCCGGTATCATAACAGCAGTTGTTTTTATTGCGTATGGAGTGCTCCGGGGAGAAGCGGCTGTTGTCTTGAACAAGGCTGTTAATATCTGCTTTGAGTGTATCGGGCTGGGGTGATGTGATGCGTATCAGGTATTCTGTCAAAAGAAGAATATTGCAGGTAATTGCCTTTGGATTTTCCAATGTGCATCTTCTGAACTTTAAAGGCGGCAGGATTTATCAGGGGAAATGGAAGTATTTCTGTAATCCGGGTCTGAACTGCTATTCCTGTCCGGCGGCCAGCTTTGCCTGCCCGATCGGAGCGTTGCAGGCGGTGGGTGGTTCCAGGGATTTTAGTTTCAGCTTTTATGTGACAGGGCTGCTCTTAGCTTTCGGTGTCGTATTTGGCAGGGCAGTCTGCGGTTTCCTGTGTCCTTTTGGGCTGTTGCAGGAACTGCTCCATAAGATTCCTTCCCCCAAATGGAAATTGAAAAAGCCGTTTCTGTATATAAAGTATATCGTGCTCGTGGTCTTTGTGCTGTTGCTTCCCCTTGTGGTCACCGATTATATGGGAATGGGGAAGCCCGCTTTCTGCCAGTACATCTGCCCGGCGGGTACGCTGGAAGGCGGCGTTTTCCTGCTGGCGGCCCATGAAGGGTTAAGAAAGTCCATCGGAGCGCTTTTTACCCTGAAAATGGCAATCCTGTTAGCCACGATTCTCGGCTGTATCCTCATCTACCGCTTTTTCTGCCGTATCCTGTGTCCGCTGGGCGCCATATATGGACTGTTTAATAAGATCAGCATTTATCATCTGGAAGTGGATGAACATAAATGCAATGGCTGCGGGAAGTGCAGCAGAGTCTGTAAGATGGAGGTCAATCCGGTGGAGAAACCGCAGTCGGCGGAATGTATCCGGTGCGGCGACTGCGTGGATGCCTGTCCCCAGAGGGCGGTCCGCCTTAAGATTTGAATGGGTAAAGATAAGGGGTGTTATTCTTGACCAGAGAGCAGCAAAAGAAATTCAGAGAATTACAGCGGGCTTTGTCCGGAATGCTGAAAGAGAAGATAAAGGAATATCAGTTTAAGAAAAAGGATTATATGATCTGGTATTGTAAAGAGGATCTGTTTTATGATCTGATGATTCATGTTGCCGTGCCGGAAGACGGGAGATGTATCTGTTCGGCGGCGGAAACATTGAAGCCACTGTGGCTGGATGAACTGCTGTGGGATTTCTTGAATATGCCGGACAATAAAAAGGAACCTTACAGCCTGCGGGCGACAGGAGCTTTTACTGTAAAGGGGTCACAGATTTATGAGGAACGCAGGGAATTGGCGCATTGGGATGTCAGGGAATTGGAGCAATGTGTGGATGCATATCTGCAACACTTTGCGCAGGCAGTCCAAACGGGAACGATGGATGACTTTTATACATATTTAGAGACATCCCCTTACCATGTAGAGCTGAGAAGATCCCTTTCTTTGATCCATCAGGGGCAGCACCGGGAAGCGCTTGTGTATCTGACGGACAAAGGGCAGGGGATATTTTGCAATGCGGGCATCTGGATTCATGAGGCGCTGAGGGAGTACTGCAAAGATCAATGAATCCTTATGCATGTGGTTTACATAAAGTAAAATCGTAGAGCATCATACAGACTGCCGTATAAAACAGTCCCATATTGTAGAGCATATATCGGGGCTGAGTGAAGATTGTCAGTCCCACTGCCAGGGAATTGACGATGATCGCTATCATGACGATGAACAGAAAGACCAGACTCCGTTCAATCTGTTCTATGCTGTTTCCATAGACTGTAACTTCCGGCATCTGGCGGTATTTGTCCTGTAATTTCCTTTTCTGCGCGGTAAGATACAATGCCAGCATACCCGTGCCCAGATATGCCGCGAGGGAGTACAGACTCAGAAGATTCGTTGTTTTCGCGATTGTGTTCACAAATCCACGCCAGATATTGTAAGACCATACCTGCAACAGAGGCCCCCTTTTCTGATGCAGCAGTGTTTTGATCATTTGGTCACAAATCTCGTCATATATCAGGGCCTCCTCCACTTCAGAATAAGTAAAATGCTCACGGATATATCCCTCTATCACAGGATTGATGATGCCGTATCCGATATCGTCATAACTGTCCGCAAAATGTTCGGAAAGAGGCAGCCAGCCTGGCTCTGCATCCTCATATAGAATCTGATCCTGCCGGGCCTGCTCCATAATGGTAAGATAGAGCCTCTTCAGCGTTTCGTCTCTGAACAATTCCTGATCCTTTTCCACATCGGAGGTATAGAGCAGCACACATAAAAACCCCATCGAATCATGGCAATGCTTAATCCATGCGCCCCGCACTGCATATTGATATGTTCTGTCCAATAGATTTCCTGTGGGCACAAGAGAGAGTATCAGCAGGATAAGAACAAAAAATTTCTTTGTCTGCCGGCTTTGTATCATGTAATACCAGCTAAAGACCACCCCCATGATGATGAGTGTGATCAACATCTGCTTTCTCGTATTGAACAACAGAAAGGAAAGGAGCAGTGCCGCCGCTGTATGGCGGTTCCTTTCCCCGATGATACAGAGATATAATTCCACGATAAACAGGACAAAAAGCGAGAGACACAGGCCTTCCGTCATGATACAGTCGGTGTAAACGGAACTCCTGACAGCGGCAAACCGGCATAGAAGGGAGACCGCAAATTGGAAAACGATAGTTGCAATCTGTAAAATCCGATTCCTGTTTTTGGTCTTGCTGATCATATAGCCAGCGTACCAGGTGGCAAATCCCGCGAGCAGGCTCTGTACAATCACCACGGCCATCATGCCTGCTTCAGAGATTTCCGTACCGCGCCGTACCCTCGTCAGTGCGAGAAACAGCGGGTATATGGGCTCCCGGGATATGCTCATGCTGGCGTAACTCAGAGAGTCTTTGCACCATACCGGGCCGTCAAATACCGGGAAAAAGAGATAGAACGAAAGACAGACGGCTAACAGGACAACGTCCGTTCTGCCGCAGCTTTTTATAAAAGTATTCACTTTTGGGGATTGATGTTTATTGCTCACGATGATACCTCGGCGTGCTTTTTTATTTCTTAGTATCTATCTTATGAGCAGACTGCATGATGAGAGTTTTTACCATTAGAAGCCTGCGGTGAACTTTATGATCAGCGTTTGCAGATCTCCAGGAAAACTGTGGAAGAATAAGGTAACATGTCATGTTACACAGAAGGCAAAAAAAGCATATGATGATTGGTGGATTCGTCTGTTTCGTTATGGCATAATCATAGATGACAGGTGGCCGCTGGACAATAATTATGAACGGAGATGAAAAAATGAGTTTAGGAAATAACATATGCTATTTGCGAAAACAGAAAAAACTTACCCAGGAACAACTGGCGGACAGGATGCATGTGACCAGACAGACCGTGTCAAGATGGGAATCGGATGAAGTCGTTCCGGAACTGGACAGACTTGTGGAGTTGAGTGAGTTGTTTGCATGTAAGCTTGATGCCCTTGTAAAAGAAGACCTGACTGACCAGAGTGGAATTTATTCCGAGATAAGAGTGAAAAGAATCGCGCCCTTTAAGATGGCCACCTATGTGATCATTTCCCCGGATCCGGAAAACGATGCGATAGGGTATATGGAAAGGTGGGCTAAGAGCAGCGGCCTGAAAGAGGTATGCCCCGATGTAAAACTGATCGGATGGGATTTCCCTTTTGTGTCACAGGAACAGCAAAACCGATTTGGACTCCATGGATATGTGGCGGCGTGTGTGATTCCGGATGATTTTAAGACAGATTGTCCTGGAACAACATTTTTGGAGAATAGAGAGGCCGATTATGCGGTAATAACTATCAGGGAGCCGTTTATCCAACCGTTTGAGCGCATTCCCAAGGCCTATAAGCTGATCATGGAATACCTGCAAGCGAACAATTTCAAAGAAAGGCAGCAGGAGAATGTCATCAGCTGTTTTGAATATGAGTATAGGAAGAATGATATTACGTATATGGATGTATTTATTCATGCGGATGGCGTGACAAAGGCGGATGCCTTTTCCATGTTTAACTGAATGGGGAATGTGTGACCGTGCCGGATGAGACAGATTCCTGTGATTATGTGCGTGAGGATGATGATACAATGAAAGAGATTACGTATAGGAAACAGCCTACAGAGTATTTATGCGGACAGGCGTGTGTTGCCATGCTTGTTGATGTTACGGTAGAGGAAGTCGTTTCCGTGATGCAAAATGATAAGGGTGCGGGTAAAAAGGACATTGAGAAGGCACTGAACCATTATGGCATAAAACAGGCCAGAACGATGACAAAGGCGGATAACGCTTCTGTTTTACCCAAAGTATGTATTCTTAAAGTGCTTTTGCCAAAGTATGGTCATTGGATTTTATACTATGATGGGAAATATTATGATCCGGAATTCGGCGTGACGGAAGAATTATATCCGAAAGCAAGAGTACAATCTTATTTGGAGATTTGTGCTGACGAATATTGTGCGATCGCTCCATCCAGGGTAAAATGAGAAACATAAGGTAAATTGGAATTTATAGGAGAATGGCATTATGCGTATTGCTTTATATTACTTAATACAATGCACTTGGGGCGCCGTACAATCCACATTGGGCCTGATTTATTTTATATTCCACTTCTCGGAAAAACATTATCTTTATCACGGTGCAATCGTAACCGAGTGGAACAAGAGATCAAGCGTTTCTTTGGGAATGTTCGTGTTTGTAACAAAAGAACCATATTTTTATAATAAGCTGAAAAGTGAATATACAAGAGAGGAGCTTTCTCAGCGGCTTCTTGTCCATGAGTATGGTCACACTATACAGTCACTTATTTTAGGTCCATTATATCTCATCATAATAGGAATACCATCAACATTGTGGGGATTTTTGCCCTGTTGCAATGCAAGGCGAAGAACAAAGAACATATCCTATTTTTCTTTTTTTACAGAAAAATGGGCGAATTTTTTGGGCGAACAAGTGACAGGTCAAAAGTCAATGGAAAATTTAATGATAGACTGACAGGTTCCAGTGTGTATTATATTTATTTGTTAGTTTTTAGGGGAATGGAGTGCAAATACATCAATATCAGGGGCTAAAAATCGGTATTAACCGACAGCCCCTTACTTTGTTTTGTGCTGTAATCCTTTTATTACGGCCATAACCGTATCAAGCTGTAATTCGTCTAAACTCTTAATTTCTTCTGAAATCTGATTGATCTTTCCCGGCGCGGGATTTTTTTCATCGAAGAATTCCTGTGGCGTGATCTGAAAATATTCACAGATATAGAAAAAAACCTGCATAGAAGGAAAGGCAAGCCTGTTTTCGATGCGGTTGATATAGCTTTCATTCTGTCCAAGGGACAGACTCATCTCTCTGGCGGACACCTTTTTTTGATTCCTCAGGGAAGTCAGTCTTTCCACAAAAAATTCTTCAAACATAATACCTTCACCTCGTTTACAAAATTATATAGCATATACCGACCAATAATGGGGCATACGAAATCCTATAAGTATTGACATAAGATATTGAATATCTTAATATGAGAGATATAAAAGAAAGGGGTGTCTGAAAGTATTTATATTCGGATGAATATAAAAGAAGGAAATTTCCTATGCCTGCCAGACAAAGTGCTATGAAAGATACGTTAGTTTTGTTGATGAAAGAAATGGGTTTTGTTTTTCTTTGTGCGATAATGGGTGTCGCAATGCTTGCAGTTACTTATTGCGTGCCGAATGACCGTATGCGGGAAAATGTGTGGGAATCTTCCATTGCATTATACAAAGAAGGGCTTGGCGCAAACCTCTGGCAGGGCGTAGAGGAGACAAAGCTGGACATTTATACGGACGGGCTGATGATTAACGTGTCATACACTGTGACGGAAGATGGAATCAGGGATATCCTTCTGGGTACAAATGTCGAGGTGGACGGCAGAAACCCGGTGGATTCTCTATTTGAGGTGGTCGCCTTGGCAAAGGACAATTATATCGTAAATAATTACGGCAGGTACTGGCATGGATATCAGGTTTTGCTGCGGCCGCTATTATGTTTCTTTACCTATCCGGATATCCGACAGATTAATATGATTTTACAATTTATGCTTGTTTTTGGCTTTGTGTGTCTCCTTGCAAGGTCAAAGGAGAGCGTATTCATGATTCCTTTCCTGGGCATGTATATTTTTCTTTGTCCGGTTAGTCTGTGCAGCTGTTTACAGTATTCCCCATGTTTTTATATCATGATGCTTGCTCTGTATGCACTGTTTATAGGGAGGGACAAGCTGACCGACACAGGGCGGAACTATCTGTTTCTTATGGCAAGTGTGCTGACGGCTTATTTTGATTTCCTGACGTATCCGCTGATTACGTTAGGAGTTCCGCTAATTGCCTGTCTGGCATTTGATAGGAAACTATGGCAGACAGAGCAGAAACATGGATGGAAACATATTTTCTGGCATAGCTTTTCATGGGGCATCGGCTATGTGGGGATGTGGTCATCAAAGTGGGTGATTGCATCGGTCTTGACAGACGAAAACATTATTTATGATGCGTTTTCCCAGATTGCCTATCGCGGCGGATATTTTATGAAAAAGCATTCTTACAGCGATACATTAAAACTGAATCTTGGCGTATGCAATACAGGGGTTATCCTGCCTGTGGTCGTTTGTGTGGCGGTATGCATTGCCATATTCAGATTAGCCAGACATATCAGGATAGAGCGGAGCCTTTTTCCGGCAGCAGGGATGATTTTATTCGTGTCATTGTATCCGTTTTTCTGGTATTTATTCACCAAGGATCATTCCTGCTGTCACTCTTATTTTACATGGAGAGAACTGGGAATCAGTGTGTTTGGCATATTGACGGTCGGGGTGATGAGACTCAGAGAATCTATGGAAAGGGATGGCGAGTGAGCAAAAAGGTTTTTGGACAGATTAAATTCCAGCTGTTGAGCTTTCTATTGCTAATCAGTGAACATATAGTAAATTGAGAATAATATTGATTGAAAAACAGGGAACGGATATGAATGTACCGGAGAAAATGGCAGATACCAGACAATTATGGGAAATGTTTGAGGCTGGAATGAGATAACGCTCACAATATTGGATATTTAAAAGCAATATAAAAGGAAACCTCATCATCCAAGGTTTCCTTTTTAACTGCGGAAGAAGGGACTTGAACCCTCACGATGAACCCATCACTAGATCCTTAGTCTAGCCTGTCTGCCAATTCCAGCACTTCCGCATACGTTACACAACGCATTTAATATAATACTGTTTAGGAAGCCAAAAGTCAAGAGGTTTTTATAAAATCAGTAAAATAATTTGGCAAACAATTCGGTAATATTTCAGGAGATCCTCCGGATGGATTTTAAAGCGGATAACGGCAGCCATTGAGAGACTGCCGTTATTTTCTCTAAAGATATCCGTTTAAAAATGCACCTGCGTTTTAAACAGTGCGCCTTCCGCAATCTTTTGGTCATCTCCCTTCAGTTCATCCATGTATTTCATATAATCACATACATATATATTCACAGTATCTGTATTTCTCCCATAGGTGGAGTATACTTCTGCATTGGTGCCCTGGCTCTCCAGCCGTTTTCCGTCCGCATCACAGATTACTACGACATAGTCGTATGGCAGAGCATCATCCGGGAGGATTATCTGGGCCTTGATTTCAAAAGCTGTTTTTTCCACAGAGGCGATTCCCACACCGTTCTCATTGGTCTTGTTGACTTGGATGACCTGGCTTCCGTTTTTGTTCATGGTAACATCAATGGCAAAATTCCAGGTGCCGGCATAGTGCTTTTTAATAGGATCATGGAGGGTGAATACCTCTCCGCTCTCCGGATCTTTGACCTCCACTGCTTCACATTCCAGCAGGTCGCCATAAATATCGGAAATTTCCAGATAATAGGTAAACTGTTCGGGCAGCTGCTCTACTTTGTCTTCCCAGATCAGATCGGCATCTGTCTGCGCTGTTTCGCGATTCGTGGCATGTCCGCTGCTCATCAGGTCATTGTCCAGGGAAATCCTGATAATACCGGTAAAAGTATGGTCATCCGCAAAGGTTCCTTCTATATAATAGGGGGTGGGATGTCCCGCTCCGGCGGGGCGGTCTTTTTTGGTAAGCCCTGGCACATCATAGTAGGAGTTGGTGGTCAGGTACAGCAGGTCATAATCCAGGATATAATCCTCCACATTTTTGGTCTTGATGAAGTCTGCGGGGAAGGCATCTTCATTTTCAATACACAGAGCCAGATACAGTGCCTGTGCAGTGCAGTTGGACTCTGAGATGGTAACAGTCAGTCCGTTGGAGGTCTGTACCAGGGAATTTGCCTGCGGTGACTGGAAGGATGCAGTCTCTGTGGATTCTGACGAATGTGTCATATTTTCATCTTGTGTCTGGGAGGTGTTATCCTCGCCGTAAATCTCTGCATCCTTATGATAGTCTCCCTTATAGCTGACTTTTTCCTGTACCATGGAGAAGATATGCCCTATAATTGGCAGTTTGGCAGCCATGGAGGGATTGGAGACCAGGAGCATACCGGCACACAGGATGAGCAGCATAGCTGCGGCAATAGCGCCGTAGCGTGCCAGGGTTTTATTTCGATGAATCCGTTTTCTCTGGCGTATGCCTTCTGCGATGCCTGCGTTTACGACATCATTTAGTTTCCGTGGGATGGGGATTGCATCAAATCTATCATTTTGCATGGCGTTTTACCTCCTCTTTGCTGTGACTGTCATCGGTCAGCCATTTGCGTAACTGTTTTTTTGCACGATACAGATCCGCTTTCACGCTTCCCTCCGGTATATCCATAATCTGTGCGATCTCTTTGATTTTTAATTCCTGAAAATAGAAGAGTATGACTACGGTCTTATATTGCTCTTTTAGTGAGTCGATGGCATCATACAGATCTACTTTTTCCTCGATCAGATAATCCGTGGTACCTTTTTCAACGTATTCATCCAGCGAAATGGTGGGGGCTTTTTTCTTGTCCTGCCAGATACAGTTGATCAGAATCCGTGTGATCCAGGTTTTAAAGTGGTGGGGCTCTTTTAGCTTTTCGATGCCGATCATGGCTTTTGTAACGCATTCCTGTACGGCATCCAGGGCATCGGCTTCGTTTTTTACATATAAATAAGCAGTTTTATACAGATAGACCTGGTATTTTGCGATTAGTTCACCATAAGCGGACTTAGAGCCTTTGATCGCCTTTTTCACAAGCTTGATGGTATCCTCTTTCATGGGAGTCTCTTCCTTTCGTGTGATTTTGCCGGTGCGCGCGCTTATATCTCCGGTGGTGTTAAATAAATTCCAAAGGAATTTCCTTTTAAGATTAGATTGCATAGAGGAGGAAAAGGTTGCAATTCTTTATAAGTTTTTTCTGGATGCTGGCCGCCAGGGGCCGGGACAGCCCGGGACAGGGCCTTTGTGTCTGTCATGGACAATACTGGGAATCCATGATAGAATGAACCTGATATCATTATAAGACAGAAAGCTGTATATGGAATATAAAAAGGGCTGAAAATGGGACTGTCACAGGGAAAGGGAGGCATTTATGTACAGGTTTACGCAGGATTGTCTGATTGGGGTTGAGGAGATTGATAAGGAGCATCAGGAACTGTTTCGAATCGTTAATGATGTGGAGGAGTTACTTGCAAACGATATCAGGGAAGATAAATATGATGCAGTCGTTAAACTGCTCCGGGAACTTCAGGATTACTCGGAATATCATTTTCGTCATGAAGAAGAATATATGAAAAAGATCGGACATCCGGAACTGGAATTGCAGAAGAAGCAGCATGGGGAATTTGCGGCCAAGATGAGTGAATTGGATGCCATTGTGGGTAACAGGCAGGAACATGAGTTATTGGATGAACTCATGCAGTATCTGGTCACCTGGCTCTTCCGTCATATTATCGGCAGCGACATGATGATCGGGAAGATGACGCCGCATCAGGAATGGGAGGAAAAGGAAGAATATGCCTACTCGGCGCAGTACAGCACTGGCATTACCTTTATTGATGAGGAGCATAAGGAGTTGTTCCGTATCATCGGAGAGGTTCATCGGGCAATCGTACATGAATATGTTCACGATAAGTATGATGAGATTGTGCGCCTGTTAGAAGAGTTAAAGAATTATACAAAATTCCATTTCGGTGATGAGGAAGAATATATGACGGCCATTCATTATGAAGGTCTGGAGGCTCAGAAGAAGGCACATGATGCTTTTATCAGCCGGCTGGAAGAGATGGATTTGGAGTATGTGGACGATAATCAGCAAAAAACGCTGGAGGAACTGCTGGAGTTCCTGGTGGGATGGCTGGTGAATCATATCTTACATATGGATAAGAAGATTGGGGCATAAGGGTCATTCGGATAAAAAATATGCACAAAAGGTAAAAGATTGGAAAATGGGCTTGACATGTCTGCCAAAAGAAGATAAAATAACATTTGTTCGCAGGAATGGCGGAATTGGCAGACGCGCACGGTTCAGGTCCGTGTGATAGCAATATCATGAGGGTTCAAGTCCCTTTTCCTGCACTTCAAAATCCCATAAAAACAGGAGGTTTGATCACGGTGTTTACGAAGTGTAAACAAAAGTGTAAACAAACATTTTGTAGCGTTATTAATGTGATGGGAATATAAAGGAGCTGTTGCAAAAGTAGATGAATAATCTACCGGGGCAACAGCTCCGTTTTTATGCCTAAAACAGAAAAGCAGGCTCCGAAGAACCTGCCATCCGTGGTATAATAAGTTATGACGAATAAATTAAAATACCATAAAGATTATACCGAATTCGGCGAGCCTTATCAACTGGTTTTGCCATTAAGTTTGGAAGGTCTGGTTCCTGATGATGATTCTGTCAGACTGCTGAGCCACGAACTGGAGGGATTAGATCATACTTTGCTGTATCAGGCTTACTCTGCCAAGGGCAGAAATCCGGCAGTGGACCCAAAGACCATGTTCAAGATCCTGACCTATGCTTATTCACAAAACATCTATTCCTCGAGAAAGATCGAGATTGCGTGCCGGCGTGACGTCAACTTCATGTGGCTGTTAGCCGGTCAGAAAGCACCTGACCACAGCACCATCGCCCGCTTCCGTACAGGATTTCTGGCAGATGCCTGTGAGAGCCTTTTCTATCAGATGGTAAAAAGGCTGGAACAGGCAGATGAATTATCAAAGGAGACGGTATTCATAGACGGGACAAAGTTGGAAGCCTGTGCCAACAAATATACTTTCGTGTGGAAAAAATCTGTTGGGAAGTGGGAAGAAAAGATGTTCCGGAAGATACAGGACGCCGTGCGGCTCCTGAACCACGAATACATACAGGATTTTTCAGTTGGTGAAGGAACAAGGACACAGGACATACAAAAGGTATTCAGATTTTTGGAAGAAAAGTGTAGGACAGATGGAACGGTCTTTGTCCATGGACGAGGGAAAAGAAAGAGCAGGAACCAGAGGTATCTGGAACTCTTTCGCAGATTTCTTGAACGACAGACGATCGATGACTGGCACACGGCAAGTTTTCAGGGACGTAACAATTACTGTAAGACAGATCCGGATGCCACCTTTATGCACATGAAGGACGACCATATGCGTAACGCCCAGCTAAGACCAGGATACAACGTACAGATCGGTGTGGACAGCGAGTACGTTGTTGCGGTGGATATTTTTCAAGACAGAAACGATGTATGGACGCTGGTGCCGTTCCTGAAAAGCATGGAAGAAAAACTGGGATTCCGGTATCCAAGCGTAACGGCGGATTCCGGTTATGAAAGTGAAGAGGGCTACAGCTTTTTAAGAGAGAACAGGCAGAAGCCTTATATAAAACCCCAGACATATGAGAAGTGGAAAAAACGCAGCTTTAAAAGGGACATCAGCAAACGTGAAAACATGGCATACAATGAAGAAGAGGATGTTTATACTTGTCATGCCGGAAGAAGCCTGAATGCCCAATACATAAAGAAGCAGAAAAGCAAGAGCGGCTACGAATCCCAGGTGACCGTATACGAATGCGAGGACTGTACCGGCTGCCCTTACAAAGAGAAATGTACAAAGTCAAAGAAGAACAAACGCCTGTACGTTTCCAAAGGTTTTATGGAGAAACGAGAGGAATCCTACCGGAATGTCCTGAGTGAAACTGGCACAAGGTACCGCATGAACCGTTCCATTCAGGTAGAGGGAGCCTTCGGGGTGCTGAAAAACGACTATGAGTTCCAAAGGTTTTTGCTTCGTGGAAAGACCAAGGTAAAACTTGAGGTTCTCTTGTTGTGCTTTGGTTATAACATAAATAAATTGCACGCAAAGATCCAGGGTGACAGGATGGGAAGCCATCTGTTTCCCCTGAAAACCGCATAAACTAGCAGGCTGTTATGATGCAGCTTTATTAAAGTATGAAAAAATCAGGTGAGGAACCCACGGAACAGGATTTCTTACCTGATTTTCATATTTCTTAGAGCAAGGATGCCGCTCAATCATCTTTATCGATGATTTTGCAACATCCCCTTAAACAAATATAAAAATGGAACTGGGTCTACCATACAGAAAAACTGTATCCATCACTTCAGCCATAAAAGGCAACGGATATGATAGCGCTGCGGCTAAATCCTTGTGTGTAATCCCTTATGTATTATATTATATGCGCTTATCAGAAGATGTCAACATATTTAGGAGATTTTCTTGCTACCAAATCTATCCTTTCTATTGATACCTCCATCATATAATCTTAATTGTATGTTTTTATGTGTTTTATTAAATTTTGCGGTCATTCCAGCATGTTTTCGAGCTAAATCATTTGGTATAAAATCAGCAATTTGTAACCCGGTAATATTCTCTCTCTTATTTTTAAATTCTAATCCAGTAATACATTTTTGAACTATGCTATGGGGATAGAACATAGTCCCGGAATAGTAAATCTGATTATATTTCTTCAAAATGGATCCATTTTGTTTTGTCTGTAATTCTTCATAACAAATAGAACCGGTTGAATTATTTTTCATTAAGAAATGACAAAAATTCTCTATAAGAAGTTGCATACAAATTGTAAATTTATTATTTGCAAGATTTTTACCATAGTATAGATCAATAGTATCTACACATAAAGATACGCCTATTGTAGTAATATTTGTGTCAGAAATGATATATGCCATTTCTTGATATGCTCGATTATAGTTTTTTTGTATGCAAAACATTTTATTATATTTTTCGATTCCCGAAAAATGTCTTTCATGTGCTTCGTTTATCTCAAGTTCGTGAATGATATGTTTATCATAATCGGTATCTTTTGACCAAATATGTTTTTTGCAATTATTCAGTTTATTAGTTAAGTCATTATTGTGGTAAGAATTTTCTACAATTATTCCACCAATACAAAAATACTTTTTCCCACTGCTATGTTCTGTTTCGCTTTCGTCCAAATATAATGTATATTCAGCCATGTATTTCTCCAATCTTATAATGATTATTACATACCATTTTCTGCTATTATACGACATAAATAAACACAATACTATCAGAACGTATATTCTGAAATATCAATATGAAAGAAAGGCAAACATTGCATCTTGAATGGTTGCTTTTATCATATATACATGTAGTGTGTATGTATAAGACTGAATCCTAAATCTATAATTATATTAGACGCTTTTTTGTAAACCGTTCCGAAAGAATTTACATTTCAGATATTGTATGGTAGAATAAACCCGATTTAGATGATCTGGGACGAAGATGATCTGGGAGGGGAAATTATGAAAAAAGGGAAATGGGCTGTATTCGTGCTCGCGTCAGTGTTCTGGCTGACGGCGTGCGGCCAAAGGATGGACAGCGCCGTGACAACAGGGGAAATGGTCGTGCCGGAAATGTCTTCAGAAGATTTGCTGGTGGATTCTCTGGAATATTTATTGCGTGATGAGGATAAACAGGGGGAAGATGCCCAGGGAATGGAAGCATCTGCAAATAGTGTGGATGGAGAGAATACAGCATCCGTGGAGTTTGTCGTTTATTACAGCAATGCTTCCTGTGATGGACTGGATTCCCAGCGGGAGCAGGCATCTGAACTGACACCGGATGCGCTGATCGCTGCGCTGGCAAGACATAACATTGTGTCTCTTGACACCAAGGTGCTCTCGTTTAGTGAGGAGGAGAACGAGGAGGGCAGGGTAATATACCTTGATCTTTCTGCGGGAATGAACCATTATCTGGAGACAATGACCAGGGAGGCAAAGGATATCATCATAGATTCTATTGCCAGTACATTTTTGGAGAATTACCAGGCGGATATCATCCAGATTGAGGTTGGCGGAAAACCGCTGTATTCCTCTGTGGCATTGGAAAAGGCATGATAGAAAGGAAGTGTGGCTGTGGGTAAGGTCAGTGAACGGGAACAGTTAATATTTGATATCGCACAGACAGAGTGGGAGTTGTTTCAACAGGTATACAATACTGGCGGCAGGGCTTCCTGCCAGGATGATCCGGATACCTTTTTTAAGATGAGGATGAGCCAGTGGATGGTGTACTCGGACGAGGTACTGCTCAGCTACCGGGAGGATTGTGAGAATGCCTGCCGGGAGGGGCGGAATGTTATATTTGAAAAGTATGGCAGAATGATGGAGAGTACTTTCCCGGAAGAATATGAGGAAATCAGGGAACATCTGCCGGATGTCACGGAGAAGCTGGACATCGTGGAGAAGATTGTGAAGATTAATCTGGAATGGGATGCGGAAATGAGGAAGGAATATCCCAATCTCCGTAAGCGCGGCAGGGTTGCCACTACGGCGGAGGATGGGGTGATGGCAGGCTCCTCCATGGAGAGTTATCTGCGGGGAGAACTTTTAACCTATTCCGAAAAGACTTTGGAACTGGTCTGGAAAGAGACGAAAGATGCTTATGACAAGGGTGAGAGCTTGTTAAAGCAGACCATCGCCAACGAGACACTGTTCTACGGCTACCAGTCCTTAGAGGCGGCCGAGGCCAGATATGCCGAGGGCAATTGATGATTGCCGGCAAGCAGAATGGGCACATCTGTGAGAAACCGGCTGTGCAGTGATATATTAGAAATGCAGGCGTCTGCGCACTTCGTTGCGCAGGCGTTTTTTAACGAGAATCGTGACCAGGGCAAAGTCAATGATGGTACATACTGTCAGTACCACGGCCGACCAGGTGATGTACATGGGCGCAAGGAGCATGTGACGAATCAGAAGTTCCAGAGCCACGCAGAATAGGGGTATCTCGATGAACAGGCAGAGCGCTCCAGACAGGATCGTGAAAGGAAATTTGCGTGCCAGGAGCGTAAAAATCTCCATCAATAAGGTGATGAGGGCGACAATGGGAAGCCCCAGCTGCCAGAACCATCTGTTGCTGGGCGTCAGGTACCCGATCATATACAGATAGACGGCCACGGCTACGCCGTCCGCCAGCAGGGAAATATAGACCGGTGTCTTGCTGTAGTATACTGCCGGAAAAGTGAAGACAAACAGGCAGATACAGATACCGATTACCAAAAGAGACCAGAGCGAATTGTTAAATGCCAGCAGGTTTAAGAGCAGACAGGTAATACTGGTGGCGCTCAGGACGACTGAGAGTAAGATGCCCAGATCTTTCCGCTTTACTACCTCCACCTGGCCTTTTTTGACCGGATAAGGGGAGGGCGGGGTATCCTGTCCTATGGTTCTTGGATTGATGACGGGGGTGTGGCACAGAGGGCATTCTTGCAGGGAAGCTTCCAGTTCCACACCGCAGTTTACGCAGTATGACATGTTTGATTCCTTTCTTATTGCTGAACTGCGCAGGTATTTGCGAAACGCATTTCAGTGCTGTGATTATTGTGCAGATAGTAACATAAGTCAACCTTTGTGAGGCGGCTGCATCAGGATAAATCGTGGGTGCGGTTGCTCTCAATCTTGACATGGATGCCGTCCTGTATCAGCTTGCGGAAGAAATGCCGTTCCACATCGGCCTCGATGATGCTGCTGGCAAAGTTGATGGTCAGGATGTCTTCAAAACTGATGATGGCGCAGTTAGTGCGGGAGGAAAAGGGCTGGCCCATATAAATATCGAAGCGCTCGATATAGGGCTTCATAGCCTCCGGTACCTGCAAAGCCCCCATATTGGTGAGTCCGGCGGAGGAATTTTTATCCTGCACTCTTGTGTAGAAAGTTTTGACCACCAGATCCTTGATAAAGAGCGGCACCACGCGTATCAGAAGGTTATGCTGGGTGGCAGCATTGGTGGTGATATCGCCGCACAGGAATTTATCATTAATATAATAACGCATGAAATTGTGGACTTGCGTCACGATCTCCTCGAAGCTGTATTCGCCAAGACGGGGATCGATGGAGGGATATACCATGGTGATAAAGTTGCGCAGGGTTTTGGAAGGAAAGAAGCGGCGCAGGTTCACCGGCATGGCGATGCGCACCGGGCGCAGCTTTAAGTGAAATTCCTCGTTCTGTTTCAGCAGCAGGGCGTAGAGCAGCACGGCATTTAAATATTCTGTGATGGTGGCGCCGTATCGTTTGGCGACAGCCATCACTTCCTGTACCGACAGGACACCGTCTATGATGTTCAGC
This sequence comes from uncultured Lachnospiraceae bacterium, assembly GCA_946566685.1. Taxonomy (GTDB): domain Bacteria; phylum Bacillota; class Clostridia; order Lachnospirales; family Lachnospiraceae; genus UBA3282. Next base: position 43,912 of record CAMNXA010000005.1, read on the forward strand.
GTGTAGAAGGGTTCCTTGGTGCCGCGTACACGATAGGTCTTCTCGGCGGGGCGGGGCGGTTTAACCTTTGCGGTAGCATAACGCATATAGGCGTCTTCCAATTCTCCGGGATTGGGTGTCTCTTCAAGATTCAGGACAAAACCGGAAGGCGGGATGGTATGCCCCTGCATGCCGAGGTATACGGCTGTCAGCGTTTGCAGCAGACACATACCGCCGGTGCCGTCACCAAGACAGTGGTGTGCTTCCAGGGCAATCCGGCATCCATAATAGTATACCCTGATAAGATAACGATTGTTACCCTTAAAGTGCATGGGCATACAGGGATTCTTGATATCTTCCCTCACATATGGCCCCGGCCTGTTATTGGGCTCCAAATAGCGCCAGAACAAGCCCTTCCTGATGGCCACTTTATAAGTGGGAAACCGAGGCAGCGTCTTGTCCAGAGCCTTTTGCAGAAGCACCGGGTCGATCTCTTCCTTTAAAACAACGGACAGACGATAGACAGATGAGAAGTCCCGCCGCTGTAAGGTGGGATAAACAATAGCAGACAGATCCAGCTTGTACCAGACATCCTTTTTGCTGCGGATGGATTGTCTGGCGGCCTGCTTATTGGATGCCAGGCTGCTTTGTTTACGTTGGTTATTTTGTTTATTTGGATGTTTGTTTTGTGTCATAATTTTCGGTAAGACAAGAGATTATTTTTATGGTAGTAGGAAAAACTTCCGCTTATCCGAGTCCGCGAAGCGGAAAGTTTCCGTTTATTCGAGTCCGCGAAGCGGATCTTGCAAAGTAATTTGCTTCGCAAATTACTTTTAGTATCGTTTAAAGTATAACACACATCCTCAATTTTATGGTAAAATATAAATAAAATTAATAATATTTTATTTTTTTATAATAGATACCCTTTTCGACAGAATACGCGGTAAATCAGGAAGAAATCACGGAGGTACTATGAGCAGGGCAGATAAGAAAAATGCGAACTTGATGAATCTGATCAAGAGAATGCACGGTGCGGTAGAGAATGTGGACATTGAGAAACACCGCCAGTCGCAGGATTATTTTGGGGCGCTTCTTGGCAATAAGAAGGAAGTGATTGTGGAGGATCTGGAGATTGTCATAGAGCCGGATGCAGGAAGGATTCTGCATGGGGAGTGGACTTATGTAAACCGAGCGCATATGAAAAAATATGTGATCCTCTATTGTCATGGGGGTGGTTACTCTACGGGCAGCAGTCTCTATGCGAGAACACTGACCACCAAACTGGCTACTTCTACCTCCATGGATGTACTATGTTTTGACTACAGGCTTGCGCCGGAGCACCCTTATCCCGCAGCTTTGGAGGACGCCATGCAGGTATGGAATTATCTGATGCTTTTGGGATATGGGGCCAGGGATGTTATTCTGGCCGGGGATTCTGCGGGCGGTAACTTAGCACTCTGTCTGGCTTTGCAGTTGAAGAAGGAAGGGCGTCTGATGCCCCGCGGCCTGGTGCTGATGTCACCCTGGACAGACCTTACGGTTTCCGGAAAGTCTCATATAACAAAGGCGGATATTGATCCGGTTTTGAATGCGGAGTATCTGGAACGGATGATCGTCAATTATGCGCAAGGCCAGGATCTGACGAACCCTATGATATCACCGCTTTTTGGTGATTATGATGGGTTCCCGCCTACATATATTCAGGTGGGGAACAATGAGATCTTGCAGGACGATGCGGTCATGCTCTATAAGAAGTTATTGAAGGCCAATGTATCTGTCAAGCTGGATATGTTCCGCGGTATGTGGCATGTGTTCCAGATGTCCCCCTTTAAGACGGCTTATGAGGCCATGGACAAGAATGCGGAATTTATCTATGATATCTGCCGCTGAGGTAAATTCCGAAGGAATTTACCTTTTTTATGGAATGGGAAAAGGATTCCGGCGCTTTTGGGCGAATAATAGTAGTAGACGGTTGTTTTTTGATAGAGAAGAAAGGCATACCTATGAATATACGGGAAAGTTTGGAACAGTGGGAGAAAGAGTATCTAAGTCCCTATGCCATGCTCAGTATGAATTCCAGGGGGAGGCTTAAGGAGGAAGAGCAGTGCGATATCCGTCCGGTTTTTCAAAGAGACAGGGACAGGATCATACATAGTAAGTCGTTTCGGCGTCTGAAAGATAAGACCCAGGTATTCTTAACCCCCGAGGGAGATCACTACAGGACGCGTCTGACGCATACGCTGGAGGTCAGTCAGACGGCCAGAACCATTGCCAAGGCTTTACAATTAAACGAGGATCTGGTGGAGGCCATTGCGCTTGGACATGATCTGGGCCATACGCCTTTTGGACATGCTGGAGAGCGGGCTTTGGACAGGGTGTGTCCTTATGGTTTTAAACATAACGAACAGAGTGTGCGGACTGTGGATATGCTGGAGAAGGATGGAAGAGGCATCAATCTGACCCATGAAGTGCGGGATGGAATCCTGAATCATCAGACGTCCGGGATGCCGTCTACACTGGAAGGCAAGATTGTCCGGCTGGCCGATAAGATAGCCTATATTCATCATGACATGGATGATGCGGTACGGGCGGGTATCTTAAAGGAAGCGGATGTGCCGCGGGAGATTGGCTCCGTAATCGGTTACAGCTGTGGTCAGCGCCTGGACTTTTTTATTCATAATATTGTGACCAACAGCCGTGATAAGGATGATATCTGTATGTCTCCGGAAGTGGCAGAGGCCATGAAAAAAATGCGGGATTTTATGTTCCGGTATGTCTATAGGAATCCCATTGCCAAGAGTGAGGAAGGCAAGGCAGAGAACCTGATCGTGACATTGTATGAGCACTATCTGGTGCATACGGAGAAACTTCCTAACTTTTTGTTCAGGCTTTTGGATGCGGGAGAACCACTTGAGAAGATTGTGTGCGATTATATCAGCTCCATGACAGACCGGTTTGCCATTGCACAGTATCAGAAGATTTTTATCCCGAAGACATGGCATGGTTGATGGATAGTTATAGTGGGAAGGGACAAGATGCGTTATCCGGAAGAACTGATCGAAGAGATCAGAATGAAAAACGATATCGTGGAAGTAATCTCGGGCTATGTCCGGATGCAGAAGAAGGGAAGCAGTTATTTCGGGCTGTGCCCGTTTCATAATGAAAAATCCCCCTCTTTTTCGGTATCTCCCGGCAAGCAGATGTATTATTGCTTCGGCTGCGGTGCGGGCGGCAATGTGATCACTTTTTTGATGGAATATGAAAATGCCACTTTTCAGGAGGCAGTTAAAATGCTGGCCGACCGGGCCGGCGTATCTTTGCCGGAAGTGGAATACTCGGAGGAGATGCGAAGAAAGGAAGGCCGGCGGGCCAGACTTCTGGAAGTCAATAAGGCGGCCGCCAGATATTACTACTATCTGCTGCGTTCTGACAGAGGGAAGATTGGCTACCGTTATCTGGCAGGCCGTGCGCTTTCGGACGAGACCATGAAAAAGTTTGGTTTGGGGTATGCGGACGGTGCGGGCTCTGACCTGACAGCTTACCTAAAGTCAAAGGGATACACGGATGACCTGATCACCGAGTCGGGGCTGACCGGTTTTGATGAGAAACGGGGCGTGCACGACAAGTTCTGGAACCGGGTCATGTTTCCAATCCAGGATGCCAACCACAGGGTCATAGGATTCGGCGGCCGTGTGATGGGGGATGCCAAACCCAAGTACTTAAATTCGCCGGAGACGGCGATCTTTGATAAAAGCCGTAATCTGTACGGATTGAACTTTGCCAGGACTTCCAGAAAGGGAAATATGATCCTGTGCGAGGGCTATATGGATGTGATTGCCATGCACCAGGCCGGCTTTACCCAGGCGGTGGCTTCGTTGGGAACGGCTTTCACGGCGGGACAGGCCGCGCTTTTAAAACGCTATGCGGATGAGGTGCTTCTGGCATATGACAGCGATGGAGCGGGCACCAATGCGGCGCTGCGGGCTATCGGCATACTGAGGGAAGCGGGAATACGGGGGCGGGTCATAGATATGCAGCCCTACAAGGATCCGGATGAATTTGTCAAGAATCTGGGGGCGGAAGCCTTTCAGGAGAGGCTGGATCAGGCGCAGAACAGTTTCTTTTTTGAGTTAAAGATTCTGGAGCGGGATTATCAGATGGACGATCCGGAGTCCAAGACAGCGTTTCATCGGGAAATCGCCAGGAAGCTGTGCGGTTTCGAGGAAGAGGTGGAGCGGGAGAATTATATAGAATCTGTGGCCAGGCATTATCATATCGGTTATGAGAACCTGCGAAAACTGGTGAGCAGTTATGCCGCCCGTACCGGGTTAGTCAAACCGGTGGAGAGGCCGAAGAGTACGGTCTCTTCCAAGCCCAAACCACAGGATAATATCAAGAAATCGCAGCGGCTCCTGCTGACCTGGATCGTGGAGGAACCGAAAGTGTATCCGAAGATAAAGCCCTATATCCGGGCACAGGATTTCACCGAGGAACTTTACAGACAGGTAGCGGACAGGCTGTTTGCAGGACTGGAGCAGGGAGATTTTAACCCGGCATCCATTATCAGCGCCTTTGAGGAGGAAGAGGAACAGCGGGCGGTAGCAGAACTGTTCAATACGAAACTGTCAGAACTTACCACGGATCAGGAGCGGGAGAAGGCTTTCCGTGATATCGTGTATGCGGTGAAGAAGAACAGTTTTGATTATTATTCCGCCAGGATGGGTTCGGATATGGAGGCGTTAAATCAGGTAATTCAGGGTAAAAAAGAACTGGAAGAACTTAGCAAAACGCATATTTCCCTGCAATAAGGGCAAGATAATCGAAAAAAGGCGCAAGTTCAGAGAGTAACAGCAGTTGAAACATAGGAAGGATGGGCCAATTAATGGACGAGAACGTACAGGCAAAGTTTGAGGAGCGGTTAAAAGAACTCCTGGCTATTGCAAAGAAGAAAAAGAACATTCTGGAGTATCAGGAGATCAATGATTTTTTTGCGGACATGTCTTTGGAGGAAGAGCAGTTCGACAAGATTTTGGAAACCCTGGAACAGAATAGTGTGGATATTCTGCGCATCACCGAGGATGATGATGTGGACGATGAGGAGATCATCCTGACGGAAGAGGACGATGTGGATGTGGAGAACCTTGACCTGTCTGTGCCGGATGGTATCAGCATCGAGGATCCGGTCAGGATGTATCTGAAAGAGATTGGCAAGGTGCCGCTTTTAAGTGCAGAGGAAGAGATTGAACTGGCCAAGAAGATGGAGATGGGCGATCTGGAGTCCAAGCAGCGTCTGGCGGAGGCCAATTTACGTCTGGTGGTCAGCATTGCGAAGCGCTATGTGGGGCGCGGTATGCTCTTTTTGGATCTGATCCAGGAGGGAAATCTGGGATTGATCAAGGCGGTAGAAAAGTTTGATTACCGCAAGGGATATAAGTTCTCTACCTATGCTACCTGGTGGATCAGGCAGGCCATCACCAGGGCCATTGCCGATCAGGCGCGGACCATCCGTATTCCCGTGCATATGGTGGAGACCATCAACAAGCTGATCCGTGTGAGCAGACAGCTTTTGCAGGAACTGGGAAGGGAACCTACCCCGGAAGAGATTGCGGAACAGATGAATATGCCGGTGGAACGGGTGCGTGAGATTTTGAAGATATCTCAGGAGCCGGTATCTTTGGAGACGCCGATCGGGGAGGAGGAAGACAGTCATTTAGGGGACTTTATTCAGGATGACAATGTTCCGGTACCCGCGGATGCCGCCGCTTTTACGTTATTAAAGGAACAGCTGGTGGAGGTGCTCGGCACCCTGACGGAGCGGGAACAGAAGGTGTTAAGGCTGCGGTTCGGGCTGGATGATGGACGGGCACGGACGCTTGAGGAAGTGGGTAAGGAGTTTAATGTGACCCGTGAGAGGATCAGGCAGATTGAGGCCAAGGCGCTCCGGAAGCTGCGTCATCCCAGCAGAAGCCGCAAATTAAAGGATTATCTGGACTGATGCGGTCAGATATGCTATCGAAGAGATTGCAGACAGTGGCCGATATGGTGACCTGGGGAAATCGTGTCTGCGATGTGGGATGTGATCATGGATATGTTTCCATTTATCTGGTAAAGCAGGGCATCAGTCCGGGTGTTCTGGCCATGGATGTTCGAAAAGGGCCCCTTGGCGCAGCCAGGGAACATGTGGCAGAGCAGGATTTGTCAGACCGGATTGAGACGAGATTATCGGATGGTTTACATAACTATAATTTGGGAGAAGCCCAGTCTCTGATCTGCGCCGGTATGGGCGGCAGGCTGATGCGGCGGATTCTGGAGGAGGACAAAGAAAAGACAGATTCCTTTCGGGAATTGATATTGCAGCCCCAGTCTGAGATAGAAGAGTTCCGGAGGTTTTTGCGGGAGAATGCCTATCTGATTCAGGAGGAAGAGATTCTGGAGGAAGACGGGAAGTTTTATCAGGTGATGCGGGCGGTGCCGGCGGGAAGGCAGACGGCCGGAGAGCACGGTACGGTGTGCGGTGGGAACGAAACGGTTACAAGAATCAGATGGCTCGTAGGGCAGCAGGAATTGCCGGGAAAGGAGTTATGTAAACTCGAGGACCGTTACGGCCCTGTGAATCTTAATAAAAAAACAAGTGTTCTTTTATCTTATTTATCCCGTGAAGAGCAGATTTACGGGGAAATCCTTGAGAATCTGCGAAAGAACGGATTGTCGGATGATAAGAGAAGAATCAGATATGCTCAGATGGGAGAACTGTTGCAGGATTGCCGAAAAGTATTAGCTTTATTATATGGATGAAATAATTATTTGATATTAAATTTATATATGTTTTGAAGTTCACGGTTAACATAATTTTTCAAAAGCGGAAGGAGGACTTGCCTGTGGTTACGATCAAAATCAATGGAAAAGAGAGGCTTTATGAGGATGGCATCAAGTATGAGATCATAGCGGAGGAGCATCAGAATGAGTATGTGAGTCAGATTGCCTTAGTGACGGTGAATGGCAAGATCCGGGAATTGATGAAACGCGTTGACAGGGATTGTGAACTGGAATTTATTACCTGTTCGGATCAGATCGGCCATAAGACATACGTAAGGACAGCGATTATGTTGATGCTGAAGGCGATCAAAGATGTGGCAGGGCTGGAGGCGGCCGCCAATGTGAAGGTGGAGTTTGCCATTGGTGCAGGTTACTATTGCGCATTCCGAAACGGTCTGCATCTGGACGAAAAGACCATTGAGAGAGTGAAAGAACGTATGGGTGAACTGGTGGATATGGATCTTCTGGTGACCAAGAAGGCTTATCCGGCAGACGAAGCAGTGGCGCTTTTTAAGGAAAACGGCATGATGGATAAGGTATCTTTATTCCGTTACCGCCGGAGTTCCAACATCAATGTTTATTGTATGGGTGATTATTATGACTATTTTTATGGCTATATGATGCCCAGTACCGGTTATATCAAGACTTTCGATCTCTTTGCCTATGAGGACGGCATCATCCTGCTTTTGCCGGAAAAGGAAGATCCGGAGACCCTGCCGGAGTTCGTGCCCAGGAAGAAACTGTTCCAGACACTGATGACCACAGGGGAGTGGGGGAAGGATATCGGGATTGATACGGTGGGAGATCTGAACAACCAGATCTGCCAGGGCAGTATCTCCGAAATGATCCATGTGCAGGAAGCTTTGCAGGAAAGACGCATCAGTGAGATCGCCAGGGATATTGCGAGACGGGAAGGCGTGAAGTTTGTAATGATAGCCGGCCCTTCCTCATCGGGTAAGACTACCTTTTCCCACAGATTGTCTGTCCAGCTGCGCACTTATGGTTTAAGGCCGCATCCGATCGGACTGGACAACTATTATCTGGATCATGACAAGACGCCTTTGGACGATGCAGGCAATCCCGACTTTGAGTGTCTGGAAGCTTTGGATGTCGAGCAGTTTAATAAAGATATGACAGACCTTCTCGCAGGTAAGACAGTACAGCTGCCGACTTTTAACTTTAAGACGGGCAAGAGAGAATACAGCGGCAAGGAGACAGTTCTTGGCAAGGGAGATATTCTTGTGATCGAGGGGATACACGGACTCAACGAGAAAATGTCCTATTCCCTGCCGGCAGAAAGTAAATATAAGATATATATCAGCGCGCTGACTACGCTGAATGTGGATGAGCATAACAGGATTCCTACTACAGATAACAGACTGCTGCGCCGGATGGTGCGGGATGCCAGGACAAGGGGAACCTCGGCGCAGAGGACAATCGCCATGTGGTCATCAGTCAGACGGGGCGAAGAGAAATACATATTCCCCTTCCAGGAGGAGGCGGATGCCATGTTTAATTCAGCGATGCTTTATGAACTGGCTGTACTCAAACAGTATGCGGAACCTCTGCTTTTTAGTATAAAGAAAGGGGAACCGGGGTATTATGAGGCCAAGAGGCTCTTAAAGTTCCTCGAATATTTCCTGGGTGTCAGCAGTGAGGAATTGCCTAAAAATTCCCTTTGCAGGGAGTTCGTGGGCGGCAGTTGTTTTGATGTATAGACGCAAACTCGGCAGCTTGCGTCTCAAGAATTGCAGCAGTTATGATGCAATGATAAGTAAGTAGAACAAATGATCGCGGCTGCACAGACGAAAGGGTGCAGGTGAGGAAAGTCCGGGCTTCACAGGGCAGGATGCCGGATAACGTCCGGTGGAGGCGACTCCAAGGCCAGTGCAACAGAAAATAAACAGCCCCGCAGTTTTGCGGAAGCAATACTGTGGCGAAGCCGCTTTGCGGCTTCAGGACTTCCGTGCAAACAGAAGTCCATGGTTATGGTGGAATGGCAGTGTAAGAGACTACCGCTGTCCCGGTAACGGGGCAGGCTGTGTAAACCCCATCCGAAGCAAGACCAAACAGAAAGCGACAGGCCGGCCCGGTCTGCTTTCAGGTAGGTCGCTGGAGGTCTTTGGCAACAAAGATCCTAGATAGATGATCATTCGCGACATAACCCGGCTTATCGTTCTGCTTATTTACAGACAGATACAGAAAGTAGAAGGCGCAGGGCACAGGAAGCAGGAGTTTCTTCTTCTGAAAGAAGGAGAAAGCGGACGTTTCCTGTGCTCTTGCAATGGAAAGAAATGAGGGTGCATCCAGTGGAGGAGCAGATGCAGCATGCGGATCACAGATGCTATGAAAAATAAAATAATATATGTTATTATATTTGCGCTGTGCATGTTCAGCAGACCGCAGATGGTGCTGGCCAAAGAACCTTCCCTGCCGCCCCACCTGATCCAGGCGGTGAACGACCAGGACATTTATGAGGGCCTGGTGGCTTTGGGGCTTCTGGAGTGTGAGACACTGGAGGAAGAGGACCTTGCCGGAGCCTATGAAATGGTAAAAGATTGTGTAGTGCGGGTGAATATGGGGAACGCTTATGGCAGTGGTGTGATCTGGCGCTTTACCAATGATTCAGTGATCATTGCCACCAATAAGCATGTGCTGGAATACTGGGATGATATGCTGGGATTCCTGTATTTTTCAAAAGGATACTTTGTCAATGCCAGGGTGCTTGGCACTTCTGATGTATATGATGTGGGATTCCTTGCAGTAGACAGGGAAGAGATCGGTTATGAGGCGCTGGAATCGCTGCGGCATGTGAGTATGGATGGGGATATTTATGAGAATCTTTCAGCAGGTGAAGCCATGTTCTGTGTGGGAGCCGGCAGGGAGATTGGCGATGCGGAGTATCATGAGGGTACCATAGAAAACAAATCAGAGTATATAGAAGAATTTAACAACGAAATGTTGTATGGATACAGTTACGCCAGGGCGGGTATGTCGGGCGGTGGTGTTTTTGACGGTCACGGGCATTTTATCGGTATGCTCACCGGGGGAACGCAACGAAACGAGATTGCGGCAGTGCCGCTTCCCGCTGTGGAACAGGCCTGGGAGGAAGTGCTGGAGAGGAATACTCCAGAATGAGGATGAGGATGGAACAGGGAGATAAGATCAGTTTTCAGGTAAAAGAACATGGAATTGTGCTGGCTGGTGGGATTTTTGTCATGGGGTTTGTCCTTTTTATCCTGGTGATGGGGCTTCGTTATCCATCGGCAGGTGGAAACCGTCCGGTATTTATCTTAACTTTGGCAGTCATGATGACCTGTGGGATTCTTGTGTGTGTCATGTATTTTCACCGCCGCCTTGTAGTGGAGGAAATGGATATATGTTATGTTAACTTTTGCGGCAAACAAAAGAACTTTTCCCTGAATGATATCGGATACTGTAAATTGGGATTATCGGGAAATAAGAAAGAACCACATGTGGAGTCTATCATAGTCTATGATTTGATGGGTGAAAAGTTATGTAAACTGGAGATGAACATGCCGGGCGCCAGGATATTCTTGCAGTACATTGTGGATAATCAGATTCGGACAGAGTGGATGGAAGCCGGGAGAGAACCGCTCAGGGTCAGGGAGCCGGAGATTATGGTCAAAACGATCTGTCAGGAAGAGATTGGCAGATATACGGAGAAGTTTTATGATATGATCGGTCCGGTTTTTACGGATTGGGAGAAACAGTATCAGCGATTCGATGCGAGATGGGAATTTGGCTTCGTGGAGTATGCACAGAGTGAGATCAGGGCACAGAAGGATATGTGGCAGTGGGAGAGCGCAGTACAGACAAAGGCTGGGGAGGAACTGCCGGAAGATTATATCTGCCTTGTGGAGGTCTATTTAAAGAGAGGGGAAGAGTATGTCATGAACCGAAAGGGGGATGTGACAGGGTTTCTCATTCCTTATATCTGGCAGAACAAGTCTTATCAGATTGGTGAAAGCAGACGGATCCGTAAAATGGATGAGTCCTATTTGCTGGAGCGGCTCGCAGCCCGTCTACAGATGATGGCGGAGGAACTGCCCCGACATTCCTATCATACACAGGCCCTTACCCTGTGTCATACACTGCAGAAAAAGGTGGGGAAGATTCCGGAAGTGTCACAGAAATGAGTGTCGGACACAGGAAGTAATGGGTGATGAATCAATGAAGCAAAGAGTAATGCGGCAATGAAGTAATATAAAATCGAGGATATACCTTTATTATAAAATGTGATAAAATAAATAGGATAGGTATTTTTAAACGGTTGTAGCAGATGGAGACAGAAAGGGGATTACCATGGCATTATTTCAGATTAGTAATGAAAAAATTACCATTCAGGTGGACAGTCTTGGGGCGGAACTAAAGTCCCTGCAAAGTGTGGCACAGGGCAAAGAGTATATGTGGCAGGCTGATCCTGCCTATTGGAAGAGAACCTCACCGATTCTGTTTCCCTTTGTGGGCGGCCTGAAAAATGGCGTCTATCGGACAAAGGGCGGGGAATATCCCATGTGCCAGCATGGCTTTGCCAGGGATATGGAATTTCAGTTAAAAAGCCAGGTGGCCACAGAAATCTGGTTCCGGCTGGAATCCAATGAGGAGACACTCACCAAATATCCCTATCCTTTTGTGCTGGAGATTGGGTATGAACTTGCAGGCTCTACGGTAGTGGTAAAATGGCGGGTGAAGAATCCGGGGCAGGAAACCATGTATTTTTCCATTGGAGGGCATCCGGGCTTTCTGTGTCCCATTGATGCGGGCGGAAAGCAGACAGAGTACCAGATACTGTTTGACAGGAAGGATCAGGTGGTATCTTCCTGTATTGAGAATGGCCTGGTAAACGGCCAGACGGATTTATATAGACTACAGGATGGAAAGCTTCCGATCACGGAGCATCTGTTTGATGGTGATGCGCTGGTGATTGAGAACCATCAGGCCCAGAGTGTGGCGCTGGCAGGCCCGGATGGGAAAGCATATCTGACGGTAGCATTTGATGCGCCTCTGTTCGGCATCTGGTCACCGCCGGGTAAAAACGCTCCCTTTATTTGTATTGAACCCTGGTATGGCCGGTGCGACAGTGCAGACTTTGCCGGAGAACTAAAAGAACGTGAGTGGGAGCAGGAACTTGCGGCAGGCGCCGAATTTACCACAGAATATAAGATCACGATTTCGTGAGAGACAAAGGAGGGAGTATATGGCACCAATAGTACAGTGTATGGGGTTGACTAAGACCTACGGAAGAAAGATAGCCCTGAATCAGATTTATCTGAATCTGGAACGCAGCAGGATTATCGGACTGCTGGGGCCTAATGGGAGCGGAAAGACCACCCTCATTAAGATTATGAACGGACTGCTCAAACCCACAGCGGGGGATGTCCTCATCAATGGGCAAAGACCGGGGATTGACACGAAATTCCGGATTTCCTATCTGCCGGAGCGTACCTATCTGAATCCGGGCATGAAAGTGATCGAAGTGGTGCAGTATTTTCAGGACTTCTATCCCGATTTCCGGATGGACAGGGCTTATGATATGTTGTCGCGCTTACAGATTCAGCCCAACGAGAGGCTGAAAAATCTTTCCAAAGGCACGAAAGAAAAGGTGCAGCTGATCCTGGTCATGAGCAGGGATGCAGACCTGTATATCCTGGATGAGCCCATTGCCGGCGTGGACCCGGCTTCCAGGGATTATATCCTGCACACCATTGTCAGCAACTATAACAGGAACGCTTCCATCCTTCTCTCCACGCATCTGATCTCAGATGTGGAGAATATACTGGACGAGGTGGTGTTTATCAAATATGGAAGTATCGTATTGCAGGCCGGCGCGGAGCAGATCAGGCAGAACGAACACAAGTCCATAGACCGTTTCTTCAGGGAGGTGTTCGCATGTTAGGAAAATTGATGAAATATGAGTGGAAAGCTACCTGGAAATTTCTGTGTATAGCGAATCTGATGATCGTGGTGATGACGATTATCGCGGATGTCACCGTAAAACTGGATTTTTTTGCCTATGATTCAGACAGCATGCTGCAATTCATAGCGATGATGGTGATGATGACCTATGTGCTGAGTATGTTTGCAATGGTGATCGGTGTGGCCATTTTTCTGGTGTATCGCTTTTATACTTCCACCTACAGTGACCAGGGGTATCTTTTACATACGCTGCCGGTAGATAAACATCATATCATTATTGCCAAAGTGCTGGTGAGCGCATTGTGGATTATCCTGTGTGAGGCCGTAATGTATCTGTCGGTGGTGGTGCTGATCGCATCGAATGGCGAGCTGGTTGAAACAATAACGGACAGTATGGAGACAATCATATCCCTGGCGATTGCCGAAAATGTGCAGTTGAAGGGGCTGGCGATGGTGATGACATTAATCGCGCTTTTGTTTAATCTGTTTGCAAAGCTGCTGAAGGTGACGGCGTGTATCTCTCTGGGACAGCTTTCCGCCAACCATAAGCTGCTGTTCTCGGTGCTTTACTATTTTGGGATCTATGTGGTACAGAAAATCTTTTCGGGGTTCTATTTTGTCTTCACGGTCGCGATGATTCGCAAAGACAACTATGAGATGGAATTGTACGGCTGGGAGAGCATGTTGGTGTCGGGCATCATATACAGTGTGGTGTTCTATCTGATCACCTGGTATGTGATGGATAAAAAATTGAATTTGGAGTAAGTTTTGTAAGAGGCTGTGTTGTGATAAGGCAAAAAGCACGGCTTAAGGGTTTTAAACAGGGTAATCTGAAATGGTAAGAAAGAAAGGCAAGGTGTAGTAATCATGACAAAAATTGATATTGTCTCCGGATTTCTGGGAGCAGGGAAAACCACATTGATCAAAAAGCTTTTGAAAGAGGCGCTGGCGGATACGAAAGTGGTGCTGATCGAGAACGAGTTTGGTGAGATCGGCATTGACGGTGGTTTCTTAAAAGAAGCAGGCATCGAGATCAAGGAGATGAATTCGGGTTGTATCTGCTGTTCCCTGGTGGGTGATTTCGGCGCTTCCCTAAAAGAAGTCCTGGATACTTATTCGCCGGAGCGGATACTGATCGAACCTTCGGGTGTGGGGAAACTTTCCGATGTCATGAAAGCGGTACAGGATGCCATGGCAGACAGAGAGGTGGCGTTAAACAGCGCGGTGGCCGTGGTGGATGCCTGCAAATGCAAAATGTATATCAAGAATTTCGGCGAGTTCTTTATCAATCAGATTGAGCATGCCGGCACTATAGTCCTTAGCCGGACAGATAAATTGAGCGAGGAGAAGCTGGCGGCCTGCGTGGAGATGGTACGGGAACATAATGCCAAAGCGACTATTATCACGACCCCCTGGGATGCGTTGGAGGGCCAGGATATCCTGGAGACCATTGAGGGCGCCAAGGATCTGGAGGCAGAGTTGATGCAGGAAGTGATGCGGAAGCATGAGGAGCATCAGCACCATCACCATGACGGGGAAGGGCACGAGTGCTGCCACCATGAGCATGATGAGCATGAGCATCATCACGAGCATGGAGAAGAAGGCCACGAGCACCATCACGGTCATGAAGAAGAGCATGATCACGATCACGAGTGCTGTCATCACGACCATGAGGGACATCATCACCATCATCATGCGGACGAAATCTTCACAAGCTGGGGGCTTGAGACACCTTCGGTCTACAGCAAAGAAGAAATTGAGCATATTCTGGAAGAATTGGATAAGGAAGAAGAATACGGTCTGGTACTTCGAGCGAAAGGCATGGTGCCTTCCACAGATGGCGGCTGGATTTATTTTGACTATGTGCCGGAGGAGAGAAATGTCAGGAGCGGGAAGCCGGATGTGACAGGTAAATTCTGTGTCATTGGTTCAAAGCTGAAAGAGGACAAACTGGCGGCATTATTTCAGAAATAGCAGGAAGGAAGGAATCGTATGAAACCGGTCTATGTGATCAACGGATTTTTGGAGAGCGGTAAAACAGAATTTATCACTTATACACTGGCCCAGCCCTATTTTCAGATACGTGGGAAGACACTGCTAATCCTCTGTGAAGAAGGGGAGAACGAATATGAGGCCGACCTTCTGAAGCAGAGCCATACGGAACTGGTGCTGATAGAGGAAGAATCAGATTTTACGCCCAACAGGCTGATTGAACTGGAGAAGAAATATAAACCGGAGCGTATTCTCATTGAATATAATGGCATGTGGAATTATAAGGAGATGAAACTGCCCTGGCACTGGAAGATAGAGCAGCAGATTACCACCATTGACGCATCTACCTTTCCGATGTATTTCACCAATATGAAATCTCTGCTGGCGGAGCAGATTCGTAAGTCGGAACTGATCATTTTTAATCGGTGTGACGGAATACAGGATCTTGGAACCTATAAGCGCAATATCAAGGCTATTAATCCCAAGGCGGAGATTGTCTTTGAGGACGCCAATGGGGAGATCAATGAGATTATGGAAGAAGACCTGCCATATGACTTAAAGGCACCGGTCATCGAATTAGATAACGAGGGTTATGGTATCTGGTATCTGGACTCCTTGGATCATTTGGAGCGTTATGAGGGCAAGACAATCCGCTTTGTGGCAATGGTTTTGAAGCCGGAACAGTTTCCTAAGGGGTATTTTGTGCCGGGGCGTATGGCGATGACCTGTTGTGCGGAAGATATGGCCTTTCTGGGATATGCCTGCGAGTATGAGAAAGCAGGTTCCTTACAGAATCAGCAGTGGGTGCAGGTAACGGCCAGGGTGGAGAAGGAATACTTTGCGGACTATCAGGGGGAAGGGCCGGTATTACATGCTGTCAGCGTGGAACCGACCAAAGCCCCGAAAGAAGAGGTCATAAGTTTCGTGTGATGGAAACGGATAAGGATTTACAGCAGATCAAAAAACGTCTGTTGGAACTGGCCAGGCGTTCATACAGCCAGAGTGTTTATACGTTTACCCCGTTTCTGGGACTTTCTGAGCAGCAGGCTTATCATGAGATCAGCGGCCAGCTGGCCTATGCCGGATGTGGGATGGAGGGCGGCAGTCCGCTGAGTGAACGTAAGATGATTCGGTTTGGGAATGAGGAAAGTCTTGGTTATGCGGAAGACTACCCCATTCTTTGCCTGCGGATCGAACCCCTGAACCTGAAATTTGCGGAAAATCTCACGCACAGGGACTTTCTGGGTGCAATCATGAATCTGGGGATTGAGCGAGATACGATAGGAGATATTTTTGTGCAGGAAAAGGCGGCATATCTGTTTTGTCAGGATGCGATCGCGCCCTATTTGACGGCGCATCTTGAGCAGGTGCGGCGGACCAGGGTGAAATGTCTTGTCTGTGATATACCAGAGCAGCTTGCAGCGCCTTCGCCGGAGAGTGTGACGGTGTTGGTAGCTTCCCCGCGGATTGACGGGGTAATATCCAAATTGTACAATATGGCGAGAAGCCAGAGCCAGGAATTGTTTGGAGCCGGTAAAATATTTATCAACGGAAGACTGACGGAGAGCGGCAGTTATCTGTTGAAACCGGGCGATGCGGTAACGGTGCGGGGATTTGGCAGATTTATCTACACAGGAGAGCAGGGCGAAACCCGCAAGGGAAAGCTTAGGATCTGTGTGGAAGTTTATCGCTAGGGGAATAAAAGTTTACATAATATACAGGAGCATGGTTTGATGTTTGGTTATAATGGATTTCAGTGGTTGTTTTTCTTTTATATGTATTGCTTTTTTGGCTGGTGTTTTGAATCTGCTTTTGTTTCTATAAAATCCAAAAAGCTGGTAAACAGAGGATTTATGCGGGGACCGTTTCTTCCGCTTTATGGGAGCGGCGCCATTATGATGCTTGTGGTGTCGATGCCGTTTCGCGATAATGTCCTTTTAACATATATAGCAGGTGTTATTGGTGCAACTGCACTGGAGTATGTGACTGGCGTGGCAATGGAAGCGCTTTTTAAGATGAGATACTGGGATTACTCCAACAGGCCCTTTAATTTTCAGGGTCATATTTGTTTGAGATCTTCTGTAGTCTGGGGTTTTTTCACTATTTTAATGACAAGGGTGATACATACGCCCATTGAGCAAAAGGTATTGTTGATACCAGGCCGTGTGCTTGCCTGGGTGACGGTTCTTCTCACGATATATATCGTGGCGGACTTTACACTTTCCTTTAAGGCAGCTCTGGATTTGCGGGATATTCTGGTCAAGATCGAGAGGGCGAAGGAGGAACTGGAACGTATGCAGCGCCGTCTGGATGTGATTGTGGCTTTTAATAATGAGGAGAAGGAATGCAAGCGGCAGGAGAGGGAAGAACGCAGAGAACTTTGGATGAATGAGATAACGGAAGCATTGGAACAACGCTTTGCGGCGATCAAGGAAACCCTGTTAAGTGTGCCTACTGCCTATGGGGAAAGCGTGAAAGAAGAGATTGCGGAACTGCGCGGCAGGTTTGGTGAATATCTGGAACGGCAGAAAAATGAGACCAGGCTGTTGGATTTTTATAAGAGGGATATGATTCGGAACAATCCTACCATGGAATCCAGGACATATAAGAATGCATTTGAAGAATTGAAAAAGATTGCGAACAGTAAAAGGAAGTAGGGAATAAACTGACAGGACGCCTCCCATAGATGGACAGCGTCCTGTTTTATTGCTCTTCTCCCAGTGGAATATAACGTGTCTTTTTATGTTTGGCGGCACGGATGGAATCCAGGATCTGGTCCTCCATCAGTTCCAGATTGCGGGCTTTCCGGCGAAAAAGCGCCAGAAATTTATTATATACCCAGAAAGAATAGACCAGTACATTGTTGACCTTTCCTAGTTTGGATTTGGTGGTATGGGTGTAGTGAAGTCCGCCGATCATAGTAGGCTTTTTTGCCCGGATATATGCGATCAATTCTGTCTCTGAGGTAATATTTTCCTGTATCACAGTATAGCCGAAGCCAGCGCAGTCCGGTTTGTGAGAGTCACTGCCGCCAAAACAGGGCAGGTCAAAACGAGCGGCCAGCGTCATGGCACGCATGTTGGAATCCGCGTCCTCGCAGGCATTGTATCCTTCTATAAAATCAAACTTACGATAGATTTCGTCTGATATATTACCGCGCAGTGTGTTTTTGATGCTTAAGAATTTTTCGCCGCAGGGATGAGCCGGACCCAGGATACCGCCGTAGAGATGTACAATCTCTATCAGAAGCAGCAGGGGCAGTCCCCTCAATTCCAGAATGGGGAGTTTGGCGCCTGTGGGCATGATAATCAGCATATGTCCGGCGTTGATGGTATCGTATTCAATTCCCTTTAATACAACGAAATCATCAGGCTTTTTGGCCAGTTTTTTATAATAGCGATAGGCTTTGTAAGAGTTGTGATCGGTGATCAGCATACCCTGATAGCCCTTTTCTTTTAAGATAGCGATATTTTCTAACAGTTCCAGCTTGCCGTCCGGTGAGCCTTCCTTTGTGTGGCAATGCATGTCCAGTTTCATAAAATCCCTCTTCTATTCTCAATTGTCTCTACATATTTTACCCTCTTTTGCAGGAAAATGCTACAGATTTTTTTTGTATCTTTTTTCCTGTATGGCATATTTTTAGAAAAAACCAACTGGATTTTGCTGTCATAACCTGGACAAAGGTTCATATATTGAGATAAGGGGGAAGAGGAATGCGCAGGGAAGAACTTTTACGTATGTTTCCGGAAAAAATGAGGCACCGGTGGCAGGGGATGGCCGATTTATGCGACAATCTGCAAGAATTAAGGTTTCGGGCCGGGCAGCCGGTGATTGTCGTTGACGGAGGCAGGGAGAAGTATGTGGATCTGGAAGGGCGGATTGTGGACAGGCAGGATGCCGGAGCCAGAATTACGGGGCAGGAGATAGAGGAGATGATTCAGCATTTGTGCCAGTATTCCCTCTATGCTTTTGCGGATGAGATCAGACAGGGATTTCTCACAATACAGGGCGGCCATCGGGTGGGAATGGCGGGACAGGTTATCCTGGAAGACACAGGGCGCATCAGAAATATAAAATACATACGTTATTTAAATATCCGTATTGCCAATCAAATAAAGGGAGCGGCAGATCCGGTACTTCCTTTTCTATATGAAGAGGGCAGGGTATGTAATACGCTTCTGATTTCTCCGCCGGGAGGCGGTAAGACGACCATGCTGCGGGATATCATCAGGCAGATTTCGGACGGAACGGTATACGGACAAGGTGTGAATGTCGGTGTTGTGGATGAGCGTTCGGAGATTGCGGGAAGTTATATGGGAATTCCACAGAATGATGTGGGAAGCAGGACGGATGTGCTGGACGGTTGTCCCAAGGCGGAAGGCATGATGATGCTGATCCGGTCGATGGCGCCGCAGGTGATTGCCGTGGACGAACTGGGGAGCAGCAGGGATATGGAAGCGCTGCGGATGGCGTGCGGCTGCGGCTGCAAATTGATGGCAACAATTCATGGCAGTTCTCTCTCAGAGATTCAAAATAAAAAATACATGCGCTATGTAATCGAGGAAGGGCTGTTTGACAGGTACGTGGTATTAAAACGTGCAAATGGGCGTTGTGTCATGGAGGGAGTCTATGACAGAGAAGGAAAACCATGTATAAGATAGTGGGAATCTTCTGTATCCTGGCTGGCTGTATGGGACTTGGCAGACTGAAAGTAAGGCAGGAGAAGGAGCGGATCAGACATTTGCGGGAATTGATACGCATCATACGCAGGATGCAGGATGAAATCAGTTATGGAAAGCATACACTGCCGGAAATCTGCCTGATTCTTGCAGACAATGTGGACGATTGCTATTCGCCCTGTTTCAGGGAGATCCACAGGCAGATGCTGGAAGGGGATGGCACAGGACTGAAGGAAGTCTGGGGAGAACAGATGGGAGTCTGTCTGCAAAATCTGCCCTTGCAGGAGGATGAGAGAGAGATTATCCGTCAACTGCCGGCCTGTCTGGGCCTACAGGAAGAGACGCGTCAGGCACTGGGGTTTGAGCAGGCCGTCAGATTACTGTCCGGGAAATGCCAGAAGGCGGAAGAAACCTATGAGAACAAATCAAAAATGATAGGCAGTGTCAGTATATTGGCAGGGTTGCTTTTATCGATTCTGTTGTTATGAGGAAACTGGTGAGGAGGATTCATGAATATAAGTCTGATTTTCAAGATAGCAGCAGTGGGTATCTTGGTGACAATATTAAATCAAGTTTTAAAGTATAGCGGCAGAGAGGAACATGCCTTTCTGATTAGCCTGGCAGGATTAATTCTTGTTTTAACTTGGATCATTCCTTATATTTATGATCTGTTTCTAATGGTGCAGGAACTGTTTGCCATGTAAGGAAGGATGAAGGGCAGAAACCGATATGGATATGGTTAAGATTGGACTGATAGGCATTGTGGGTGTGCTGTTTGCGGTGTCCGTAAAAAGTTATAAGGCAGAGTACGGTATCTATATCGCTGTTGCCGTCTGCCTTATTATTCTGGAATATATCATGCGCTATTTTATAAATATATTGACAGGGATGGAGCAGATTCGGGGATATCTGAACGAAAACTATCAGTTTCTCACACTGCTTTTAAAGGCTGTGGGAGCCACATATGCCTGTGAATTTTGTGCCGGTATCTGTAAAGATGCCGGATATGGAGGTGTTGCCGGACAAGTTGAGATGCTGGGGAAACTTTATATTCTATCTGTGGGGATGCCGGTGCTTCTGGCTCTGATGGAAAATATACAGGCGCTTGCCGGATGAGGAGGGAAAGGCAGATGGTGGAAGGAGGCGTTGTGTGGGATGAATTGGAGATGGACGCGGTTTCCATGGATTTGGGACAACTGTTCCCGGAATTTACCTTTGATGGCGAGGAAGTGTTCTCCTGTGTCATGCAGGGAAGGCTGTGGGATGCCCTGAAGATACTGGGGAATGGAATAACGGGTGCAATACAATACCAGAAAGAAGAATTGCAGGTCCTGTTTTTGACCATTATTATTCTGGGGATTGCTGCGGCGCTTTTTTCTAATTTTGCAGACCTTTTCAAGGATCATCAGGTATCGGATCTGGCTTTCTATTTTGTCTATCTGCTATTGATCGCGGTGCTCCTTAAGTTTTTTGCGGAGGCAGCCGGTACGGTACAGGAGATTCTGCATGGTGTTACAACCTTTATCCGGCTGTATATCCCTACCTATATGATTGTAGTGGGAAGCGCTTCGGGCCTGGTCTCGGCCTCAGCATATTATCATTTGCTGCTGGTTGTAGTCTATTTCATAGAGTGGGGCTATCTGTCGGTTCTTTTGCCGCTGGTCTGCGGGTATGTGCTTCTGACGGTTATCAATGGCATCTGGATGGAAGAAAAGCTGGGGCTTTTGCTGGAATTGATCGAGAAGGTGATAGGCGGCAGCATCAAGGTGACACTGGGAATTATTACGGGATTCAGTCTTTTGCAGGCTATGATATCACCTGTTATAGATTCTTTGCAGTCAACGGCGCTTAAGAAGGCGATATCAGCAATACCGGGTATAGGGGGATTGACAGAGGGGATGTTTGAGATGGTGGTCGGATCCGCAGTGCTTGTCAAGAACAGTATTGGTATCTATATTACGCTGGTATTGATTGGCTTGTGCGGCATACCGATTTTGAAACTGGCCCTGTTGTCCTGTGTGGTCAAACTGAGTGCGGCGTTGATCGGCATAGTCAGTGACAAACGCATGACGGGCTGTGCCAACCGGGTGGGCGATGGGCATTTGATGCTGTTAAAGATCGTGCTTGCCTCGGTGGGAATGTTTGTTATTCAGATAGCGATTATTACCTATACGACAGGCAGATATATGATGTGAGGAAGAGGGGTAAGGCAGGATGCTTGAATCTATCAGGGAAATAGGTCTCTTTATGATTGCTGCCCAGGCAGTCATACATTTTGCACCCGGCAGACAGTATGAAAAGTATATCAAATTAATATCAAGTGTTATAGTATTGTTCCTGTTTATACGGCCCTTTATTGCTGCACAGAATGATCTGGAGAATGAGTGGCAGACAGGGATGGAGCAGATTATGCAGAACTATGAGGCGGAAGATCTCTGGCAGGAGACGGGCAGGAGTGCAGATGATATGGCGGTGGAGCAGTTGGAGAAGGAAATAAAATTCAGATTAGATCAGGCCATTGCGGAGGAAGCCTATTGTGTGAATGCGGTATCTCTGGTATTTGAAGAGGGTGACAGCGCTCAAACAGGCGCGGCGGGAAGTGGACTACAGCTTGAAAAGGTGGCGGTTGTGATGGCTCCAAGAGGAGAAGAGACGATAACACCTGTTCTTGTTGAGGACATTGTGATTGGGAAGGAAAGCGGACAGGAAAAGGAAGAGACGGCTTCCAAGTATCAGGAGATTTTTGCTGAAATTCTTGGTATCGTACCGGATGGCGTGGAGGTGACCTGTGTTGGAGGATGGTAAAAAGCTGCTTGAGAAGCTGACGGGTGGAAAGAAACTTCGTAAAGACCAGTGCCTGATTGTGATACTTCTGGGGATTCTTTTGTGTGTGATTTCTCTTCCTGTTGAAAAAGATACAACAATGTCCGGTATATCGGACAATAAAAGTGATAAGATGAGCGAACAAAAACAGTCCGCCGTAGAGGAGCGGAGTGCAGATTACGTGGAGAACTGGGAGAGGAAGCTGGAGGAATCGCTTCTATATATAGAAGGAGCCGGCCAGGTGAAGGTTCTGATCACACTGAAAGAATCAGAACAGAAGATACTGGCGAAGGATGGCATGGAAGATAATACGGAGACTGCGGAGGCGGACGCAGCAGGCGGCAGCCGCAGAACAGTGCAGAACAGGATAGAGAAAAAGACGATTTATACGGTGGATGACAGAGGGCGGGAGGTTCCCTATGTGGTCAAGACCATAATGCCGGAAGTGGAGGGTGTTGTGGTGATTGCACAGGGGGCAGACCAGCCGGAGGTGCGCCGGAATATAATCGAAGCAATTCAGGTATTATTTGATATAGACATGAATAAAATAACAATAGTTAAGATGAAAAACAATAATCAGTGAAGGGGAGAAGAAATTGAAAAATATGATCAAGAAGAACCAAATGATGATCACAGCGCTTGCAATCATGATTGCGGTAGCAGGTTATTTGAATTTTGCAGGCACGAAGGTGACAGATGAAGAGATTATGTCCGTGAGCGGGACTGTTACCACAGATGGCGGTTCAAGTCTTATCAGAACTGAGGAAGAGTCAGATTATTCAGCGCTGATGGATTTGTCGGAGGAAGATTTTGTGCAGGCTTCCGGTGACATTGAGAGCCTTGACGAGGATGTTACCATGGTGGACAGCGGCAATGTGGATGAAGAATTGGCTGAGGCGCTGGCAGAAGAGCAGATGGATGAAGTGCCGGGGGAGGCAGTGTTTACTTCGGCAGGCATGAATTCTGAATTATCCGGTGCGAAGCTACAGAAGGAACAGACCAGGGCACAGAACAAGGAGACGCTCCTGGAGATTATCAACAATGCGAATATCAGTGAGACACAGAAGCAGGAAGCTGTCAATAATATGATCGCCATGACGGATGTGGCGGAAAAAGAGACGGCGGCAGAAATTCTTCTGGAAGCCAAAGGGTTTAGTGATGCTGTGGTCAGCATTGATGGTGAAAGCGTGGATGTGGTGGTCAATACCGATGAACTCACAGAGGCGCAGCGTGCGCAGATTGAGGATATCGTAATCCGCAAGACCGGGGTTAGCGCGGATGCGGTTATCATCAGCACAGTGGATGCGGACTAAGGTCACAAAAGCGGTGAAAATGTCAGGAATTGTCAGTGCGGTAACAAGTAGGTGCATTGCAAATGATTTTATGGTACTATATATTCGTATGGCGTTTTGCGGCCTGATTGTGCTGTGAAATCATAGGATATGGAGGCAAAAGATGAAGAGAGTTTTTTTGATCGTATTAGATAGCTTTGGAATCGGAGAGATGGAGGATGCAGAGGCGTACGGGGATAAAGGAACGAATACCCTGCGGTCTGTGTCCTCAAGCTCTGCTTTTTCCATGCCCAATATGGCGGCGTTGGGACTTTTCAATATAGACGGAGTTACCTGCAGGGAAGGCGTGCAGGCACCGCAGGCCAGGATTGCCCGTATGAAGGAGGCATCCAAAGGAAAGGATACCACCATAGGGCATTGGGAGATCGCAGGGATCTTATCCTCTCAGCCGCTGCCCACCTACCCGGAAGGGTTTCCGGAGGAAGTTCTTTCAGCGTTTCGACAGGCAACCGGGAGAGGGGTTCTGTGCAACAAACCTTATTCCGGCACGGAAGTCATCAGGGATTATGGCGATGCGCATGTGAGAACGGGTGATTTGATTGTTTATACTTCGGCGGACAGCGTATTCCAGATTGCGGCGCATGAGGACGTGGTGCCGGTGGAAACCCTGTATGAGTATTGCAAAATGGCAAGGGAAATCCTTCAGGGCAGACACGGAGTGGGGCGGGTGATTGCCAGGCCTTTCATCGGAGAAAGCGGCAATTATACGAGAACTCCCAGAAGACACGATTTTTCTTTGGAACCGCCGGCTGTGACAATGCTAGATCAGCTTAAGGACGCCGGCAGGGATGTGATATCGGTAGGGAAGATCAAGGATATTTTTGCGGGCAGAGGGATTACGGAGGCTGTCTACACGAAAGGAAACGAGGAAGGAATCGAAAGGACGTTTGAATATCTGGAACGGGATTTTGAGGGACTTTGCTTTGTCAATCTGGTAGATTATGATATGCTTTACGGACATCGGAATGATATTGACGGTTATGCCAGAGCGCTCACTTATTTTGACAAACAGCTTCCAGAGATGCTGCGCAGACTGCGGGAAGATGATGTTCTGATGATCACGGCAGATCATGGTTGTGATCCGGGATATACGGTGTCCACAGATCATTCCAGGGAACATACGCCGTTTCTGATGTATGGACAGAAGGTGACACCGGGCAATCTGGGCACCAGGGAGACTTTTGCGGATATTGGGGCAACAGTGCTTGCCTGTTTTGGAATAGAACCCAAATTTAGCGGAACATCTATGCTGTAAGCATAATCTGGAGGATAAAAACGTGAGTAATTATGCGGACGAAATTAACAAAAGAAGAACCTTTGCGATCATATCGCACCCGGATGCGGGTAAGACAACCCTGACCGAGAAATTCCTGTTATATGGAGGCGCCATCAATCTGGCGGGCAGTGTCAAAGGCAAGGCCACAGCCAGACATGCGGTTTCGGACTGGATGGAGATAGAGAAGGAGAGAGGTATCTCTGTCACTTCCTCGGTGTTACAGTTTGAATACGGCGGTTTTTGCATCAACATTCTCGATACACCGGGACACCAGGACTTTTCGGAGGACACTTACAGAACGCTGATGGCGGCGGATTCCGCAGTAATGGTCATAGATGCGTCCAAGGGGGTGGAGGCGCAGACGCGCAAGCTTTTTAAAGTATGTGTGATGCGCCATATTCCTATCTTTACATTCATCAACAAGATGGACAGGGATGCCAATGATACCTTTGAACTTCTGGACGATATCGAAAAGGAATTAGGGATTGCGACCTGTCCGATCAACTGGCCCATCGGTTCCGGTAAGAACTTTCAGGGCGTCTATGAGAGAGAGACCAGGTGTGTCATTACCTATTCGGATACAGAAAAAGGCACCAAAGAGGGACATGCCACCAGAATTCCGGTCTCGGAGGAAGAAGCATTAAAGGCGCAGATCGGGGAAGCGAACATGGCGCAGCTTATGGAGGAAATCGAACTTTTGGACGGCGCCAGTGCGCCCTACGACCTTGCGCAGATTCAGGCCGGTGATCTGACGCCCGTATTTTTTGGTTCGGCGCTTACGAATTTTGGTGTGGAAATCTTCTTGCAGCATTTTCTGAAGATGACGACTACACCCCTTGCGCGTAAGGCGGATATTGGGCTGATCGATCCGGTGGAACATGATTTTTCCGCCTTTGTCTTTAAGATTCAGGCTAATATGAATAAGGCACACCGTGACAGGATAGCCTTTATGAGAATCTGCTCCGGCAAGTTTGATGTGACTGAGGAAGTACGGCATGTGCAGGGCGGGAAGGTGCTGCGCCTGTCCCAGCCGCAGCAGATCATGGCGGATGAGAGAAAGATTTTAAGCGAGGCTTATGCGGGGGATATCATCGGTGTGTTTGATCCGGGCATATTTTCTATCGGAGATACTATCTGCATGCCGAAGGAATCGTTTGCCTACGAAGGAATCCCCACATTTGCACCGGAGCATTTTGCAAGAGTCCGGCAGATGGATACCATGAAGAGAAAACAGTTTGTCAAGGGAATTACGCAGATCGCACAGGAAGGCGCCATTCAGATTTTTCAGGAGTTTAATACCGGTATGGAGGAGATTATAGTGGGGGTAGTCGGTGTTTTGCAGTTCGATGTCCTCAAATACCGTTTGGAAAACGAATATAATGTGGAGATTAAGCTGGAGAATCTGCCCTATGAACATATCAGGTGGATTGAGAATAAGGAGATTGATCTGGACAAGCTGACAGGAACTTCCGATATGAAGAAGATTAAGGATTTGAAAGGGAATCCCCTCTTGTTGTTTGTCAATCCGTGGAGCATTGGTATGACACTGGATCGGAATGAAGGATTGGTTTTGTCAGAGTTTGGCAGGAATTAGAGGACGAGCAGGGGAAATCTGCTAAAAGGAGAGCATAGGCTGATGAGAAGAACAGGAGTATTATTCATAGGGATGCTGACGCTGATCGGTGCATTGGCCTATGCCTGGCATCGCCAGCCCCATGAGGTGAGAGATCTGTATTTGCAGGCTGACATGGGAGCGGAGCAGACAGAATTTGAGAGTTCGGAACAGGTGATTCGCCAGGATGACGCACAGATTCAGGTGTCACTGGAAAACTGTTATGCCTATCAGATGCTGTCTGAGGAAGAGCGGATTGTTTATCTGGAGATTCTGGATGCGCTGGTGAACTTCAGACAGGAGGTAAAGCTGTCCATTTTTGATAAAGAAAAGATTGCCCATATATTTCAGTGTGTGTTGAATGATCATCCGGAAATTTTTTATGTGGATGGGTATAGCTATACGGAATACACATTGGGAGATGTGCTCAAAAAGGTAACTTTTACCGGGACATACCATTTCACGCAGAGTGAAGTGGCCGAAAAACAGGTACAGATAGATAATTATGTAAACCAGTGCCTGGCAGGAATGCCGAAGGATGCAGATGAGTATGAGAAGGTGAAATATATATATGAATATTTGATCCATCATACGGACTATGACGCTGCGGCCCGGGACAATCAGAATATCTGCTCCGTGTTTATTGAGGGAAGGTCTGTCTGTCAGGGATATGCCAAGGCCACACAGTATCTGTTGAATCAGGCGGATATCTTTGCAACGCTGGTGCTGGGCAGGGTGATCGGCGGAGAGGGACATGCCTGGAATCTGGTGAGGATAGATGGGGAATACTATTATGTGGACGCCACCTGGGGAGATGCCTCCTATCAGGCGGTCGGCGGCAGAGGAAGCTATCCGGAAGAGAAGATACCGACCATTAATTATGATTATCTGTGCGTGACCACCAAACAGCTGGAACTGACACACACGTTGGACAATGTGGTGGATTTGCCGGAGTGTACCGCTCTGGAAGCAAATTATTATGTGCGGGAGGGTGTCTACTTTACGGAATGGGACGAGGAACGGCTGGAGCAGATTTTTGCGGATGGTTATGAGAAGGGAAATACCTATGTGACGTTGAAATGCGCTGATTATGAGACGTATCGGCAGATGCAGACCGCGCTTATTTTGGAACAGGGGATTTTTCAGTATCTGGATTGTCCGGACGGTGCGGTGTCCTATACCGATAATGAGAAACAGTACAGCATGAGCTTCTGGCTTTAGAAGGAATAGGGCTAGGCAAAAAACAGAAATTTTGATATACTTAATCCAAATGAGAGAAAGGTATGGTTATTGCTTATGGAACAGGAAACAACCAGAAACTCCTACGTGTTGAATGAAGATGAAAAATTCGGAACCGTAAAGATTGCGGATGATGTGGTAGCCATGATTGCGGCTCTGGCAGCTACAGAGGTGGACGGCGTGGCTGCTATGGCCGGTAATATGACCAATGAACTGTTAAACAGGGTGGGTGTCAGGAGCCTTTATAAGGGTGCCAGGGTTTATGTGTCAAATAAGAAGGTAAAGGTGGAACTGGCCATCACCATGGAGTATGGATATAATATTCCGGCGACCTGTCAGCGTGTCCAGAATAAAGTGAAGGGCGCGATAGAGAACATGACAGGTTTAGAGGTGCAGGATGTCAATATCCGTATTGCAGGAATTAATGTGACAAAGGAAAAATAAGGCAGAGCGGGAGTCAATATGAGCAGAAGAGAGTTGCGGGAGCAGATATTTAAGTTACTGTTTCGCGTAGAGTTTAACAAAATGGAAGATATGCCGGAGCAGGAACAGCTCTTTTTCGAGGATGAAGAGGCGGCACAGGATGAAGATGCGGTCTATGTATCCGGGAAGTTCAGAAAGATTTCCGAAAAGCTTGCGGAAATTGACTGCCGGTTAAACGAGAAGGCAGAAGGGTGGGATACCACCAGAATGAGCAAAGTGGATTTGACGATTCTCAGACTTGCAGTCTATGAGATCTGTTATGATGAGGATGTTCCCACAGGTGTGGCGATCAATGAGGCAGTGGAACTTGCCAAGAAATTTGGGCAGGATGCATCTTCCGGATTTGTGAATGGTATTCTGGCTAAATTTGCATAAGGCAGGTGTGTCCATGCAGAATATATATACAGTTGCACAGGTCAATTCTTATATTAAAAATATGTTCACGCAGGATTTTATGTTGCAGTCGATTCGGGTGAAAGGAGAAGTCAGCAACTGCAAATATCATACCTCTGGACATATTTATTTTACATTAAAGGATATAAAAGGATCTATAGCATGCGTTATGTTTGCTTCCAGCCGCAAGGGCCTGGCTTTTCGGCTGGCGGAGGGGCAGCAGGTGGTGGTTAACGGCAGCGTAGATGTCTATGAACGGGACGGCAGATATCAGCTCTATGCCAGGGAGATTTCCCTGGATGGTGCAGGCGCTCTCTATGAACAGTATGAGCGTCTGAAGCGGGAACTGGAAGAGCGGGGAATGTTTGCAGCCCAGTATAAACAGCCGATCCCGCGCTATATCAGGACGCTCGGTGTGGTGACGGCATCCACGGGGGCGGCAGTGAGGGATATTATCAATATTGCCAGCAGAAGGAATCCCTATGTACAGATTATTCTCTATCCGGCGATCGTGCAGGGGGAGGCGGCGGTTCCCAGTATCATAAGCGGTATCCGCGCGCTGGAAAGACAAGGGGTGGATACGATCATTGTCGGCAGGGGCGGCGGTTCCATCGAAGACCTCTGGGCGTTCAATGAGGAAGCGGTGGCACAGGCCATCTTTGATTGCAGTGTTCCTGTGATTTCCGCTGTCGGGCATGAGACGGATACGACCATAGCGGATTTTGTGGCGGATCTCAGGGCGCCGACTCCATCGGCAGCTGCCGAACTTGCGGTCTATGACATAGGACAGCTTCAGGATAAGCTGGATGAATACGCATATACCATAAGACATCATCTGGACATTGTGATGCAGCGGGCCCGCAGAGAGGTGGAGCAGTACCGGGTAAGATTAAAATACGTCAGCCCGGTGAATATGATCCGCATGAAAAGGACACAGGCGTTATCTTTAGAGGAAAGATTGCAGAAGGGCATGGAGAGGCAGTTGATCGACAGAAAGCACAGGCTTGCCCTCTATGCAGAACAGATGAAGGGCCTGTCACCGTTAGATAAACTGTGTCAGGGGTATTCCTACGTATCGGATGCAGGGGGCAGGACATTGTCCAGTGTGCAGCAGGCTGCCGCGGGGGATCAGATTATGGTTTATGTGAAGGATGGACGGATAAAAGCTGAGGTAACGGATACCGAGATGAGGGAACTTGCAGAAGATATAAATCGTGTTGCGACAGTTGGAGAAAACTGACTTTAGGATACATGGAGGACGGCATGAAGGATAAGGATACACCGATACAGGAAGAACAAGAACAACCGTTATCTTTAGAGGAGACTTTTGAACAGATTGAGGAAGTGATTGCCCATCTGGAGGCGGAAGAGATTACGCTGGAGGAGTCTTTTCAGGAGTATAACAGGGGAATGAAGCTGTTGCAGCATTGTAATGCGACAATCGATCAGGTAGAAAAAAAGGTACTACAGATTAATGAAGATGGTGGTTTAGATGAATTTTAAGGAAGAAATGCAGCAAAGGACGGAGCAGATTGAGGAGCTGATCAGAAATCGTCTGCCCAGAGAAGAAGGATACCAGCGCACTGTGGCAGAGGCCATGAATTATGCGGCCCTGGGCGGCGGGAAGAGGCTGCGCCCCATGTTGATGGCGGAGACCGCAGTGCTGTTTGGCGGTGCGGACGACAGACTGTCTCTCTTTATGATGGCCTTAGAGTGCATCCATACGTATTCCCTGGTGCACGATGATCTGCCGGCGATGGATGATGACGATTACCGCAGAGGCCGTAAGACCACGCATATCGTCTATGGAGAAGGTATGGCGGTGTTAGCGGGGGACGCGCTTTTGAATTATGCTTTTGAGACAGCAGCGGCCGCATTTGACGGCATATCAGAAGTACAGGACTATCGAAGGACGGCGCGGGCGATGCAGATACTCGCAGGCAAGGCCGGTATCTACGGTATGATCGGAGGGCAGTGCGCAGATCTTAAGGCGGAGGAGCCGGGGGAGCGTGTCACCAAAGACATGCTTCTGTATATTCACGAGCATAAGACGGCGGCTCTGATCCAGGCAGCCATGATGATCGGCGCGGTACTGGCCGGGGCGGACGACATGGCAGTTTCACAGATTGAGAAGTGCGCTTACAATATCGGTATTGCCTTTCAGATTCAGGATGATATCCTGGATGTGACAAGCAGTCTGGAGGTATTGGGTAAGCCTGTGGGAAGCGATGAGAAAAACAATAAACTTACCTATGTGTCCATGCACGGCCTGGAGGAATCCAGGGAGCAGGTAAAGGGACTTTCCAGGGAGGCGATTTCGATCTTGCAGTCATTCAGACAGCGGAACCTCTTTTTGGAAGCGTTGGTGGAACAGTTGATCTACAGAGAAAAATAAGGGGCATACCATGTTATTGGAAAAAATTGAACAGGCAAATGATATTAAGCAGATCGCACCGGAAGATTATGGTGTTTTGGCGGAGGAGATCAGGCAGTTTTTGATTCAGACCATCAGCGTGACAGGCGGGCATCTGGGATCCAATCTGGGGGCAGTGGAACTGACAATGGCTCTGCATCTGTTCCTGGATTTGCCGGAAGATAAACTGATCTGGGATGTGGGACATCAGTCCTACACGCATAAGATTTTGACGGGCAGAAGGGATGGGTTTGTCAATTTGCGCAAATTTGGCGGGATGAGCGGTTTCCCCAAGCGCAAGGAGAGTGACTGTGATTGTTTTGATACGGGGCACAGTTCTACTTCCATATCGGCAGGTCTTGGTATGGTGAAAGCCAGGGATCTTCAGGGCGGCAGCCAGACAATCGTATCTGTGATCGGGGATGGTTCTCTCACGGGCGGCATGGCTTATGAGGCGCTGAATAACGCTTCCCGTCTGGAGACCAATTTCATTATTGTGTTAAATGATAATAACATGTCTATTTCCGAGAATGTGGGCGGTGTCTCGAAGTATCTGAACAATATCCGAACAGCGGATACTTATCTTGGCCTGAAGGAGGGAGTCTATAATTCTTTGCATGGTAAGTCCAAATACGGGGATAAAGTAGTATCCCAGATCAGGCGTGCCAAGAGCAGTTTCAAGCATCTTGTGGTGCCGGGGATGTTGTTTGAAGATATGGGGATCACCTATCTGGGACCGGTGGACGGTCACAATATTCCGGAGATGGTACATATGTTGAGGGAAGCCCGCAAAGTGAAGAAGGCGGTCATGGTTCATGTCATTACCCAGAAGGGCAGAGGATATGTGCCGGCGGAGCGTCATCCCGCCAGATTTCATGGGGCAGAACCTTTCGATATAGAGACCGGTATTCCCAGTTCGCCCAGAACCAAGGCGAACTATACGGATATATTCTCCACAGTCATGTGCAAACTGGGGCAGCGGGACGAAAAAGTGGTGGCGATCACGGCAGCCATGCCGGACGGTACGGGGCTGAAGCGTTTTCGCAATATGTATCCGGAGCGATTCTTTGATGTGGGAATTGCGGAGGAACATGCAGTGACGTTTGCGGCAGGACTTGCGGCGGGGGGCCTGAAACCCATAGTGGCCATCTATTCGTCCTTTTTGCAGCGTGCTTATGACCAGATTCTGCACGATGTATGTATCCAGAACCTTCCGGTGGTGTTCTGCATAGACCGGGCAGGCCTGGTGGGCAGTGATGGCGAGACGCATCAGGGCATTTTTGATCTGTCTTATCTGTCCTCCATACCGAATATGCATATTATGGCGCCTAAGAATAAATGGGAGCTTTCCGATATGATAAAGTTTGCGCTTGCTTTCGGGGGGCCGGTGGCGATCCGTTATCCCAGAGGGGAGGCCTTTGACGGCCTGAAAAATAACAGGGAGCCTATTGTATACGGAAAGAGTGAGGTCATTTATCAGGAGAAGGATATCATGCTCCTGGCAGTAGGCAGTATGGTGAAAGTAGCGTTAACTGTGCGGGAACAGCTGATAGAGCAGGGATATGCCTGTTCGCTTGTGAATGCCAGATTTGTGAAGCCCATAGATGAAGAACTGATCAAAGAGGCCTGTAAGGGGCACCGCCTGATTGTGACGATGGAGGAAAACGTGGCCAGCGGCGGTTATGGCGAGAAGGTAAGGGAATATGTGGACAGCCTGGGCGTTTCTACGCGGGTGATCGGCATTTCGATTCCGGACGAATATGTGGAACATGGCAATGTGGAACTGTTGAAGCAGGAGATTGGGATTGATGCCCGTTCGATTGTGGAAAAAGTCGGCAAGAAGTATAGAACTTTGATGGATCAGTAGGGACTTATGAAGGAAAGATTGGATGTGATTCTGGTCAGACAGGGCTATGCCCAGTCCAGGGAGAAGGCAAAAGCGTTACTTATGACGGGCAATGTCTTTGTAGACGGCCAGCGGGAGGACAAGGCAGGTACCACGTTTGACGAGAGTAAGATACGGATTGAGGTGAAGGGAAATCCGCTGCCATATGTGAGCCGCGGCGGCTTGAAACTGGAGCGGGCACTCAGACAGTTTCCCATCATCTTGCAGGATAATGTGTGTATGGATATCGGCGCCTCCACAGGCGGGTTTACGGATTGTATGCTGCAAAACGGTGCGGCGAAAGTTTATGCCATCGATGTGGGACATGGACAACTGGACTGGAAACTGAGAAGCGATGCCAGAGTGGTCTGTATGGAGAAAACAAATTTCAGGTATGTGACAGACCAGGACATTCCGGAAACGATAGATTTTGCTTCGGTGGATGTTTCCTTTATCTCTCTGACTAAGATTCTGATTCCGGCCAGAAATCTGCTGTGCGCAAACGGACAGATGGTATGTCTGATCAAGCCACAGTTTGAGGCTGGCAGGGATAAGGTAGGCAAAAAGGGCGTGGTGCGAGATCCCGCAGTACACACAGAGGTGATACACAAAGTAATAGATTATGTGGATATGATCGGATTTGTGGTTGCAGGGCTTACCTATTCGCCAGTGAAGGGCCCCGAGGGAAACATAGAGTATCTTTTGTGGATAGAAAAGAGAGCAGCGATTCCGGAAACGGTCATCGCCATGACGGAGGCAGAAGCGCTTGGGGCGCTGCACACAGTCCTGGCACAGGAGAGCGGCATATCTCATGAACAGGAGATGACAGAGCGTATCCGGCAGGTGGTTGCGGAAGCGCACGATAAGTTGGATGAGGCCAGATGATTGATGAAAAAGTTTTATCTGATCACCAATGAGGGGAAGGATCCTCAGGGCGATGTGACGAGAAGGATAGTAGAATATATTGAGAGTCGCGGCGGGGAGACATTTTGTGTCAAGAACGAGAAACAGGCGCTTATGGATTGCGGCAGGGAGACAGGCTGCGCACTGGTGCTGGGCGGAGACGGTACCATGCTCCGGGCGGCCCGGAATATGATGGGCAGTGATGTGCCGCTTCTCGGGATCAATCTTGGCACACTGGGATATCTGGCAGAAGTGGAGAGCGCCCATGTGGAAGAGGCTTTGGACAAGTTGCTGCGGGATGACTTCATCAGGGAGAATCGGATGATGCTTTCCGGCAGGGTGGAGAATCGGGAGGGGGCCGAGGAGGATTACGCCCTGAATGACATTGTGATTTCACGCAGTGGCTCTTTGCAGATATTGACCTTTCATATTCTGGTGAACGGACAGTTCCTGACTACCTACTGTGCGGACGGTATGATTGTGGCAACACCTACCGGTTCCACAGCCTATAATCTTTCGGCTGGGGGCCCGATTGTGAAGCCTGGGGCCAAGATGATTCTGCTGACACCGGTCTGTCCGCATACGCTGAATACCAGAAGCATTGTGTTTGCACCGGAGGATGAGATTACGATCGAGATCCCACAGGGCAAGGATGGCGGCCGGCAGAGTATGGAGGCTAATTTTGACGGCAGTCATAAGGTGGCACTGTATACCGGTGACAGAATCGTGGTGCGCAGGGCGGATAAGACCACAGGAATTTTAAAGTTGAATACGGAGAGTTTCCTTTCGGTACTCCATAAAAAAATCGGGGAAGGATGATAAGGGATACGGCAAAGCGATGAAAAAGGCGAGACATGAAAAGATTATAGAACTGATTTCCGGACATGAGATAGAGACCCAGGAAGAGTTGGTGGAACGCCTGCGGGGGAGCGGATATGAGGTCACACAGGCCACTGTTTCCAGGGATATCAGGGAATTGAAACTCTCCAAGATTCCCAATGGGAAAGGACAGCAGAAATATGTGGCCTTTACCCAGGAGGAACCGCATCTGGGAGATAAGTACAGCAGGGTACTCAAAGAAGGGTATGTATCCATGGCACTGGCACAGAATCTCCTGGTCTTAAAGACGGTGTCCGGTATGGCGATGGCGGTGGCTGCCGCAGTGGATGCTTTGAAAATAGAGGAGATTGTGGGCTGTATTGCGGGGGACAACACGGTGATGATGGCCATGAGAAATGAGAAGGATGCGGAAGCGGTCATGGATAAGATTGGCCGTCTGGTGGCCCGCTGAGTGCAGCAATATTGGCTGCGGTGCATTGGGAGCGGTGGATATGGGAAAACCGCTGATATTAGAAAAGATTCCAGGAAACGGGGATAAAAATGTTACAGAGTTTACATGTGAAAAATCTGGCCCTGATTGATGAGACAGAAGTTTCATTTACAGAAGGTCTTAATATTCTGACTGGTGAGACCGGCGCCGGCAAATCCGTCATCATCGGTTCCATCAATCTTGCGCTGGGCGCCAAAGCGGATAAAGAGATGATACGGTCCGGCGCGGAATATGCCCTGGTGGAACTGACTTTTGAGGTGGAGAATGAGAGGCAGCGCCGGGCGATACAGGAACTGGATCTTCCCATAGAGGAAGGCCAGGTGATCATACAGAGAAAGATTATGCCTAACCGCAGTGTATGCAAGGTGTGCGGGGAGACGGTGACAGCCAGACAACTCAAGCAGCTGGCGGAGATATTGATTGATATCCACGGGCAGCATGAGCATCAATCCCTGCTCCAGGCGGCCAGACAGATGGAAATCCTGGACGCCTATGCGGGAGAGGAACTGGAAGTGCACAAGACAGCGCTGAAGGAGCGCTATAGACAGTATAAAGAGGTCAGGGAAGAACTGCTTTCGAACACAGTGGACGAAGAGACCCGCAGGCGGGAGATATCCCTTGCCGAGTTCGAGTGCAAGGAGATCGCGGAGGCGGCTCTCACTGTGGGAGAGGATGAGGAGGTAGAGAAAGCCTACCAGAAAATGCTCTATGCCCAGAAGATCAGGGAAGCGACAGTGAACGTTCACGGCCTGTGCGGTTATGAGGATAATGGCATGGGAAGTTTGATGGGACGCGCCCTCAAAGAAATCCGCAGTGTGTCTGCCTATGATGATGCCCTGCAGGAATTTGAAAAGCAGCTTTTGGATATGGACGGCCTGCTCAATGATTATAACAGGGCGCTGGCGGAGTACCTTTCCAATCTGGAATTTGATGCACAGCTTTTTGACCAGACGGAAAGAAGACTCAATCTGATCAATCATTTAAAGTCAAAATATGGAAATACGGTGGAGGAGATTCTTGCCTATTATGAAAGAGCGCAGGAAACCATTGCCAAATACCAGGATTACGATGCTTATCGGATAGAATTATCAGGAAAAGCGGATACTTTATATCAGGAAGTTTTGACAATTTGCAGTAAAATTTCGAACATAAGAGTTCAAAATGCCGATATTTTATCAGAAGAAATGCGAAGGGCGCTTGAAGATTTGAATTTTGATCATGTTGCCTTTGAGATTCAGGTATCGCCCAATGAGGAACGGTTGGGAGAAAATGGCTATGACCAGGTCACGTTTCTGATCTCTACCAACACCGGAGAATCGCTAAAGGAACTGACGCAGGTGGCCAGCGGCGGTGAACTTTCCCGTATCATGCTGGCGCTTAAGACGGTGCTGGCTGATAAGGATGAGATCGAGACCCTGATATTTGACGAAATCGATACCGGAATCAGCGGCAGGACGGCCTGGAAAGTTTCAGAAAAAATGGGAATTTTGGGAAGGGGCCATCAGCTGATCTGCATTACGCATCTGCCGCAGATTGCGGCCATGGCAGACACCCATTTTTATATAGAAAAACAGGTGGCAAACGATAGGTCTATCACCGATATACGTAAGCTTGAGGAGCGCGAGAGCGTGGAGGAACTTGCCAGGATGCTTGGCGGCGCGCAGATTACGGAGAATGTTTTGAAAAACGCTGAGGAAATGAAAGATTTGGCAAGAAAAACAAAACAATATTAAATTAAAAAATCGGATTTTTCATATACTAGAAAGGACATACTGTAATGTGTGTCCTTTTTCTGTTAAGAAAATAGGAAAGACGAGGAATGGAAAATTGAGCGATTTGATATGTATGACCAAACAACAGGAAAAAAAATACAGAGGCTTTTTATATATTTTACTCATTGTCGGGGTGGCGGCCCTGATCGTGACAATTTATTTTACCTATTGGGATAAGATTCCTTCCACCATCAAGATTCGAGCCGGCGTGGAACAGGAACTGGACTTTAGGGTTCCCGTATCCGGGGAGATTTACCGGATTCCGGAAGAGGCGGCGCAGGTATCTTCCGTGACAGAACTGGCGGATTCCGAGGCCATAGAAGCGGAGGATGCGGCAAGAAGTATCCACGTGGATTTTGCACATACGGTCAAAGTCAGGGCGAATGCGATTGATACTTATCAGATGGATCTGAAATTGTTCGGTGTTCTTCCTTATAAAAATGTGGATATCCAGGTAATCCAGGATAAAATGCTGATTCCCTCCGGCATTCCTATCGGTATTTACGTCAAGACCAATGGCGTGCTGGTGGTAGGTGTCGGAGAATTTGAGAACAGCAGCGGGGAAACAGTGTCGCCCGCCAAATATGCGCTGCAAAAGGGAGATTACATTCTGGAAATTGATGGGGAAAAGGTGGAAAACAAGAAACAGCTGATCAGACTGGTGGAGGAGTCTGAAGGAAAAGATATGGTATTGACCATCAAGAGAAACGATGAAATAACGGATGTTATGATAGAGCCTGACATCAATAAGAGCAGTGAGTGGAAACTTGGTATATGGATACGTGACAATGCCCAGGGAATCGGGACCATGACGTATGAGGGGACAGATCATACTTTCGGGGCGCTGGGACACGGGATCAACGATGTGGATACCTCTATCCTGATGAATCTGGAGGAGGGTATGCTGTATAAGACAGAGATTGTGGGCATCACCAGGGGAGCCAACGGTGCGCCGGGAGAATTGACGGGTTATATCGAATACGACAGCGATAACGTGATCGGGGAGATTACTGAAAATACGGCGGAAGGCATCTTTGGAATCTGCGATGAGGATCGTATGGAGAAATCCGGCTATGAGCCCATTCCCATTGCCTTAAAGCAGGAGATAGAACTGGGACCGGCACAGATTATCTGCTCCGTTTCCGGGGAACCGGAGTTTTATGATGTGGAAATTGTGGAAGTCAATCTGGAGCACGAAAACGTAAACCGGGGAATCGTCATCCGGGTGGCAGACGAGAAACTTCTGACGCTCACCGGTGGTATTATCCAGGGCATGAGCGGCAGTCCCATCATCCAGAATGGAAAACTGGTGGGGGCGGTGACCCATGTGCTGGTGAATGATTCCACGAAGGGATATGGGATCTTTATTGAGGAGATGTTGACGCATTAGATTCATTACCTTGCGTATTGTATGAAATTTAAATGTTAATTACCTTGCGTATTATATGAAAATCGTCTATAATTTACTTTGCGTACTGTAATAGATTTAATGAAATTACTTCGCGTATGTTAGAATCAGGAGGATTTTCATGAAAATAAAGAGAAAGATATATCAGAAAATATCAGAGTGGAAACAAGATTGTCGTGGGGAAAAGGCTCTTCTGATTGAAGGCGCCAGAAGAATCGGAAAGTCTACTGTGGTGGAGGCAATTGGAAGAAACGAGTATAAATCCTATGTGATGATTGATTTTAATAAGGCAAGTAAAAAGATATTGGGGTATTTTGATAATTTAATAAACCTGGATATCTTTTTTGAACTCATTTCCCTGGAATATAATGTAAAGCTTTATCCGAGAGAATCCTTGATTATATTTGATGAGATACAGAAATTTCCAAAAGCCAGAGAGGCAATAAAGTATTTGGTTGCAGATGGAAGATATGATTATATTGAGACTGGCTCGCTGATTTCCATAAAGGAAAATGTGGAGAATATCACGCTTCCATCTGAAGAGCGCAAACTCAAGATGTATCCGGTTGATTTTGAAGAATTTATGGTCTATATGGGAGAAGAAATATTGCTCGCCTATATAGCCGACTGCTACAGCAAAAAGCAACCCTTAGACCAGAAGATGCATGCAAAAGCAATGCATTTATTTAAAGAGTATATGCTGGTTGGAGGAATGCCGCAGGCGGTTGTGGCCTTTGCTGAGAACAGAAGAGATTTTGCGGCTGCAGATATAGAAAAGAGAGATATTCTTGATTTGTACAGGAATGATATCAAGAAGGCGGCAAAGAAATATAATTCAAGAGTGTCTGCATTATTTGAAAATATTCCGGCGTATTTGTCTACCCATGAAAAGAAAATCGTTTTAAAAAGGGTTGAAGAAGGGGCATCTTTTGATCAATATGATGATCCTCTGTTTTGGTTGGATGATTCCATGATCTGCAATTTGTGCTATAAATGCAACGATCCCAATGTGG
Organism: uncultured Lachnospiraceae bacterium; assembly: GCA_946566685.1. GTDB lineage: Bacteria > Bacillota > Clostridia > Lachnospirales > Lachnospiraceae > UBA3282. Next base: position 83,220 of record CAMNXA010000005.1, read on the forward strand.
GATTTGCGTTAAACAAGAATGATTCCGCCGTAAAATGCTATATGGGTGATACAGGATTATTAGTCAGTCTTGCTTTCAGTGAGAATGAGATTATGAATGAGCAGCTCTATAGGCAGATTATGAATGAAAGACTTTCGTTGAACGAAGGAATGATTTATGAGAATGCTATTTCACAGATGATGGCGGCTAAAGGAAGAAAACTATATTTTTATACAAGATATAATGAAGAAAAACATCGTAATGATATAGAAATAGACTTCCTTCTTTCCAATGAAAGAAAAACAAATTTTAAGGTATTTCCGGTAGAAGTAAAATCATCAAAAAATTATACGGCCACCTCATTGGGCCGGTTTAAAGAAATATATGGGAAGAAGATTGCAGCGCAGTATATTATCCATCCTAAAAATCTGTCTATCGATAAAGAGATTATAAAAATACCGCCTTATATGTTTCCAGTGGCATTTTAATTAATATAACGCCAGTTATTGTTTCGTGGATTTAGGGAAATATTACATCTTTACAACAGAACGTATGTTTGATAACATGATATTACACCAAAGATCAGGAGGGAGGTGTAAGGAATGGAAGAGAACGTGCAGGCAGGCATCCTGATAGACGATCCGGTCAATATACCGATTCAGATGATGTCTTTGACTGACCGTGACGGCAGGATCACACCCCAGTGGTTTCGTCTGGAGACGGAGAATCATGAGATTCAACTGTGCCGGATTGAGCAGGTAGTGTCCCGCGGGGAAAAGAAGTATGTGGGCGTGCGGGAGAAACAGTTTATCTGTAAGATCAGGATGGGAGAAGTATGTAAGACTCTGGAAATGCGGTACAGTGTGGAGTCCCAGAAATGGCGGATCTTCCAGTTCCTGTAAGGATGAGCAGGTATATATTTCATATTGATGTCAACAGCGCCTTTCTCTCCTGGAGCGCGGCATACAGAGTGGATGTGCTGGGCGAAAAGGAGGATATCAGACAGATACCAAGCATTGTGGGTGGAGATCAGGAGAAGCGGCACGGTATTGTGCTTGCCAAAAGCACGCCGGCGAAGAAGTTCGGGATTCAGACCGGCGAGCCTGTTGTGGCGGCAAAGAGAAAGTGTCCGGGTCTGGTCATCGTGCCGCCCGATTACGGCCTGTATGTCACTTGTTCCAGAGCCTTCATCAAGATCTTGCAGGAATACAGCGATCAGGTGATCCAGTACAGCATCGATGAAGCCTGGGTAGTGTTTGAGGGATTTGAGAAGTTGTATGGCCGTGACCAGATGGTAACGCTTGCCTATGAACTGAAGGACAGGATCAGGGACGAACTGGGATTTACGGTAAATGTGGGCATTTCCGATAACTTTCTGCTGGCCAAGACGGCAGGCGATTTTTCCAAGCCTGACAAAGTACACACCCTTTTTCCGGATGAGATAGAACAGAAAATGTGGCCGCTTCCGGTCTCAGACCTGTTTCTCTGCGGCCGGTCGACTGTGGAGAAACTGCACCGGCTGGGAATTCGCACCATAGGAGAACTGGCTGTGGCAGATGAGGGGATGATCAACGCCCATCTGAAAAAACACGGACAGACTATACAGCGCTTTGCCAGAGGCGGTGATCTGGATCGGGATATGATTTTCCACGAGGAAAATAAGGGGTATGGCAACAGTCTGACAGCCCCGGTGGACATCGTGACGGAGGAATACGCGAAGCATCTGCTTCTTTCGCTCAGTGAGACGGTAGGGGCAAGGCTTAGAAGTGACGGTGTGATGATCAGTCTGGTCAGCGTGCATCTTACGACCTGTGAGTTTCAGCGCATGAACAAACAGATGCAGTTAGACTCTCCGACCAACACCACGGAGGAGATTTATGAGGCGGCCTGTCAGATTCTTCGAAAGCTGTGGGATACAAAGATACCTGTCCGCCAGATAGGGGTACATACTTCGAAGGTACAGGAAGATGCAGCCAGACAGTACAGTATCTTTGACACGATGAAGGACGATAAGCTGGAAAAACTGGAGAAACTGGACAGGACCATAGACCAGATCCGGGCACGGTATGGAGAGGATGCCGTATTTCGTGCCAGTTTCCTAAAGAGCAATGTATCCCATATGAGCGGCGGCCTGAATAAAGAGAGACGCAGCGGGGTAACCTTGGGGATAGATGTGGAAGGGGAAAATGTGAGGAATCTGTGAGGCGCCTGCGAGGGGCTTGTGAGATTCCTGTGACAGGATGGGAGAAACATGTGCGGAAGATTTTATATAGACGATGAGACGGCCAGGGAAATCGAGAAAATAGCCAGAAAGATTGATCATAAGACGGCGAAGACCGGAGATGTGCACCCTTCGGAGCCCGCACTGATTCTGCGGGCAGATCATGACGACATGGTGGCGGAAGTGCTCCGATGGGGGTATGAGTCTGCGAGGAAGAACACCCTGATCTTTAATGCCAGAAGTGAGACTGTGAGACAACGGCCGATGTTTCGTTATGATTATGAAACGCATCGCTGCCTGATACCAGCCGATAAATTTTATGAGTGGAAAGATACGGGGGAAAGGAAGAAGGAGAAGTATGAGTTCTTCGTGCCGGAGGGGATTTTGTATCTGGCGGGTATTTATCATAAAGACCCGGAAGGAGACCGGTTCAGCATTCTTACCAGGGAAGCGGAAGGGTGTATGACCGGGATACACAGCCGTATGCCGCTGATACTTTATCAGGAGGATATGGAGCGGTGGCTGTTTTCGGAAGCGGAGGCCGGGAAGCTGTTGGACAACCATTTTGCGGATTTACAGAGGAAGAAGAGCGAAGCGGATGGGTATCGGCAGATGAGTTTGTTTTAGAATACGCCCCCAAGAGGACCGGTACAGATTACGGCTATAATGATAGAAGCTATTATTTAGAAAGTGAGAGGAATGATCATGAATACGAAAACAGAACGATTGGAATTCAGACTGGGAGCCTTCGGCAGACTGATACCGCTTTTCACAGCGGCGGCTGTGATCCTGTGGGCAGCCTGTAGTCAGTCCAATGTAAACGGCTATGTGATAGCCTTCTTTGCGGCGCTTATTATGGGAGCGCTTTTTGCAAAAGATGACAAGTGTTATGGAGAGGCTATTGTTTATGGATTATGTAAACCAATGTTTGCGGTAATCGTGTTGGCGGTGATGCTGGCGGCGGTTTCCGGCAAGCTGATCTCGGCAAGCGGCATGGTGCAGACCATTGCCGGGTATGTGGTGGCGATCGGCTTTACAGGCAGGCTGTTTGTGGCGGCGGCCTTTCTGATTACCTGCCTTTTGGCTTTTTCTACCGGCACATCGGTGGGTACATATTTTGTGGTAATCCCGATTCTGTTTCCGGTGGGGGTTATGGCAGGCGTAGCGCCGCAGTATATGATTGGGGCCATCGTGTCAGGAGCAGCTTTTGGTGATAATCTGGGGCCGATTTCCGATACAACGATTGCGTCATCCTCCACCCAGCACGCAGATCTGGGCACGGTGGTCAGGACCAGGATGCGCTACAGCATCCCGGCGGCACTGGGAGCCCTTGTGCTGTTCCTGCTCTTTACAAAGACAGGGAGCGCCGGGCTTGTCGTGGAAGGGAACGGAGAGGCGGCGGTGCGTCCTATCAGTCTGGTGATGCTGGTGGTGCCGATTACTATTGTGGTGTTGTGTCTGATGCGCAGGCATCTGATCGCGGCCCTTTCCTATGGAATCCTGACGGGGATTGCGGCAGGACTGATAAGCGGCATCTATAAATTGACGGATCTGGTGGCCTTTCCGGGAGGGTTTACCGTGACCGGCCTGGTGACGGAGGCCATAGGCGGAACGGCAGGTACGGTGGCTATGCTGATCGCGGTATTTGCCCTGCTTGGTGTGATGGAAAGGAGCGGCTTGTTTGAGGATGTGGGAGCGCTTTTGCAGCGTTTTGCCAGAAGTGAGCGGAGTACGGAGGCAACGATTGTACTCTCTACGGGGATCCTCAGTATGATTACAGGTGTTATTTCTGTGGCTATCGTAGCATTGGGCGATTTGGTGAATGAGATTGGAGAACAGGCAGGAGTAGACCGTTACCGCCGGGCTAACCTTTTGGATTGCACGGGATGCGTGTTCTGCTTTCTGGCGCCTTGGACCGTACATTGTGTGATACCGGCCCAGCAGGCGGCCCAGTTCGGTGATTCGTTTGCAGTGGCGCCGGCCCAGATTCCTTTTGTAAATTATTATTCCATCTGTATGCTGGTGATTTTGATATTTGCCATTATAACCGGCTACGGGAGAAGGTTTCCTAAAGCATCGTAATGCGATGCCTAAATACTCCCCAGACGCATACTATTGTTTTATAATAGTGGAAGAGGAACATTAAGAAACGCTGAGACGATTTCCAACGCAGTCCGGGAGTTTCTTAATATCTCAGAGATTTTGAGATTTCGCAGGACGAAATCTTTGCGCCCGCAGATTTCGGATGTCATGGAAGGCATTATAGGAATTTGGGTGAATGTAGTATAGTAAAAGGGGAAAACGGAGGAAACAAATGGAGACTTTAAATGTGACAGCAACGCGGGATCAGGAGCAGTTTTACAGGATCATAAATAATCTGATAAGTACCAATAAGGAGTTTCAGATCATGATCACGGTGCCGTCCGGCGAGATGGATCAGGAGGCGCCGGCGGTCATGCCGACAGTGACAGAGACAGTGGCCAGGGATCTGGAGAAGGACGTGACGGATATGATTCATGAAATTGGTGTCCCGGCGCATATCAAGGGATATCAGTATCTGCGGGAGGCCATCATGATGTCGGTGACGGATGTGGAGATGCTCGGCTCGATCACCAAGATTCTCTATCCTACCATTGCGAAGAAGTATCAGACCACACCCAGCCGGGTGGAGCGTGCCATACGGCATGCCATAGAGGTGGCCTGGTCCAGAGGCAGGATGGAGACGCTTGACGCGTTATTTGGCTACACGATCAATACAGGAAAGGGAAAGCCGACAAACTCAGAGTTTATTGCGCTGATTGCAGATAAAATCAGATTACAATATCGCCGTTAAATTTCAAAATAATCCTTTTATTGCCACGTAAAATATTGTATACTATGGTATAAGAGATTTTGCGCTTACCTATGTGGGGTGGCAATTTATAACTGGAGGGTTATCATGAAAAAAATCTTATTTGTTGCATCGGAGGGCGTACCTTTTATCAAGACTGGCGGGCTGGCGGATGTGGTCGGTTCTCTGCCGAAATGTATTGATAAGGAATATTTTGATGTGAGAGTCATTCTTCCCAAGTATACCTGTATGAAGCAGGAGATGAAGGATAAACTCACATACAAGACACATTTTTATATGGATTTCCACTGGAAAGAGGAGTACGTGGGAATTCTGGAGGCTGAGGTAGACGGCGTGAAGTACTATTTCATTGACAATGAGAGTTACTTCAATGGTTTTCAGCCGTACAGCGACAATGCGCTGTTTGAGATAGAAAAGTATTCTTTCTTCTGTAAAGCGGCGCTGTGTATTCTGCCGGTGATCGATTTCAGGCCGGATCTGATCCACTGTCATGACTGGCAGACAGGTTTGATTCCGGTATATTTGAAAGAACGTTTCCAGGGAGGAGAGTTCTACAGGGGGATCAAGACGGTAATGACCATCCATAACCTGAAATTCCAGGGTAAGTGGAGTGTGAAAGAGGTTAAGGAGATTACGGGGCTTCCCGGATATTTCTTTACGGCGGACAAACTGGAAGCTTACAAGGATGCCAATCTCTTAAAGGGCGGTCTGGTGTATGCGGATGCGATCACCACGGTCAGCGATACTTATGCGGAAGAGATTAAGACAGCCTTCTATGGCGAGGGACTGAATGGTCTGTTATGCGCCAGGGCCGGAGATCTTCGCGGTATTGTGAACGGTATTGACTACGAGGAATTTAATCCGGAGACGGATAAGAATATTGAATTTAATTATAATGCGATTAATTTCCGCAAGGAGAAGATCAAGAACAAACGTGCCCTGCAAGCAGAACTGGGATTGAATCAGGACGACAAGACGATGTTGATCGGTATCGTGTCCAGACTCACAGGGCAGAAGGGATTTGATCTGATTGCTTATGTGATGGACGAACTGTGCCGGGACAATGTGCAGATTGTGGTGCTGGGTACGGGTGAGGAACAGTATGAGAATATGTTCCGCCATTTTGACTGGAAGTATCACGGGAAAGTATCTGCGAATATATATTATTCGGATGCTCTTTCCCACAAGATTTATGCGGCCAGTGATGCATTTCTGATGCCGTCCTTATTTGAGCCCTGCGGCTTAAGCCAGTTGATGTCCCTGCGCTACGGCACGGTGCCGATCGTACGTGAGACTGGCGGCCTGAAAGATACGGTACAGGCATATAATGAGTATGAGGGAAATGGTACGGGCTTTAGCTTTACCAATTATAATGCTCACGAAATGCTGGGGACGATCCGTTATGCGGAGCATATCTACTATGACAAAAAGCGTGAGTGGAACAAGATTGTAGACAGAGGCATGGCGGCAGATTTTTCCTGGCAGGTGTCAGCGAGAAAATATCAGGAAATGTATGATTGGCTGATTGGATAAAAGAACAAAAAGATATTTGCGAAACGGAAATGATCCATGCAGATGGATTGTTTCCGTTTTGTGCGCATAGTTTGACTTTCCGTTTCCGGAAGGGTATAATAAAACATACTTTCTGTCCTGGAAGGTTCTGGTAAAGAAGATGAAAAGATGAATCGTGAAACAAAAATATTTCAGCGAAAAAATATACTTTTTCTGCTTGTCGTTCTTCTGGTACTGGCGTCTCTTAGTACGATGGGGTTCTATGCTTACATCAGAGTCAGCATAGGCGTAAACAGAGGAAGCATTGGGTGCTGTATGCAGGATGAGAAGCTGTTGGTTTCATGGCAGACGGTATCTGATAAAAATAGATACCGCTTTTCACGATATGATAAAGGAACCGGGGAATACATCTTTTGTGGTGAATATGCCGATGGCAGGGCAGAGTTGAACGGGATAACGCCGGACGAAGAACTGACATTAAAGATGCAGGGAGTACGGACAATCCATATATTCGGGCATCACCGGGAGATACTGGGGAAGCCGCGCATACTGACGGTAGTGCCGCAGAAACTGGACTCTCCGGTATTGACGAAAACGGCGGATTTAGATAAAAAGTGTGTTAAGATCACCTGGGATACAAAGCCGGGTGACAGGTACGAAATCTATCGCACGAACGAAGCAGGAGTTTCCAAACTGTATGCGGAGAGCGAAACGGGCGAGGTTGTATTTGGCATGGAGGAACATGCGGAATTAGCCGGACGAGATCAGGAAATAGGCGTTTCGGTACGCACGGTACGCCGTATGGATGATTATACGCTCTACAGTGTTATCTCTGATCCGATTGCGGTCAGCCGCGTGGATCTGATGGATGACGAAGTGCACCTGACATATGAAGAAAACGGAGAACTGTGTTATATCCTGAACTGGCAGGAAAGTAAGAGTGACCGGTATGCGTTGCAGGAATGGTCTTTTGAGGAGCAGGAATGGATCAGCAGACAGGTATATCAATGGTCAGATTCCCTGTCTTATGATACGGGGCGGCTGCCTTCCGGCACCAAGGTGAGATTTCGTGTCGTCACGGATGACGATGCCGGGCGGAACGATGGGGAAGGGGTTACAGAGGCGTCTTCTGAAGTGACGTTTCGGACACCGACTTCACCCGTTTACTGTACAGTCTGGCCGTTGACAGCGCTGGAGTTCTCGGAGGACTCTGCCGGGGAGAATGTGACAGGGCAGGTGCCTGCCGGAACAACGCTATGTGTTCTTAAGGAGGCGGAAGGGCGCTTTCTGGTGCGGTATGAGGAGCAGTACGGTTATATTGATTCCCGGTATTGTCTGATCGATCTGGCGGAATATCTGGGGAATCTTTGTCAATATCATATTACGAACAGCTATTCCTCGATTTTCCGGGTGCATGGGTATGATATTCCGGAAGTGACTGACAGCGTGATAGCGGGCTATGAGAATATCCATATGGAAGATGGCAGGATGCTGGTTCCCTACTTATATCCCTGTGCGCAGAGACTGTATCAGGCGGCGCTTCGGGCGGAGGAGGACGGTTATGTCCTGTGTATTTATGATGCCTTTCGGCCAAACGAGGCGACCAGGTATCTTTATGATGCTGCGGAAGTCATACTGGATCAGCCGGTTCCGGAGATAGAGGACGAGGACGGGGAAGACGTTGCAGGCGAAGAGTCTGTGACGGATAATGCAGATGATGGAACAGAAAGGACTGCACAAAGCCAAAAGGATGTACGGGAGAAGACTGTAAAAGATAAGGCAGAGATTCAGGAGAAAGAGTCCGTAACGGACAATGCAGATATTGGAACGGAAGAGACGCTAAAAGATGAAAAGGCCGCAGGGGACGAGGGGACAGATGCCAGAACGACCACCCTGTCAGATTTGGAAGTGACAGAAGAGATGATGGAAAAAGTGAAGCTGTCACTGGAAGAACTTGCGCCTGAATCAATAGAGAGCATAAGAGGATTGTCCGAAGAGGGATTGACGATATTTTATGTGTTCCCTCAGGAATCCCTGGCGGCCATAGGCAGTGCAATACCGGAGAATCCAGGGGCGGACGGTATCGCTGCGGAGGGTGCTGCCATGGACAGTGGGTCTGCGGTATCACTCCTGACGCCAGAGGACTTGCTTCTGATTCAGGGGATGGCCGCAGAAGATATTCCGGTCTTAAAGGAAATGCCCTGGGAAGAAGTGTTGGTACTGAAATGGTATCTGGATAATACCATGACTTATCGCAGCGTGATGACGGACAACCGGTTTCGGCTGGGCAGTTTTCTGGCACAGGCGGTATCTACGCATAACAGAGGGATCGCCTTGGATCTGACCCTGGTCAGGGCCGCATCGGGGCAGGAACTTGAGATGCAGTCACAGATGCATGATCTAAGCTGGTATTCCATCCTGGCACAAAACAATGAAAATGCTGATCTTTTGGCATTCTATATGGAAGGGGCAGGATATCATGGCCTTTCATCGGAATGGTGGCATTTTCAGGATGATGAGACCAGGAATCGACTGCAATTGGGCTATCTGGAGAAAGGAGTTTCTCCGGAAGGCTGGAAAAAGGATGCGCTGGGCTGGAGATATCGCCTGGCAGATGGCAGTTACTATTATGCCGTTACGGTTATGATAGATAATAAAGAATGTACTTTCAATGAGGGGGGCTATCTGGTTGATAAGTAGATTCTGAAAAACAAAGGAGAAAACGACATGAAAAAGAATCGATTTTTAGCAGCCATTTTATGCATGTGCCTGGTTTTTGGTACCGTGGCCATGCCTGTACAGGCGGCGCCCAAAGGCGGATTTGTGGCAACTGAAGAGGGCACCAAATGGCAGAACAGTGACGGAACCTGGGCAATCAATACCTGGATTGAAGCGAACGGACACAAGTACCATACAGGTGAGAACGGAGTGCTTCAGACAGGACTGATCAAGATAGACGAGCAGATATTTTATTTCTATACGACAGGGGAAGCAGCCACTGGCTGGATCACATTGGGAGCGGACTGCTATTATTTCGATGCCAATGGCGTCATGGCACAGAATACAGTCGTAAACGGCTGTACGGTGGGCGCCAATGGAAAGCTGCAAAAGACACTGGACGAAGAAGGGAAGGCAAAACAGACTGACCTGGTGGCAGGCATTCTGGCATCTACTGTGACACCGGGCATGACAGAAGAAGAAAAACTGCTTGCATGTTATAACTACGTGGTCAATGCCAGCGGTTATAAAAGAACCTACGAGACACCGACAGCAGACTGGACTGGTCAGTTTGCCTGGGAAATCCTGTCATCGGGAGAGGGCAATTGTTTCCGTTATGCGGCGGCTTATGCCAGCCTTGCCAAAGGACTGGGGTATGATGCCAGGGTAGCGACAGGATATATCGGCAACAGAAAAGGCGGTCTTTCCCCGCATGGCTGGACAGAAGTACGCATTGGCGATACCTGGTATATTTTTGATACGGAAATGCACGATGCCAAAAACGGCAAAAAGAATTATTTCTTTAAGACATATGAGACATATCCAAGCAAGCCGCTCAAAAAAGAGGCTGACTGGCCGGTATATTTTTAAGTGACAGGGAGAAGAGGATAGATGGCATTTAGTTCAATTCCCTTTTTATGTGCTTTTTTTCCGGTGGTCATCATCTTATATTATCTGACACCTTCTGCTAAACTGAAGAACTGCTTTCTGATTATGGTAAGCCTGTTATTTTATGCTTATGGAGAAGGCATATATGTTTTGCTGATGCTGGCCTGTGTCTGTGTGAATTATCTGGCAGCCAGACTGATAGAATACAGTAAAAAAGGGAAAAAGATATTGCTTTTTTTAGCAATTGTATTGAATCTGGGCGTACTTGGCATGTATAAGTACGCCGGCATGATTATAGTGACAGTAAATCGGATTGCCGGTTCGGAGATTTCCGTACCGGCGTTCCATCTGCCGATAGGAATTTCGTTTTTTATATTCCAGGCGCTCTCTTATGTGGTGGATGTATACCGGGACAGGGTCAAAGCGGATAAAAGCCTGATCAGGATCTTGCTTTATATTTCCTTTTTTCCACAGCTGATTGCCGGACCGATCATCAAATATCATGATATTTCGGGACAGCTTGACAGAAGGAAAGTATCCTTACCGCAGAGTTGTCAGGGACTGAGGCGGTTTATCATCGGGCTGTCTAAGAAAGTATTGATAGCCAATACGATGGGAGTGACGGCAGACTATGTATTTTCCCTGCCATATCATGAACTGGGGATGCTTCTGGCGTGGATTGGCGCAATCGCATATGTATTCCAGATTTATTTTGATTTCAGTGGTTATAGCGATATGGCCATAGGCATGGGCAAAATGTTCGGATTTCATTTTATGGAAAACTTCCGGTATCCTTATGCGGCCGGGAGTATCCAGGATTTCTGGAGAAGGTGGCATATCTCCCTTACCAGCTGGTTTCGGGAATATCTCTATATTCCTCTGGGAGGGAACCGAAAGGGGAAGACAAGAACCTGGCTCAACAGGCTGGTGGTGTTTTTCTTTACGGGATTGTGGCATGGAGCCAGCTGGACTTTTGTGATTTGGGGATTGTTTCACGGCATGTTTCTGACGCTGGAGACCATTTTTCCGAAATTGACCAAAAGGATGGGCGTATTCCGCCATCTTTATGTGCTGGTGGTCGTCTGCACAGGTTTTGTTATTTTCCGGGCAGACACGATAGGGCAGGCCTGGATGATGCTTGAGGTCATGTTCACGAAGACTGCATGGACGCCGGCGATAGAAGCAGCTGCTGCAAGCGTGTGCAATCTGCTGTTTCTGGTGACACTGCCAGTGGCGGCTGTCTGTTCCATGCCAGTATTGGAACGGATCAAAAAAACGCACCGGATGCAGCCGTTGCTGGAGGGAGTATCCTATCTAATCTCGATTCCGCTTCTGGCGGCTTGTATGGTGAGTCTTGCTGGCGGAACATATAATCCGTTTATCTATTTCAGATTTTGACGGATGGTGAAAGGCGGATAAAGCAGGGCAGAGATGGTGTATACAGGCGGGTGTGAAGCGTGAAAAGAAGGAACATAATAAAGGTTAAAAAGAAAATAAGTTTTAATCTCCCCAAAACAGGCCGAATTAAAAAACTGCATAATAAGCTTAACAAGATAATAAAAGGCAGCAAACATAAGGGGATTGCCAGGAATAAGAAGGATAAGAAATTATATGTATGGTTGTTGATGGGGGTACTGTGCCTTGCGGGAATCGGCGCCGCATTTCTGGCTTTTCTTCGCTCTAAACAGAAAGAGGAGCCGGTTGAGGAGATTACCGGCTTATCCTTGCCGGAGCGTGAGCCACAGGTTGACGAGAGTGGAACACAGGTTGAAGGACAGGAGAAAGAAGACCAGGGACTGGCAGGAGAAAATCAGGAGACAGACAGGGAAAAAGATCAAGAGTCGGTCAAGGGAAAAAATCAGGAGAGTAAGACGAAAAAATCAGCAGTGGCAGCGGGAAGCATCCTGTATCTTCTGCTGGTTCTGGGAATCTGTATTGTGCCGCTTCTGCTGTTTTGGCTCAGACCGGCGGAAAACACAGCGGAGAACCGTACAATGGCAGCACTGCCTGAGGTCTGGACAGCAGAAGGATTTAACTGGGATGTGCTGTCGGAAGCAGGCGATTATTTTACAGACCACTTTTTCCTTCGGCAGGAAATGGTGTCGATCAATGCGGGAATCCGGTCGGAGGTTTTTGGCATATCCCTGGTGGAAGATGTGATCGTGGGGGAGAACGGGTGGCTGTATTATGCGGCGACTCTGGATGATTATCAGCATAAGAACAGTATTTCAGAACGTGCGTTATTTAATATAGCGCATAACACGGCGTTGATGCAGGAATATTCTGAGGGTTTGGGGAAAACGTTTGTTTTTACCATTGCTCCCAATAAAAATTCTCTTTATGGCGAGAATATGCCAAAGAGACTGCGGTATCAGGTGGCAGAGAAGAGCGATGCCCAGAGGCTTTTGCCGTGGCTTGTCAGGGAGAATGTTAACTATGTAGATCTGTTTGCCCTATTTGAGGAGCAGGAGGAGACCTTATATTATGCGAGGGATTCTCATTGGAATGAAAAGGGTGCGGTTTTGGTCTATCATACCCTTTTAGATGCCTGCGGAAAACAACATGAGACTTTCGAAGAGGCCGAACTCACACGAAGCGAGGATTATTGCGGGGATCTGGGAGCGATGTTGTTCCCGGTAGGCCAAAGTCCGGAAGTACGCCTGCAATATCCGGTGGAGGATACCTGGCATTATCTGGAGGGAGAAGAGGCGGAAGATCAGTTTATCCGCACGGCAAATGAGAAGGGAGAAGGAACTCTTCTGATGTATCGGGATTCCTTTGGCAATTCCCTGCTTCCCTATATGGCACAGACATTTTCCCAGACCGTTTTTTCCAGACAGGTGCCTTATGCCATGAGCGATCTTGTGACCTATGAGCCGGATATTCTGATCGTGGAAAAGGTAGAGAGGCAGCTTCCCACGCTGGGGAAAGTGCCGCCTGTGATGAGCGCTCCCATCCGGGAAACGGAAGAAGCATTTGTTACGGCCAATAGCACGGCGGCGACAGTGAACCTGTCCAAAGAGGGCGGTTACTGGAAACTGGAAGGGCTGGCGGATCCGGCCTGCATGGATACGGACAGCCGTATTTATGTGGAGGTGGACGATGGCGGCAGTGCAAAACTGTACGAGGCTTTTTGTGTCAGCAGTGCAGATACAAAGGACGGCAGTACGAATGATTATGGATATATTCTGTATGTTGCAGAAACACAAATCAGTGGAGATACCTTTCGAATCCGGGTGATAACGGAACAGGAAGGGGTAATGCAGGTTCTGCTGGAACGCAAATTGTACGTCTTACAGGATGGTTCGGTTGATGGTTCAGTTAAGTCAGAGTGGGAGGCCGAAGAAGCAGGCAAGGAGAAAGCTGTTACAGAAAACAGTGAGGGAACCAATAAGGAAACTAATAAGGAAAACGATAGGGAAACCGATAAGGAAATCAATAGGGAAACCGTGACAGAAAGTGCCGGCGAGAGGCCTGTGACAGAAGAGGGGGCAGAGGACGCAAGAGCAGGAAGTGCCTCGGAAGAAAGCCAGCCGGGAAATGATTTGGAGCATGGAACGGTGCCGGAAGAGCGGACCTTAGAGGCAGAAGAAACAACAGAAGAGAATGGAAAGACGGAAGGCAATAAGGTACCTGTGAAGGGTCAGATAAATGCAGAGAAACGACCGGAGAAGAGTCAGCCGGCGCCAGATAAACAAGCGGTAAATTCCCAGAATGCGGAAGAGGTGCAGCCAGAGGCGGGAACGCAAGTGACACAAGGTCAGACGAGTACAGAAACCCAGCCGGTGCAAAGCCAGACAACACCAGAAACGCAGGCGACAGAGACCCAAAAGGTGTCACAGCCTCAACAGGCGGCAGAAACCCAAGCTCAGCCGGCAGCCCAACAGCCGGCGCAACAGGCCGTAACCGAGGTGAACCGTATTTATATGGAAGACTGTGGATCCGACAGCGGATATTGGGTGATCACTTATTCGGATGGGCATGTGGAATATGTGGATGACTGAGTAACAGATTAGAAAAAGGAAAGGAGCGGGAGAAGCGATGGAACAGCCAAAGAATAAAAATACGTTCGTGTTCCAGGCAGGCATTCTGGCGGCAGCCGGTATGCTTGTCAAAGTGATCAGCCTGATTTACAGAAGCCCGCTCCTTAGTATCATTGGTATCGAGGGCAATGGCTATTACAGTGCGGCAATCAATATCTATACGATCATTCTGCTGATTTCTTCTTACAGCATACCCTCGGCAATCTCCAAGGTGATTGCCCAGCGGCTGGCTTTTAAGGAATACCGCAATGCGCAGAGGGTTTTTGTCTGTGCGCTCCTTTATGTGCTGATTGTGGGAGGGGTGGCTTCCATCCTTACCTTTGTGGGCGCGCCCTGGCTGGTGAAGGAGAATCCCAACGCGGTGGTGGCGCTTCGGGTTCTTGCTCCCACCATTTTTTTCTCAGGGTTTCTGGGCGTTTTGCGGGGGTATTTCCAGGCTCACAGTTCCATGCTGCATACTTCCATTTCCCAGGTATTGGAACAGATCATGAACGCGGCCATCAGTATTCTGGCGGCCCGTTTTCTGATTGATATGGTGATCGATGCGGACAGCACGACCAAGGCGATCTATGGTTCGGCCGGCAGTGCGGTCGGAACCGGGGCAGGCGTGGTGACAGGGCTTCTCTTTATGTTTGCCATGTACCGGTTGAACAGGAAGATTATTCACCGGCGGGTGGAGCGGGATCAGAGCTGGCACGAGGAAAGCTACCGGGAGATTTTTAAGGTCATTTTTACCATTGTCACGCCTTTTATCCTCAGCACTTTTATTTATAATTGCTCTACCGTTATTAACATGACGATTTATTATGACATCATGGATTTTAAACATGTGGATGATGTGATTGCCTCCAATCACTATGGGATTTTTGCCACGCAGGCGGTTGCCGTAGTCAATATCCCGATCGCCATTGCTTCGGCCATGTCTTCAGCCATGATTCCCGGCGTTTCGGCTTCTTTTGCCCGGGGTGGTTTTGAGCAGACGCGCAGACAGGTCTCCAAGGCAATCCAGATGACGATGCTGATATCCATTCCTGCCATGGTGGGAATGGCGGTGCTGCCCAAACCGATCATGCAGTTTATCTTTCCCCAGAAGGAGTCCCTGGATATGGCTTCCGGCCTTCTGATGGCTTTGGCGGTATCCATCGTACTCTATGGTCTTTCCACGCTGACCAACGCGGTGCTGCAGGGAATCGGCAAGGTAAATACGCCGGTGATTCATGCGGCCATCGCGCTGGTGATACAGGTGGCCGGACTGGTTTTGCTTCTTTTTAAGACAGAACTGGATCTCTATGCGCTTGCCTGCGCTAACATCATCTATTCACTGGTGATGTGTCTGCTGAATCAATGGTCGGTCAGAAGAAACCTGGACTATCGGCTGGATGTTGTCAAAATCTTTATCAAGCCGCTCTTTGCAGCGGGTGTGATGGGAGCGGCAGCATTTGGCGTTTATCATGGTCTGATACTCCTGATACCGGTCAGCAGGATTGTATTGCTCGTGGCAATCGGCGTGGGAGCCTGTGTCTACTTTGCCATATTGCTTTTGATCGGCGGTGTGAGCGAGGAAGAACTTCTGGCCTTCCCCAAGGGATCACTGTTAGTCCGTCTGGCAAAGAAGCTGCATCTTCTGCCGGATGGAAAGAAGCGCAGACGCGTGAAAAAGAAAAAAAAGCGCAGACGCAAAAAAAAGAAAAGCAAGAGTCGTTAACCCAAAAGAAATCCTGAAAGAGAGAATAAATGATTGTTCCAACGCGCATACTGTTAGGGACAATCATTTATTTTTTAGGAGGGAAGATTATGGCAAACTTATCAGAGTTAGATCTACAGAACCTTCGTCATCTTATGGGCGGTTACGATGTGACACACTGCAAGATGAAAGAGTATGCTGAGTGTGCATCCGACACAAAGGTGAAGCAGTTTTTTGAGAAAGGCGCACAGTCGGCAATGCAGAACAAGCAGCAGTTGATGGAGTTTTTACAGTAACCGGATAACGAAGATCACAAGAAAGGAGCCTATCATGCAGCTGAATGAAAAGACAATGGTAGCAGATACCCTGACAGGTATCAATGGAGAACTGGTGCGTTTCGGAGAGATGATCGCACAGACGGAAAATAAAGAATTGAAGCAGACCTTGAAGCAGTTTCGAAATGCCTGTGAGCAGTCGCAGGAGGAACTTTATCAGATTGCACGGGAGAAATCCTATTATGTGCCGGCAGCCAAGGCCACCCAGGCGGAGATTGATCATGTGAAGGATCTGTTTTCGTCTAAGACTTTGTAAGGGTGATACGGTAATTTATGTAAACCTGTATTAGGTAAATATCATAAAGATGATAAAGGAAACAGGCAGGCCTGAGAAGAGTCTGTCTGTTTTTGGTAATTGGATTATTATGAGTGGTGTCAGTTTCACAAAATATTTAACTCCTTCCCGATGGAAAGGTTTTTCGATTTCGGTTTTTTAATTTCATAAAATCAAGAATATCATTTTTATCCCTGTCATCTAACTTATTAAAATAGTATAATAAAAGTTTTTCCTGTCTGTTTAAGGATTTAAACTTTTTGCTATTACTGCTATCATTTGTATATTCTAAGAAATCTGTTAAATCATCTGATATAGAGTTCACACCAGACTGTGGTTTGCTGACAAAATCCGTATTAATGCGGTAAGTTACTACCAGTTCAAGAAAATTATCTATCGGAACGCCATATAGTTTCGATAGGTTATACAAGGAATTGACAGGGGGTATAATACGGCCGGTTTCATAATGAGAATATGTTTGGCGGGTAATATTAAGGTGCGAGGCAACAAATTCTTGTGAGTAATTACAGGATTTTCGAAGTTCCTTTAGGTATTTATCAATTGTTTGTTGAGACAATTCTATTATACCTCACTTTCTTCAAATTAAATAAAATCTATATACTATATTTTCCCTAAAAACCATTTTGACTTTCTATAAATAAAATTTTATTGCAAAAAATACTTGAAAATATATTAGTAATAGCGTAAACTTAATAAAAAGCTATTATAAATAGCTGATATATTTTCATCAAAAAAGGAGGAAAAGTGATGAAAGCAAATATCATTAAGAAACTGATGATTGCTGTCTTAGCCATGACATTGACTGTGACACCAACTCTGGGAGTAATGGCAAGTGGTAATCAAAGCGGTGGGTCTGGGAATCAGACTTCTGGAAGTTCGAGTTCTGAGAAAACAAAGGAGGAGGCTGTTGTAGAAGCGATTAATGAAAATCTGGAAGCAGCAGAGGCTGGTGAGGTATCAGTCAGCAGTGTAGCAGAAATTCCGACAACTAGTGCAGTTGCGGGAGTAAAGACAAATGTTACAGGAGTGTATCTGGCGACTAGTGTGAGTGGCTGTGCAATTACAACTGGATTAAGCACTATTTCCGGCAGTTATGGTTTAAAGGCTGATGAGAAGCCGTATGCAAGATTCTATAATCTTGAGGCAAAACGCAGTCCACTGGCGAAGGCCGCCATTGATAATGCGGCAGTATCATTAAACGCAGAGGTTGGTCCTTATGTGAACATTGAACTGGGTAAATTGAGCAACGGGAAATACAGTCTTTTGCCTTCTGATGGAGCAGCGATTGAAGTAAAACTTGGAGTGCCGAAAGCTTTTGCGCAGAATGGCAAGACATTTGCAATGATTTGTGTACGTCCGGGTGGTGTGGTCACCGTATTGGAGGATATCGATACAGATCCGAATACAATTACATTTAACACTACAGGTGGTCAGGGTGCATACGCCATGATTAGATACAATTAGTTTAAATGGGATTAACGAATTTGTTTTGAAGGTGGTGGCAGGGAAAAGGATGCCTTATCAGGCATCCTTGGAAATGCCGTTTGTCTATGAGAGCCGCTAGTATATAATGCATAAATAACGATAGGGGAAGAGAATAACAATGGAAAAGGTAAGAGAAGATTTCTATTTGTTGTTGTTTGCCTTTATTATTTTTGGCGTTTTTGGGTATGGAATAGGAAAAATTTACGGTATGTCCATTTATCCGGATGAGTTTGGTTACTGGGCAAATGCAGCGCAGGAGGTTGGTTATGATTGGAGAGAGGTTACTTCGCTTGCTTCATATTACTCTTATGGATATAGTTTGCTGCTGCTTCCGATTTTAAAGTTTAGCAGCAATGGAGTGACGGCTTATAGAATAGCAATATGCATTAATGCATTGGCACAAGCGGGAACGCTATTTTTGGTGAAAAGGATATATGTGAGTATATTTCCAAAAGTAACGAGAGAAAATGTGGCTATGGCGGTGGGAATGAGCATACTTTATCCGGTTTGGACATTTTATTCACAAATGACATTGGTGGAAAGTATATTGGTTTTCTTCTATCTGCTGGGATGTTACTTTTTGATACGTTACTTGGAGAGCGGCAGTGCAGCAATGCTTACCGCTGTAGCGCTCCTGTTTTCATATATGTATATGGTTCATATGCGTACTATAGGAGTCCTGATAGCGTTGATGATAACGATTCTGACAATGATCTGGCAACGGAGGGAAGAGAGAAGCAAGTTGTTGGGTACCTTTTTACTCGCGGTGGCTGGAATAGTGTTTATCGGAGTGGGTAAAAAATATGTAAGTGAAACCACCTATTCCTTAAGTGATGCAAATATACTTGCGGCGAATGGTTATAGTGGCAAGTTGCGTCTTATTGCACAGGTATTGTCAGGAGAACGGGCGGTCTCCTTTCTTTTTGGATGTGCGGGTAAGTTATATTACCTTTTTATGACGTCTTTTGGCATGATTATGCCGGCTACAATTTTTCTGATTCGTCAGGTAAAGAGTTTGATATTAAGAATTTATCATAAAAGGGAAGCTGTAGAGTGGTCCTTTTTTTCTCTGTTTGTACTCTTGTCCCTGTTTGGACAATTTGCAGTCGCAGCACTTTACATGAGTGGAAATGAACGGCTGGATGTGATTTTCTATGGAAGATACAATGATTTTCTTGTTCCACTTGTGATTGGCTTTGGAGCACTGGAACTTTTGCAGAGAGGAAACTTTAAGAAGAATTATCTGTGGGGCGGTAGTGTTGCTTGTGGACTTTTTTATATCACATATCTTGCTTTGCAAAACTGTATGACAGATATGATACAGGGTGACTTTGCAGCAGGAATCAACTATATCACGAATGATAGCACCTATACGGTTGAGAGCGATTTTATCCAAAGCTTTATGTTCGGTATGATATTGATCTCTATTGTTTTTATTTGTCTATATGCTGCTGGAAAGAAAGGGCGGACTGGGGGAGCAATCACTGTGATTGTAATATTGGAAACTGCTTTAGCCTTGATGCTAAGCAGTAAATATACGTATAGATACAATGAGGTTAACTATGCGGATATCAGGTTGTGTGAGCATCTGATGCAAAAAGATAATCCCAGAGTCAGCTATCTTGATGAAGGAGATTACCAATATATAGATTTGGTGCAGTTTACTTTACGGGATTATCCGGTACATATCATACGACAGGATGAAATTTCAGAGAATAATGATGGGATTTCTTCAACATGCGCAATCAATTGGGATATTGTTCAAGAGAAAGTAGGGAAGGACGGATATTTGTTTATACGTTTGGATTCTACCAGTAAAGAAAGGTTGGACAGTGTGTTTTCTGTAGTAGAGGAAGGCGGACATTTTGTACTGTTGAAGGCAGAATAAAGGATTGGTTTTATTGTTATGAAATTGATAATACAAATACCCTGTTATAACGAGGCAGAAACCTTGGAAATAGCGTTGAATGATCTGCCGAGGGAATTGACAGGAATAGATGAGATAGAGTACCTCATTATCAATGACGGAAGTCATGATGAAACCGTGGAAGTTGCCAGAAATTGGGGTGTGCATCATATTGTGTCTTTTAGCCAAAATAAAGGGCTGGCAAAAGGATTTATGGCGGGACTTGATGGATGCTTGAGAAATGGGGCAGATATTATTGTGAACACTGATGCGGATAATCAATACTGTGCGGATGATATACCAGTTCTGATACAACCAATCCTGGAAGGCAAAGCTGATATGGTGATTGGAGCAAGACCTATTGATCAGACTAAGCATTTCTCATTCATCAAGAAAAAATTGCAGCATTTTGGAAGTTGGGTCGTGCGAAAGGCATCTAATACGGATATTCCGGATGCACCCAGCGGATTTAGGGCTTTTAGCAGAGAAGCCGCGATGCGGATTAATGTAGTGAATGATTATACTTACACACTGGAGACTATCGTACAGGCTGGCAGGGAAAAGATAGCTGTGGCGAGTGTGCCGGTACGAACCAATGCAGAACTGCGTCCTTCAAGGCTTTTTAACAGCATAATGGGATATGTGAAAAAATCCATGCTGACCATTCTAAGGGCTTATGTGATGTACAAACCTCTTAAATGTTTTGCCTATCTGGCATGCATTCCTATCATAGTAAGTCTGGGATATATAGTGAGATTTCTTTTATATTATATGGCCGGAGCAGGAGGCGGACATGTACAGTCCCTGATTTTGGGATGTACGCTTTTGATTATGGGCTTTTTGACCATTATGATAGGAATTGTTGCCGATGTGATTTCTGCGAATCGGAAGATATTGGAGGATACTCAGTATCATGTGAGACGAACGGAATATGAAAGGATTTATCGAGAAAAGGCAGATAAGGAAACTGGTCAGGAGGGGGAATGACATGAGCGTCACGGTGTCAACTTATGCTGGGAAAATAGGGTGGTACGCAAGAAAATATCTGCCGGGAATGGCAAGTGATTTTTATTTGAAATTGCAGTATCTGAAAAGAAGAAAGGTTTCTAAAAAATATATAGAGTATTTCTGTAAATGCAAAGAAACACCTCAACCACTAAATTTTTTGATAGAGACTGTCAATCGGTGCAACAGTACATGTGAGTTTTGTTCTGCAAATAGGAATGTTGAAAGCAGGCCGTTTTGCAGGATGGAATGGGAGTTATTTGAAAAGATTATAAATCAGATTGCTGAATGGGATTATGCAGGTTACATATCTTTATTTGCAAATAACGAACCGTTTATGGATACAAGAATAATAGAACTGCACAAATACATTAGGAAAAAGTTGCCAAGGGCAAAAATTAAGGTGTTTACAAACGGATTGCTTTTGACAGTGGAAAAATTTGTAGAGATTGCTCCCTTTGTAGATTTGTTTATCATCAATAATTATTGTGAAGATATGAAATTGCATAGGAACGTCAAAGAGTTATGTGATTATCTTAAAATGCACCCGAAGATTCATGAAAATATAGATGTCCAGATTAAGGTCAGATATATCAAAGAGGTGTTAACTAACAGAGCTGGAACGGCGCCAAACAAGAAAGCAGCAGACAAGCCGATTAAGGAACCATGCTTATTTCCTTATACAGATATGGTGATTTTCCCTGATGGAGTTGTAGGAATATGTTGCTGCGATGTGACAGAGATAACAAATCTTGGTGATTTGAATCAAGAAACGGTACAACAGGTTTGGGCGGGTAAGAAGGCTCAAAAGTTTCGGCAACAATTAAGAGACGGAAGAAATGGACATAAATTCTGTGCGCATTGTGATTTTGTGGATACAGGTTTGAGAGTAAATTTAATTAAAGGGAAGAGAAAGTGAAAAAATGAAGAAAGCACGGATAGAAAAGAAGATAAAATTACTGTGTATTTCCAGACGGTACTATCCCAGTCTTGGTGGAATGTCTAAATTTTGTTCATCAGTTTTCCCAAGAATCAATAAGGATGAGTTTGATGTGACATTACTTGTACTTGGCAAATCGCAGAAGCATTTAATTTGGTTTTTGCCATATACGATTCTATATATGTTGTTAAATGCCAGAAAGTATGAGGCAATATTTGTCGGAGATTTGTTGATGTGTATTGATGGGTGGATATGCAGCAAAGTATCACCCAAAACAAAAAGAATAGTTGCTGTACATGGGTTGGATATAACTTATCCCAACAGATTTTATCAATGGTATATCAAAAAATTTTCAAAAGGAAGTTTTGATCAATATATAACGAACAGTGATGCAACGCAAAAGTTGTTGAATCATATTGGAATATATGATTGTATAACGGTTCCGTCCGGGGTTGATAAAGATAGGTATACCGGTGTAAAGACTGAACGCAAAGATTTTTTACAAAGATATGGTTTTAAATCTGATAAGACCATTCTTTTGACGACAGGAAGGCTTGTAAAAAGAAAGGGAGTTAATTGGTTTATCAGAAACGTATTGGGAGAAATAAGATCGGAAATCGTCTATTTTATTGTGGGGAAGGGGCCGGAATTAGAGAAGATTATTGATTCTATAACAGAGTTGGGGTTGAATGACAGAGTCAGAGTGATTACAGAAGTTTCTGACGAGTTAATGAATGAGATGTATTGCAATGCGGATTTATTTATTATGCCAAACATTCATATAGAAAATGACATGGAAGGATTTGGCCTTGTTGCAATTGAGGCGAGCCTCGCAGGAAATATAGTGATAGCGGCTGATGTTGATGGAATTTCAACTGCAGTACAGGATAAGCGAAATGGCTATTTGGTGCAGGGGGAGAATGCGCAGGAGTTTATAGATAAAATAGAGGAAATTCAGTCTGTGGAGAATTACAAGGAGATTGGACGGAAATTTTCAAAATTTACAGAAGAAAATTACGATTGGAGTATTGTTGTAAAGCGATATGAGAATATTATAAAGGGATTGTAAAAGTTGAGAGGGAACGAGGAATGAATCAAGTAAAATGGAAAAGCCGCGTTAAGGAAAATCCTATTATGAACGGAATTGCCGAATGTTATCTTCAGGTGCGGACGATTGTTCGTTATATAGTAAAGGGAAGTTATTCGCAATATTCAGAGGATGTTTATGTAAAAGAAATATTTGCTGGGGGGGGGGGTAAATCCGTGGGAAATTAAGTACATAGATATAGGTGCTAACCATTACAAAAGAAACAGTAATACATATCTGTTTTATAAGAATGGAGCATCTGGGATAGTTGTCGAGGCGGATCCCTGTTTATGTTCGGCTCTTCGAACAAAACGGAAAAGAGATATAGTGTGTAATAATTGTATCGGTTCAAAAAAGGGTGAATCGGTAGATTTTTATAGATTATCATTACCGACCAGAAATACCATGGATAAAGAGAGCGTAGACAGATCAATAGAAGCAGGGGTAAAAGTAAGGGAAGTCATAAAGATATCGTGTGTAGGAATTAATGAGATATTGGAGCAATATGCCTTTTTGCCCGATTATATGTCAATAGATATTGAGGGAATGGACTACAAGGTTCTCAGAACAATAGATTTTAATAGATTTCATATTAAGGTGATTGTAGCGGAAGCTTCCGATGAAGTTATTCAGGGCGAGAATATGGAACAGTATATGGAGAAGTGTGGATATCGCATTTATAAGAGAACAAAGGGGAATATAATATTTTGTTAAAAGATCATAAAACAGTGGCAATTCTTTTATCAACTTATAATGGAAGGGATTATATAGAAAAGCAACTTGAAAGTATTGCCAATCAGACATATGAAAATATTAAATTGTTTATCAGGGATGATGGATCAAGTGATGGAACAGAGATATTAATTGAGAAATTTATTGCTCAAAATCATCTTGAAAGTAAAATGATTATGCTAAGGGATCATGATGGCAATTTGGGATTTGGAAGGAGTTTTTATAAACTTGCAAATTTTGTCACAGGATTTGATTACTATTTTTTTTGTGATCAGGATGATTTTTGGTTTCCGGATAAAGTAGAAAGGGCGGTGCGGTTGCTGGAACGGGAATCAGATCACGAGATGATTTGTTATATGTCTAATTATTATATAGGTGATAACAGCTTACAAATAAATAGGAAAGCGTACAATCACAAGCTTGTTATAGAGAATGATACATTGGGTAGGCAATTATTTGAAACTACGTTAATTGTTGGCATGGCAACAGCGTTCAACGAATCGTTTAGGAAGACTGCCTTTACACTGACAGATGACAGCTATGCTCTCTGTTCGCATGATAAGTGGATTGCTTTGGTTTTGGCAGGATTAAATGGAAAGCTGGTTTATGATGCAAGACCGGAAGCTATTCAACGAAGACACCAGTCAACAACTTCATCTTGTAACCAAATGTCTATTTATAAATTGAAATGGCGGATAAACCATGTATTAAAAGGTGATTATTTGTGGCAGATCAGGCAAATGATCACATTGTATAAAAAACTTTATTGTAATCGGATTTATTCAAAATCGGAGAAAAATTTTTTGAAGATATTTACGAAAAAAGGGATTGACGGGTATTGCGGAAGAATTTTTTATCCTCGCCGATTACGAGAAAAATTTACGGATGAGATATTGCTGAGGATTCTATTTGCAATGGGAAAGTATGACAGGTGTAGCAAAAAATCAGTTGGGTAGGAGAAAGTAAAATGTTTAGGTTAAATCAGAATTCAAAGATTTATATTGTTGCGCCCGTAGATTATTTTAATGGTGGTGCAGAATTATTGCATCAGTTATGTGATGTTATGCGGAGAAATCATCTGGATGCTTACATGTGCTATTATAGCAAGGTTACAAATGATTATGAGAAAATCAGTCTGCCAGAACACTTGAAAGTATACCATTTGAAGACCCTTCAGAAAATGGAAGATAATTTTCAAAATCTTTTGATTGTACCGGAAAAATATACACAGCCGTTGCGCAAGTATAACAAAATTCAGAAATGTGTATGGTGGTTAGGAATTAATAATTACTTTTGGTATTCAGAGATATACGGATGCTATTCCATGGCGGTATTTGCCTATCATTGGATGCGTTATCTTCTTGGAAAATGTACACCTATGTCTTTTGGAGAGATTAAAAGAATGAATATCCAGCATCTGTCACAATGCTGGTATGGTGTTGCCTTTTTGCAAAAGAAAGGTTTACATAATGTTGCATATCTATCGGATTATATTAACATTATACATGAGGAATTTGAGAAAAACGATGTGAATAGAAAAGATATTATATTGTTTAATCCGAAAAGAAATACAAAATATATAAAGGCCATAAAGAGAAGAGATAGAAGTTTGCATTTTGTTCCAATACAGAATAAGACACCACAACAGGTTATAGAAATGATGAGAAGCGCAAAGATGTATGTTGATTTTGGATCGCATCCAGGAAAAGACAGGATGCCGAGAGAGGCAGTTTTGCATGGATGTGTTATTTTAACAAGTACGTTGGGAAGTGCAGATTTTTGGAATGATGTTCCGATTGATTCAGAGTTCAAATTTGTCAGAAGTCCTCAAAATGTAGATAAGGTGATAAAGAAAATACATGATATATTAGAGAATTATTCTAGATATGTTTCAAGATTCGATAACTATAGGAAATACATATATGGTGAGAAAGATAAATTTGAACAGGCTGTTTTAGAAATTTTCAATTATGAGAGTAGAGTATGAGAACATATAAAAATATCGTTATAGGCGGTGGGATAACAGGATTATCTTTTGCCAATTTTGCTAAGGATTGTATGGTTCTGGAGAAGGAGAGGGAAGTTGGAGGTTATTGCAGAACAATATACAGAGCGCCCTATATTTGGGACTATGCCGGACACTTCTTTCACTTTAAAGAACGGGAGAGTAAGAGGTATTTTGAAAAGGTATTTGTTGATCAGGGACTTATCTCAAAAAGTAAAAATACCAAGATTTATTATAAAGGACAATTGATTGATTATCCTTTTCAGAGCAATATTCAGCAGTTGGAGAAAGAAGAATTTATAGAATGCTTATGCGGTCTGTATCAGGCAGAGCAACATAGAGACAGAAATCAGAACGAGTATGGATCATTTGAAGAAATGTTATTCGAAAAATTTGGGAGAGGAATCTGTTCCAAGTTTTTGATTCCCTATAATGAAAAATTATATGCGTGTAATTTACAAAATTTAGATACAGATGCAATGGGACGTTTTTTCCCATATGTTAATTTTCATGATGTTATGAATCATATTTCGGGCGGATATATAACGTCTTATAATGATACATTTATATATCCACGATTGGGGGCGGCTGTTTTTATCAATTATCTGTCCGGGAAAATTCCGGAGGACAGAATCCGGACAGATTGCCAAGTGAGAAAAATAGATGTCAGAAAACACATTGTATATACGGATGATACAGAATATGAATATGAAAATCTTATCTGCACTATCCCACTGGATCATTTAGTGAATCTGCTCGGTAAGGAATATGATAAGGATGTCTTTTCTTATAATAAGGTATTGGTCTTAAATATGGGGTTTGATAAACCGTCAATCGATAGGACATTGGATTGGATTTATATCCCGGATAAAGATATAAATTTTTACAGAGTAGGATTTTATAATAATATTCTGGGCATGGAAGAATTAAGCATCTATGTAGAGATTGGATATGGGCAAGATGAAGAGATAGATGTGGAACAAGCTAAAAGGGATACTTTAACGAATCTGCGAGCAATAGGAGTTATTACAGATCATATTCTAGTTGACTATCAACCTATCTTGATGTCACCGGCTTATGTACATATTTCTCCTAAGGCAAATGCATTGAAAGAAGAGATTTTTAAGGATTTAGAAGAAAATAATATATATTCGATTGGCAGATATGGCGGTTGGACGTATTGCTCTATGGAAGATTGTTTCCTGGAGGCGCGTGCTTTGGCAAATAGATTAAATAGTAAGAGAATATAGTAACATAAATTATGAAAAATACATTGGTAAAGAACTCGGTATTCAATATATTATATAATCTGTTAAATGCAGTATTTCCGCTGATTTCAGTGATTTATGCTTCGCACGTTTTACTGGATACTGGTGTGGGAAAGG
This sequence comes from uncultured Lachnospiraceae bacterium, assembly GCA_946566685.1. Classification (GTDB taxonomy): domain Bacteria; phylum Bacillota; class Clostridia; order Lachnospirales; family Lachnospiraceae; genus UBA3282. The sequence goes on from CAMNXA010000005.1 coordinate 110,291, forward strand.
TAGATTCTGCCCAAAATATGGCACAATATTTTGTAATCTTGGCACCATTGGGAATTACCAATTACGGGATTCGCGAAATTGCAAGAGCAAGAAATGATAAGGAGCAAAAAGATAAGATTTTTTCGGAACTGTTTTTGTTAAACGCCATTTCAACCCTATGTTTTGGCGGTATCTATTATATTTTGATTTTTACCATCCATGGGTTTGAAAGGGAACAAAGACTTTATGTTATTACAGGATTAATGGTACTCTGTAATTTTGTGAATGTTGATTGGTATTATAAGGGCATGGAGCAGTTTCGGTATATAGCGACAAGAAATGTTGCCGTGAAATGTATCGCGTTGAGCCTTTTGCTGGGAGGAGTAAAGAGAGAAGGAGATTATGAGATATATGCGTTGATCAGTATCTTGGCAACAACGGGAAATTATTTTGTTAATGTACTGAATCTGAAAAAATATGGCGCGGTTTTGAAACTCAGGAACATTGCTTTGACAAAACATTTGAGGTCAATGCTTGTTTTTTCGGCGACAACTTTTGCGATAGAGTTATATGCTTTGCTTGATGTGACAATGATTTCTATTTTCTGTAAGCCAGAAAATGTGGCGTATTATAATAACGCCATGAAACTGGTAAGATCTATGATAGTCATTATAGCGGCTAGCGGCGGGGCGCTGCTCCCAAGATTGAGTTTGTATTACGAAAAGGGTGAATATGAGAAGTGCAGTGAGGTTGCAAATAGAGTATTTGAGGTTATGTATGTCATGTTCATACCCTGTGGCATTGGATTGTTTCTGGTTTCAGAAGACTTGGTAAGGCTGCTGTTTGGAGACAGTTTTATTCCCTGTATTGTTACTATGAAGATAGCTTCACTATTGATTTATACATTGGGCTTTAGCAATTTGTTTGGAACCCAGATACTTTTGACGTTTGGGGGTGAATTGAAAACCTTGTTATGCACGATTATGGGTGCGGTTTCCAATATATGCATGAACTTAGTACTTATACCGAGATATCAGCAGAATGGTGCGGCGGTGGCCTCGGTTGTAAGTGAAGGATTAGTGACATTAATGACAATTGTTTTTTCATATCAATATATACACTTTGCACCAAACAAAAAAATATTATATATAGCTACAGCAGCAGCTGTGCTAATGGTAATAGCCATTATATGTTTGAATCTTTATGTTGCGGCTGGTATCAAAAGATTATTCTTAGATATTTTGGTTGGAGGATTAGTGTATATCGGAGTTAATATTGTGTTTAGAAATCCACTGATTAAAAAAAAGTCCTTACAGGTATAAGCTTAAATTGGGCTTGCATGGGGATGGTGTGAGGAACGGACAAAATGATTGGTAGAATGTTTAAGAAATCAACTTTGGCAGGAGTAATATGTTTTCTCCTTTTGTTAGTATATCATATTATTTTAAACTTGCAGATTCCATGTATGAGAAGTTTGCCAGACGAGATGGGAGCGGTAACATTAGGGGCAAAGCTGGCTGGGTATAATTGGAATTATGTGATGACACATCCGGAGATGTATTATGGGAGCGCAAATGTAATATTTGCATTTCCAATTTTTTTGTTGGTTAAGGAGCCTATGCTGCAATATCAGTCCTTACTTGCGGCAGCAGCTTTTATGAAAGCGATAACCGGTTTTATTACTGTAAAAATATCAATGGATTATTACAATGTCAGCGGTTTGAGAGCAGTATTGTTTGGGATTATATGTACTTTGATCACACCAGCGCGAACCAGTAATATTGATAATGAACCTATGCTAATTCTAATGTGCTGGGTAATACTTTACGTTATATTGATATTGAGTAAAACAGATATTAAGAAAAAGAAAGTAATCTTAACTGTATTATTATCTTTTTTTCTTGCATATGCACAATTTGCACATACAAGAGCGATTATGTATATATTTCTTTTGGCGGGGATACTGGTAATTTATTATTTTTTTGAAAAAGAAATAATTATAAATATTCCAGCATTTTTATTATCTTTTATTATATTTTATACAATTGTTAAAAGAGGTATTTCCTGGTGTACCATTAATCTGTTTACAGCATCTGAAAGTCAAAATATGGTTATGATAAATACCTTTGACAATTTGATTCATATTATTGTGGATAATTTGAAATCTTTGGCGCGCCCAGTGGAGATTAGAAGCTGTGTTGATATAATTTGCGGAAATATTTGGTGCACCGCTGTCTTTAGCTGTGGTGTGTTAATTTACATATCTATACTGGTAATAAAAGAATTATGCAGGAATTTAAAACTGTTTTTTTGCCGAAAAGAAATGGAGAGTGAGGATATATTATATTATCTTGCACTTTTTGGCGTTATAGGAGTCTTGGCTACAATGGCGGCATTAAGTATAACATGGAAAGAATCTGTAGTCGAATTACATGAAAAAGCGTCCGGAATACCAAGAGGCCTTTTTTATCTAAGATATTATGGCAATTATTTTGGGATTATCATGTTGTATTTTTTGATACTGTGGGATAGAGAAAAGTTATATAACAGACAGGTGTTAAATTGGACAATAGGAATTATTGCGGGATGCTACATTTACTCCTTTGTCAGTTATGTTACCCCCTTGCTGGATGCCGGATATGCAAATTTGGATTGGTTCGGGTATTTTGCTCCGTTATCTATGACTGGAGCTGGATGGGAAGATAAAAGACAGACTTTATTTTACTTTACCAATGCCACGTTTATTGCAGCAATAATATTTATAGTAATGACAGAATCGAAATGGAAAAGATATATGAGTTTCATTTTGGCGGCGGTCTTATTGTATCAGTATAGTTTTAATGTACATAATTGGGATGCGGAATATGCAAATAGCGATTATTATTATCAGGCATCGAACGGGATATGTAAATTGAAGAAGGATCATCCTGAAATTTTTGATTCTGTCAATAAAATGTACTATTTTTCGGATAATTATGGCTCTCAATATATTGTGCAATTCATGATGGGAAAAATAGAGATTATACTACGGGATTCGTATAAGGAAGATGATGAAGTGATGATTTTGGCGGATAAAGAAATAAGGGATATCGATCTGAGCGCATATAAATATCTGGTAATTGATGAAAATGAAATAATGTATGTCAAAGGATTGGAATTGCAGGAAAAGATTAGTAGAGAAGATTTTGTATTGCAGGACTGTGTTGGAGAATAAACTGTTTGTCAATATGGAGAGTAATTATATTATGAGGAGAAAAGTATGATTATTACACAAACTCCCTTCAGAATGTCTTTTTTTGGAGGCGGGACGGATTTTGAAGAATTTTATCTGGAGCATGGCGGGGCAGTTATTTCCACGACCTTTGATAAATATTGTTATGTCAATGTAAGACATCTGCCGCCTTTTTTTGATTATCATACAGAGTTGGCATATAGCAGAATAGAACGGGTTGAGGATATAGATGAAATATGTCATCCAGCAGTCAGGGAGGCAATGAAGTACTTGCATATGAAGGATCTTCGCATTACATACGAAGCGGATTTACCCGCGCGGTCCGGTCTTGGGACAAGCAGTTCTTTTGCGGTGGGAATGCTGAATGCATTTTATGCTCTGAATGGTAGATATGCTGACAAGAGAAGGCTGGCCGATGATGCTATCTATCTTGAACGTAAATTATGTAAGGAAAAAGGAGGAATACAGGATCAGATTGCGGCAGCGTTTGGTGGTTTTAATCGTATTGATTTTGGTAGAGAGGGGTACAGTGTGAATCCGGTTATTATTTCTCCAGACAGGAAAGAGCAGCTAAATAGGAATCTGATTTTGTTTTTTACGGGATTTTCGAGGTTTTCATCAGATATACAGATGGATGCGGACAAAGATAGAAAGCAGAAAAAACAGCAACTTTTAGAACTATATAGTTTGGTTGATGAGGCAGAAGGGATTTTGACATCGAAGTGTAATTTAAATGATTTTGGGCGCTTATTGGATTATACGTGGGAATTAAAAAGAGGAATTTCAAATAAGGTATCAACGTTTGCCATAGATGTTGCATATGAGACAGCTGTAAAGGCTGGAGCATTAGGAGGAAAACTTTTGGGTGCCGGTGGGGGTGGATTTTTGATTTTTTATGTGGAAGAAGATAAAAGGGGCTCCGTTTTGTCTGCTATGAAAGATTTGTTGTTTGTTCCATTTGCTTTTGAAAATAGTGGTTCACGAGTAATTCATTACACACCGGAAGTGGAAAATTTTAAAAACTAATAATGATTTAGGGGGAAACATGAAAGTAGTGATTATGGCGGGCGGTATGGGAACACGTGTGATGTCACTTAATACCCAAGTTCCGAAGCCTATGATAGAGATATGCGGCAAACCTGTACTCTTATATCAAATTGAGTGCTTAAAGAAGCAGGGATATACAGATATTATAGTGGTGATAGGACATCTTGGGCACATGATAGAGGAGTTTTTAGGTGATGGTTCAAAATGGGGTGTCAATATTACATACATAAAAGAAGAAAGGCCTTTAGGAACTGCTGGTGCATTGTATTATTTGAAAGAGGATATAGAGGATGATTTTTTGCTGCTCAATGGAGATATCATATTTGATGTTGACATAGAAAGGTTCCGAAATGTACACAAACAAAACAGTACATTGGCAACAATTCTAACGCATCCAAATAATCATCCTTATGATAGTGGGATTATAGTCACCGGCGATGATAACAGAGTCATTAGATGGCTTACAAAGGAAGAAAAAAGAGGCTGGCATAAAAATCGTGTGAATGCAGGTATGCATATGATTTCACCGGAACTGTTAAAAGTGTTTGCGTGTCCGGAGGAAAAGGATTTGGACAGGGACATATTGAAACCATTGATCGTTGAGGGAAAACTGCATGTATATGATTCACCGGAATACATAAAAGATATGGGTACGCCTGAGCGGTATTATGAAGTTGTTAAGGATGTGGAAGCAGGACTTCCAGCAAGAAGGAATCTCAGGAATAAACAGAGGGCAATATTTTTAGATCGAGATGGGACGATTAATAAATATGTTGGATTTATAAGAAATATCGATGATTTCGTACTGGTTGAGGGTGTATCCGATGCAATTAAGCGAATTAATCGGTCAGGGTATTTGTGCATTGTCATCACAAATCAACCGGTTATCGCGAGAGGAGAACTTACAATCGATGAATTAGAAGAGATTCATAATAAGATGGAGACACTTCTCGGTTGCAACGGAGTTTATGTGGATGATATTTTCTATTGCCCACATCATCCTGATAGGGGATTTGAGGGAGAACGTATCGAGTACAAAATCGATTGTGCATGTAGAAAACCCAAACCTGGGATGATACTACAGGCGGCAGAAAAATATAATATTGATCTGGCAAATTCCTGGATGATTGGCGATAGTGAGAATGATGTGCTAGCGGGGATAAATGCTGGATGCAAAGTTGCGCTTATTGGAGAAGGGCAGGTAATGGGGGCTGTATCTTATTCTGATTTGCTGACATGTGTGAATGCAGGATTGTGGGAGGAAGATAAGTGGCTTCGGTAGATGAGCATATTGACAATTTACTTAAGAGATACCCGGTTTTGGAATATAACAAAAAGCAGTTGATAGATGCTTATGCGGTATTGGAAGAGTGCTATGAAAATCAGGGGAAATTGTTGGTTGCAGGAAATGGTGGGAGTGCCTCTGATGCAGACCATATTGTGGGAGAACTGATGAAGGGTTTTTATCTTCCAAGAACAATCGAGAATGAATTGTCTGACAGAATGAAGGCCATAGATTATCGGTTAGGGAAGGAGTTGGCTGGAAAACTGCAGCGTGGACTTCCTGCAATTGCATTGAGCAATCATAACAGTTTGAATACGGCGGTTTTAAATGATATAGATGGAAATATATGTTTTGCGCAGCAAATATTAGGATATGGCGTAAAAGGTGATTCTTTTCTTGGAATATCAACATCGGGTAATTCCAAGAACATTCTGTTTTCGGCAATTGTTGCGAAAGCCAAAGGATTAAAGGTGATTGGACTTACAGGAAAAGGAGGCGGGGGTCTTTCGGAGTTTGCAGATGTTTTAATAGATGTGGCGGAGGAAGAATCATATAAAACGCAGGAACTCCATTTGCCGATTTATCATTGCCTATGTTTGGCGCTGGAAGATAGATTTTTTGGAGATGATAAAAGTGAATGCTGTGTCAGAAAGAAAAAGCGATAACTTTATAATGATTTTTATTTTGGGAATTTATCCGTTCATTCCGTCACGATATGCGGTAGGGAGTGTGACACTGCAGAGTTTGTCCCTTTTCTGTATTATAGCGTTTGACATTATTTTGCATTTTATGCAGAGGAGAAAATATCAGTGGCATTTGCCGGGTACGCATAATATGATGGGAATTGCGGTTTGTACATTGGCTGTAGGTGTAGGTTTTTCTCTCATACAAAAGATGTTACAAGACAATGAACTGGGATATATTTCTTTTGACGGAGAGGTTTTTTTGCTTGCATTGATAGGGGCGTTTATTTTATTGGGTTCTGGTACGAAATTTCATTCCTGTTACTTTGATTATATAATTTATGCGGGACTTTTGCTGTCAGGAATATACCTCTATTTTTATCTATTTGGTATTGAATCGGGCAACTTGATGGAGTTGCCTTTACAGGGGGATGAAGATATTGCTTCTTACATGGTGCTGCTTGGGACAACAAATGTTCTACAGTACTGTGAATCTCGGGGACGATATAAATCCTTTTTTTATGCCAGTGCTGCATTTATAAGCTTCTTTCTACTATTTTTAACACAAAGTGTGTCAAGAATAGGAATCATGATTTTGATGTTTATAGCAGTCCCTATATTGTTTCGTTCAACGGTGGAACTTGTAAAGCGGGATATGCAGATGCTTTTTCTTTATCTGTTCTTATTAAGTAATATGTCTTTGATAGCGGAATATTCGAATTTTATGTCCGAGGATTTTTCGTACAGTTTACAAAATAGTGTATATTTGGAAATGGTTATGGCAGCAGGAGGAATCCTATTTTTACATTATTGGCAGCGAATACCGGAAGGTGTGGATACCAAGCGGCTTGTGCTAAGATGTATGCGAAAAGGGTATCGGATATTGTTTGGAGGGTTATTTTTTTTAGCACTCGCAGTGGTTACAGGAGATGTAGAAGGAAAATTTACGAATAGATTTGGAGTCTTGGGGGATTTGTATGAAAGAACTAAAATGTGGGGAGTTCTGCTTCTTGTGTTTACTATGTCAATTTCGACAGAACGGCTTAGAAAAAATTATCATCCGGATAAACCTGAAACAGTAAAATTAATTATTTTGTCGGTTGTTTTTATGGTTCAGTTGTTTTTGGGTGATCCTGTACCGCAGACATATCCAATATACATAGCTTTGATGCTCTGTGCCTTATATAGTAAAGAGGAACGCCGGAAAATTTACAGTATCAAAATCAAGAAATGTGGTGAAGAGCATTTAAAATGCAGGTATGAAAAAAATCACAATCATATTAAGTAAGAATAAAACTGGGAGGAAAAGGAATATGAAAAGGAATGAAAGTATGAGGAAAAGGATTTTAGGGAAATGTGTATTATATGGTTATCTCATATCAATGATACTTTCCGTGCCGTTTATGGTACAAGCAAAAGAGATACAGCCAGTCAGCAAGGTTGTGTCACTATCGAACAGTCAGTATACAGAATTGTCTTTAACACAGATACAGCAGATTCAAGATAGTACAGCACTGGATGCAGAGTTTGCAGAATTGGAAGAAGAAAGTGTTCTGATTGTGGAGGAAGTAGAGCGACAGCGAGCAGAGGCGAGACGATCTAAGATATGGGGAGCAATAATCATAGTGCTTGTTATGTGTATTTTTAGTATCGGTATTGTATCAACTAATAAGGATAAGAAGAATACAGGTCATACTCGTAAGAAATCTTCGTCAATGTAATTTAATATATGATAAAATTTTGACAGGCAGGCTCGGGAAGAGTATGTCTGATTCATCTTTTACTTGACGCCACCCTCTCTGTCCCCTACACTCGAAGTTAAGGAAATATTTTTTGCCAAATAAGGCATCTGTCCTGAAAGGGTTTTCGCTTACTGATGGTTCGGGGTATAAATTATCCGGCGTGAATAGTAACGAAAAATTTTTCAGGGAAATTTGTTTTTTGGCATTGTACTTTTTCCTGCTTTTGCGTATAATATAGTTGCAGGACGCTTTACAGCGTGCGGCAGAGAAACATTGTTTATCAGCCTCCGGTGCGAGCCGGAGGCTTTCTTTGACAAAACATCTTTTGACGGATGAAGAGGTACTGTTATGATTGAGCGCGGGTTATATTATGCAACCGCTGATTTTGCACAGATGATAAAAAATAACGGCGGCACATGGAGTGATACCAAGCACCGCCCCATTGTCTGCCTTATCAAAGCCAAAGAGCATGACGGGCTGTATTGGGCCATCCCAATGGGAAAACTGAACCACCGTGATGACGCAGGACAGAAACGTCTTGATTCTTATTTGAACCTTCCCGAAAGGGATATACGCTCTTGTTATTACCACATCGGGCGGACTTCCTCACAATCCATTTTCTTTATCAGCGATGCCATACCCATCACGGATAAATACATAGACGGAATCCATGTCGGAGGCGATAACCAGCACTACATTATCAAAAACAGGAAGCTGATCTCCGAATTGGAGCAGGAACTCGAAGCGGAAAAACAGCCCACGGATACATAGCAGGGCGGCTAAAAGGCATCCATTGCGGCCTGATTGCCAAGTATAGCGTATAGGTATGTTTGTCTCCGGGCTGGGGGATTTCATAATACGGGATTGCGGAGGTATGCATGAAAAAAACATGGCGGTTTTGGGCGATTATCGTGATACTGCTTTTTATCATATCCGGGTGTGCCGGGGAGACAGATTCGCGGCCGAAGGAGACAGCCGCGCAAGACTGGGTGCTTAAGGTAACCTTTCTGGATACCGGAAAGTCAGACTGCATCATCATGGAAATGGGAGATTTTGTAGTGGTCAACGATACGGCGGACGCCGATGATGCGGCGGCCATCTGCGCCTTTTTGGATGAACGGGGCGTGGAGCGGATTGAATATTTGATCTTAAGCCATTTTGATAAGGATCATATCGGTAGTGCGGCGGCGCTTCTGTCGAAATATGAGGTGGGCTGTGTGCTGATGCCGGATCATGAGGAGGATTCAGAGCCCTACCTTATGCTGACACAGGCCCTCGCACAGACTGAGGCAGAAGAGAGACGGCTTGTGGAGGATTACAGTTTTACTTTGGCAGGCATTACTTTTACTGTGGATGCGCCGGAAGAAGATTTTTATGACGATGATAATAATTATTCCCTGATCACTACGGTATCCTGCGGGGAGACGCGGTTTTTGCTGATGGGAGATGCGCTGAAAAAGCGGACGGGGGAATTTTTGGATTCTGATGCCGGGGAAGAGCGGTATGATCTGATCAAAATGCCGCACCACGGGGATTATAATAAGAAACTGCCGGAACTGTTTGCCCTTGCCCGGCCGGAATATGTGATTCTGACGGCGGGGGAGGAGCGGGTCAGGGTGGATGACAAGACCATCGAACTTTTGGGACAGTCCGGCAGTCAGGTGTTTTATACGGACGAAGGAACCGTCACGGCCCTGTCGGATGGCAGAACCGTGAGGGTGATGCAGTGAAGCGGCCGGGAGTATGTCAGCCAAGTTCTTGCAGTCCTGAAATGTCGGAGTCGATCACCATGGAATAATTGGTGTAGTAGACCACAAAGCCGGGTTTGGCTCCGGCCGGTTTCTTTACATGTTTTTTCTGGATATAATCAATCTCTACCTTATCCTGCTCACGGCCCTTGGAGTAGTAGGCAGCGAGTTTTGCGGCTTCCTCGAAAGCGCGGTCGGGGACTTCCTTCCCTTCTGTCTTTAAGATCACATGGGAGCCGGGAATCTGCTTGGCATGAAACCACCAGTCGCCACCGGAAGCAAATTTAAAGGTCAGGTCATCGTTCTGGTAATTGTTCTTACCCACATACAGATGGAACCCGTCACTGCTGATATAGTGGAAGGGTTTGCTGGTGATCTTCACCTTTTTCGTGCCGCCCTTGCGGCGGATGTAACCGCTCTCGATCAGTTCTTCCTTAATCTGGACAAGGTCTTCCTCCTGCATGGCGATATCCAGGGCCGCCAGAATGGATTCCAAATGTTCAATCTCTTGTTTGACTTGTATGGTCAATTCTGACAGGGCTTCATAGGTTCGTTTGAGTTTTCCGTATTTATCAAAATATACCTTGGCATTTTCCTGGGGAGAAAGCGTTGGATCCAGGGGAATGTCGATCATCTCATTGGTATAGTAGTTGAGCGCTTCCAAAGACTTGGCGCCCGGTTCCACGTTGTATCCGTAAGTGTTCAGCAGTTCGCCGTAGACTTTGTATTTGTCCTTCTTTTCGGTATCCTGCATCTGTTTCATCTGCAAGTCGTATTTCTTCACATTGCGTTCCAGGGCGGTCTGCACGATCTTGCGCAGATCTACGGATTTTTGCCGGATACGGGTTATGATATTGCGCTGGGCATAATAGTGCTCCAACAGGGCGCTGATGGAATCGAAGTGCTCTCCCTGCTTGTCTGCGTAAAGGGTCAGGGGAAGCGCCGCAAATTCAATGGGCTTTCGCCCCTCATAGATGATGACGGGAGCAAATTCCTGCGCTTTGACACATGACATCATATCGCAGAACACGGTATGGACAGCAGGCAGGGCCGACCCGGCGGGTACAAGGCTTGCGGGCACATCCGCTTTGTCATCTGCGGCCAGCACATTGGCGGGCAGATCGGCGTCCACCCCGGCACGGTAACAGATTTCCTGGGCAATCACAGGAGAGAGGCCGGTGTAAGAAGTATACAGCGCCTTATATAGGGGCATGGGTTTTGCCTGCATCCTGGCCCGGAAAGTATCATAGGACCAAAGGGCATCGTCCAGGGGATCTTCTTTATCCTGTGTTTTGGGGATAAAATAGGTTCTCCCCGGCAGTACCTCGCGCACGGAACTGATCATACCGGAGATATGTTTGATGCTGTCAATGATCTTATCCTCCATGTCACAGAAAATAATGTTGCTGTGTTTGCCCATGATCTCCACGATCAGCTTTTTGCGGCAGACATCCCCCAGTTCGTTCAGGTGTTCCAGTTCCAGGTGGATGATACGCTCCAGGCCGGGCTGGGTGATGCCTACGATCTTCGCATTCTGCAAATGTTTGCGAAGCAGCATGCAGAATCCCGGCGCAGTCATGGGACTGGGTTTGTTGGTCTCGGTCAGATAGACCAGAGGGAGGGAGGCATCCGCAGACATAAGAAGCCGGTACTGGGTGCTGTGATTCTTGATGGTCAGGAGCAACTCATCGCTCTCCGGCTGGGCAATCTTATAAATTCGTCCGCCTAAAAGGGTTTTATGCAGTTCGCTTGTGATACCTGCTATGGTAATGCCGTCAAAAGCCATGGTCGTTTCGTCCTTTTCTTATGATATTAGGAAAATTTTTCGCGTATCCGAGTCCGCGAAGCGGATCTCGCAATCGAGCTTGCTCGATTTGTTATTCTGCGAAGCAAATTACTTTTGTTATTGTACAATAAGCGGAGCTATTTTTCAATCGCAGTTGCTTTCGTTCTATTTCTTGACTACGACAGCGGATTATTCTATAATAAAAAATGTACGCGTGGGTCTGTCTGTACGTGTGCCTACAACAGAAAAGGAAGAAAAAGACGATGATAAAGAGCATGACCGGTTTCGGGAGATGTGAGGCGGCGGAAGGTGAGCGGAAGATCACGGTGGAAATGAAATCCGTCAATCACAGATATTTGGATGTCAATATCAAAATGCCTAAGAAACTCAACTTTTTTGAGGCGGCGATCCGCAGTGAGCTCAAGAATTATATCCAGAGAGGCAAGGTAGACATCTTTATCAGCTATGAGGATCTTTCAGAGTCCAATATGTGCGTGAAGTACAATAAGGATCTGGCGGCAGAGTATATGCGCTATCTTTCGCAGATGGCGGAGGAATTTACACTGGATAACGATATCCGCGTGTCCACGCTTTCCAGATATCCGGAAGTACTGACCATGGAGGAGCAGACGGTGGATGAGGAAGAACTGTGGCTGTTTTTGGAGAAGGCTGTCAAAGGCGCGGCAGAGGCTTTTGTGGAGACCCGGGTTAAAGAGGGCGAGAATATCAGGCAGGATCTGGTGGCGAAACTGGATGATATGATGACCCATGTGGATTTCATCGAGGCGCGTTCTCCGCAGATCATCGCAGAGTACAGGCAGAAACTGAGAGATAAGGTACGGGAACTTCTGGAGGATACGCAGATAGAGGAGAGCAGGCTTTTAACAGAAGTGACGCTCTTTGCAGACAAGGTGTGTGTGGATGAGGAACTGGTCCGTCTGCGCAGTCATATTGCCACCACCAGGGAAAATCTGATACAGGGCGGCAGTGTGGGACGCAAACTGGATTTCCTGGCCCAGGAGATGAACCGTGAGGCCAATACCATTCTCTCGAAAGCGAATGATCTGGAGATTTCCAACCGGGCGATCGAACTGAAGACGGAAATTGAAAAGGTCAGGGAACAGATTCAGAATATTGAGTAGAGGTTACAGATGGGCAGACTGATTCATATAGGATTCGGTAATGTGGTCAATACGGGAAAGATTATCGCCATAGTGAGTCCTGATTCTGCGCCGGTCAAGCGCATGGTGCAGAAAGCAAAGGAGACAGGGATGGCGATCGATGCCACACAGGGACGCAAGACGAAGGCTGTGCTGGTGATGGAAAACAGCCAGATTGTCCTGTCGGCGCTGCTACCGGAGACCATATCAGGAAGAGCACAGACAGAGGGCGGGCAGACAGATGAAGCGTAAGGGAATTTTGGTTGTTGTTTCCGGATTTTCCGGAGCAGGTAAGGGAACTTTGATGAAAAAACTGGTGCAGAAGTATGATAACTATGCGCTGTCCATTTCAGCAACCACCAGGAGTCCCAGGCCGGGCGAAATAGATGGCAGGGAGTATTTCTTCGTCACAAGAGATGAGTTTATGCAACGGATCAAGAACGATGCATTGATTGAATACGCCTGCTATTGCGATAACTATTATGGGACGCCCAGGGACTATGCTGAAAAGCATCTGGAAGAGGGGCGGGATGTGATTCTGGAGATTGAGATACAGGGAGCCCTTAAGATTAAGGATAAATATCCGGATGCGCTGCTTTTGTTTGTCATGCCGCCAAGTGCGGCGGAACTGCGGCGCAGATTATCCGGAAGAGGTACTGAGACGCAGGAAGTGATAGATAAGAGGCTCCAACGTGCCGCTCAGGAGGCGAAGGGAATCGAGGAGTATGATTACATTGTAATCAATGATGACATAGATACCTGCGTGGAAGAACTTCATGCAATCATTATCGCGGCACATAATAAGCCGGTGAGGAATGAGGAGTTTATAGAAAAAATGAGAATGGAACTGGAAGGAGAAGAATAATGTTACATCCATCTTATGCAGATTTGATCAAGGTAGTAAACAGTGAAGTGGAGGAAGGGGAAGATCCTGTAGTGACCAGCAGGTATTCCATTGTGATGGCAACTTCCAAGCGGGCGAGACAGATTATCGCCGGGGACGATGAACTGGTGGATTGCAGGGGAAAGAAACCGCTCTCTGTGGCGGTGGAGGAATTAAGCCAGGGTAAGATTAAGATCATAAACGATGAGGTGCCGGAAGAGGAAACGCTGATGGAAGAGACAGCGCAGGCGGAGGAGGCTTCGGCAGAAGAAGAGGCCGCACAGGAAGAGCCGGCTGCCGAGACAGAGCAGTAAGGTCATTATGTATGAATAAAAAGGTTATGTTTATCTCCCTGGGATGCGATAAGAATCTGGTGGATTCCGAACAGATGCTGGGACTGCTTGCTGAGGGCGGCTATACTTTTACCGATGATGAGCGCAAGGCGGATGCGGTAGTGATCAACACCTGCTGCTTTATCAACGATGCCAAACAGGAGAGTATTGATACGATCCTGGAGATGGCTGAACTCAGAAAGAACGGGGATATTGAAGCTTTGATCGTGGCAGGATGCCTGGCAGAGCGTTACCGGGAGGAAATTCAGAAAGAGATTGAGGAAGTGGATGCCGTCATCGGCACCATGGCCATTGATGAGATTGTAAGAACGCTTCAGGATGTACTGTCCGGAAAGCGGGAGAACCATTATCAGAGTCTGGACAGAAAGCCGCTTGCAGGATTACGCCGTGTGGTGACCACAGGCGGTCATTTTGCTTATCTGAAAATTGCGGAGGGCTGCGACAAACACTGTACCTACTGTATTATCCCCAGGATTCGCGGTGGATTCAGGAGCGTGCCCATGGACAGCCTCCTGAAGGAGGCCCGGGAACTGGCAGCCGGGGGCGTGAAGGAACTGATCCTGGTGGCGCAGGAGACCACTCTGTACGGGATGGATCTCTATGGCCGGAAGGCACTGCCTGAATTGCTTCACAGGTTATGTGAGATAGACGATCTGTATTGGATCCGGATTCTGTACTGCTATCCGGAGGAGATAGATGAAGAACTGATACAGGTCATCAAAGAGGAAAAAAAGATTTGTCATTATCTGGATCTGCCGGTGCAGCATGCCAGTGACAGGATTTTGAAGCGGATGGGACGCCGGACGAACCGAGAGGAGTTGACTCGTATAGTCGATCACCTGCGGGAGGAGATCCCGGACATCTGTCTGCGCACTACACTGATCACGGGATTCCCCGGAGAAACGCAGGAAGACCATGAGACCATGATGGATTTTGTGGCGGAAATGGCGTTTGACAGGCTGGGCGTGTTTCTTTATTCCCAGGAAGAGGATACGCCGGCGGCGGTTATGGATGGGCAGATTCCGGAAAAGGTGAAAGAAGAACGATATGGGGAACTGATGGCCCTGCAGCAGGAGATTGCCTTTGAGGCGGCGGCCGATATGAAGAATCAGGTAGTCACTGCCATGATTGAGGGTAGAGTGTCCGATGAGGACGCGTATGTGGCCAGGACTTATAAGGATGCGCCAAACGTGGATGGATTTCTGTTCGTGAATACGGACAGGGACTTCATGACCGGCGATTTTGTGCATGTCAGGATTACAGGCTCTCATGAATATGATCTGATTGGAGAATTGGAAGATGAATTTACCGAATAAGTTAACAACATTCCGCGTGATACTGATCCCCTTTTTTGTAGTGTTTATGCTGGTGGATGTGACAGCTTATGACAAATGGATCGCACTGGCTGTCTTTATCATTGCCAGCCTGACGGATCTTCTGGACGGTCATATCGCAAGAAAGTATAATCTGGTGACGAATTTTGGAAAGTTCATGGATCCTCTGGCGGATAAGCTCTTAGTCTGTTCGGCGCTGATCTGTCTGGTGGCGCTTTCGAGGATTCCGGCCTGGATCGTGATTGTTATTATTGCCAGAGAATTTATCATCAGCGGATTTCGTCTGGTGGCTTCCGATAACGGGGTGGTCATTGCGGCCAGTTACTGGGGCAAGTTCAAGACCACTTTTCAGATGGTCATGATCTGTCTGATGATTGCGGATCTGGAAGCCCTTGGGCTTGTCACACAGATTGTGATGTGGGCGGCGTTATTATTGACGGTCATCTCATTGGTGGATTATCTGGTGAAGAATAAAGATGTGATGAAAGAGAGCGGTAAATAGAGTTGCAGATAAACTGCAAAGAGGAGTGTTATGACAGTAGAGATCATTTCGGTTGGAACGGAAATTTTGTTGGGCAATATTGTGAACACCAATGCCGCATACCTGTCGGAAAAATGTGCGGGGCTTGGTTTGTCCTGCTATTATCAGGATGTGGTCGGGGATAATGAGGAGAGGCTTTTTGAGACCATTAAGCTGGCTTGGTCCAGGGCGGATATCCTGCTCTTGTCAGGCGGACTCGGCCCCACCCAGGATGATCTGACCAAGGAGGTGGCGGCGAAAGTCCTTGGAAAGATGTTATATCTCCATGAGGAGACAAAGGAGGCAATCCGGAAGTTCTTCGAGGAGAGAAAGATAGAGATTACGGAAAACAACTGGAAACAGGCAATGGTTCCGGAAGGATGCATCGTGCTGGATAATCCTAATGGCACGGCGCCGGGCATTATCATGGCACAGGATAACAAACATGTGGTGCTGATGCCGGGGCCGCCCAATGAGATGATTCCCA
>CAMNXA010000006.1 GCA_946566685.1 uncultured Lachnospiraceae bacterium
TAAACGCTACTTTTTTAATTGCTGTTTTCAAAGTGGAAATAAACTTTTCACTTCACCCTAATATTTTTACAAATAATAGCCCCTTTCTGATCTCTTGTCGTTTCCTCTCTTTTTAGTTTGTATCATAGTTCAATGCAATTCAGATACTGTGGATTTTTGATTTCAATCTTGTATGCCCGTAAACCACAGCTTTTTTGAGATAATCAACCATCTTTTCAGAAAAACGCTATATATTTTCTTTTCCTAAATACTCTTTCATCAAATTCATAGCCAATTCCATTTGCGGGCTTATCCATTTATTTTTATGATAGATATAAAAAGAATGATACTTTTTTTCATCAAGTTCCGTTTTAACTGGCATAAGAGAACCGTTTTTCAATTCTTCCCCAATAGAATATGTGGGAACAACTGCAATTCCCAAATTATTCATAACACATCTTTTTACAGCCTCTATACTCTGCACTTTCATAGGCGCATTAAGAACAATGTCTTTCTCTGCAAGATATTTATCCATATCCAACTGATAATAACCGTCCGGCTCATTACAAATCAAACTAAACGGCTTGCGTTGGTGCGGCGTAACAAAGTCAAGTAGGCTTCTATCCGCAAAAGGGGAAGCAACAAGAACCGCTTTATAGTTACCAAGTTGCTTATGTATGACGCTATCGGGATAACTTTCTTTTTCACAGTTTATGCCTATATCGGCAGTTCCGTCCACAACAGACTGATTGATTTCCCCGGACTGTATGGAATTGATTACAAGCTGTACATTAGGGGCTTCATGTGAAAATGCCCGGATAAACGGCTGCATATTATAGATTAAAATGGAGTCCGGGATTGCCAGTTTTAAAGAGCCGGATATTTCAGAAAGGCTTTTGCCATAATTTCCGATTTGTTCCGCTCCCTGTAAAATCATATCAACATAGGGCATAATATCTTTTCCTGCCTGCGTAAGTTCCATACGTCTGCCTATTTTCTCAAACAATTTCAAAGCCAGTTCTTCTTCAAGCTGTTTTATCTGAAATGTTACCGTAGATTGCGTATAGCCCAACTTGTCCGCTGCCTTTTGGAAACTTCCCATTTCAAGAATTGTCTTGAAAGTGACTAAACTCTTTGTATTCATTTTAACTCTCCTTGATATATCGAATTTATCGAATTTTGAAATCAAATTTATTGAATTTTTTTATTCTTTTCCTCATGCTATTATAAAACGGTAAAGAAAAAATATCAATCAGTTTTAAGGAGGTTACATATGAATTTCAAGTTTAGTGCGGACGAGCAGAAAGTAATAGACCTTATTCACGAATTTGGTGTGAATGAAGTTGCGCCATTAGCGGCAGAAATTGACGAGCAGGAACGCTTTCCCGAAGAACACCGAAACAGGTTGGCAGAATTAGGCATGATGGGGATTTGTTACCCGAAAGAATACGGCGGCGCAGGACATTCCTATCTTGCCTACATTGCCGTGATCGAGGAATTAGCAAAACATTGTTCCACTACTTCCGTTATGTTGTCCGACCACCATTCTTTAGGCTCTTTCCCTCTTTCAGAGTTTGGCACAGAAGAACAGAAGCAGAAATACCTTGTGCCGCTTCTGAACGGTAAAAAATTAGGCGCATTTGCAGTAACAGAGCCGTCCGCAGGAAGTGACTTAGGCAATCAGCAGACAACCGCCGTTGATATGGGCGACTATTGGCTACTGAATGGTTCAAAAATCTTCATCACAAACGGATTTTATGCAGATACCTATTTTGTTACCGCTATGACAGACAAAACGAAACGTAGCAGAGGTATTTCCGGCTTTATTGTAGAAAAAGGCACTCCCGGTTTTACTTTTGGAACAAAGGAAAAGAAAATGGGTATCCGTGGTTCTGCGACATACGAGTTAGTTTTCACGGATTGTAAGATACCAAAAGAAAACTTATTAGGCGAATTAGGCAAAGGCTTCAAAATAGCTCTTATGACCTTAGACGGCGGACGTATTGGCGTAGCGGCGCAGGCATTAGGTATCGCACAGGGAGCGATTGACCATTGTAAAAAATATGTCACAGAGCATATGCAGGGCGAGCAGAGAATTTCACAATATCAGTTTACACAGTTTGAACTTGCCGATATGCAGACAAGAGTTGACGCAGCCCGTTTGTTAGTATATCGTGCGGCACAGGCAAAACAGGATCACGAGCCTTTCTCACATCTTGCGGCTATGGGTAAATTATATGCGGCAGAAGCGGCTGCAAACGTGACGCGCCGCTGTGCGCAGCTTGCAGGCTATGACGGATATTCAAGGGATTTTCCTTTTGAGCGTTTAATGCGTGACGCAAAAATCACAGAAATATACGAGGGAACAAGTGAGGTTCAGAGAATGGTTATTTCCTCATATATGGGTATAAAATAAACGCCTACTCTAACCCACAGGAGGATAATAACATAGGAAAAATAGCAATCTTAGCCTTCAAAACAGCAAAGAGCAGAAAGTTAATAGAAGCCCCGTATAACCGTCTCAGCGACAGTATACAGGGCTTTTACAATTTTCTTACTTATAATTTACCAGGATTTCCATTCCTTCCGTCATGCAATTCCCCTGTCAGCGTCTTCGCCTTACTCCTCATACCCATTCGGATTACTGCTCTGCCATCTCCAGGAATCGGCGCACATCTCTTTGATGCCGTACTGCGCCTCCCAGCCAAGTTCCCGCTTCGCCTTATCCGCATTTGAATAGCAGGAAGCGATATCGCCCGCGCGTCTTTCTTTGATCACATAAGGAATCTTCACACCTGTCGCTTCCTCAAAATTCTTCACAATGTCAAGCACACTGTACCCCACACCCGTGCCCAGGTTGTAGATGCACAGTCCCGCTTTCTCTTCAATCTTCTTCAACGCCTTCACATGGCCAAGTGCCAGGTCTACCACATGGATATAATCGCGTACACCCGTACCGTCCGGTGTATCATAATCATTACCAAAAACACCCAGCTCTTTGAGTTTGCCCACAGCCACCTGCGTGATGTAAGGCATCAGATTGTTGGGAATACCATTGGGATTCTCTCCGATGGTGCCGCTCTTATGCGCGCCGATCGGATTGAAATAACGAAGCAGGATCACGTTCCACTCCGGATCCGCCTTCTGGATATCCATCAAAATCTGCTCCAGCATGGATTTGGTCCAGCCGTAAGGATTGGTGCACTGTCCCTTCGGGCACTCCTCCGTGATCGGAATGATCGCCGGATCGCCATACACTGTTGCGGAGGAAGAAAAGATAATGTTTTTCACATTATGTTTTCTCATCACATCCACCAGCGTAAGGGTACCCGCAATATTGTTCTCATAATATTCCCAAGGCTTTTGTACGGACTCCCCCACTGCCTTCAGTCCTGCAAAATGGATACAGGAATCAATCTGCTCTTGTGCAAACACATTTTCAAGGGCTTCTCTGTCCAAAATATCTGCCTTGTAAAATTTCACCGGTTTCCCGGTTATTTTTTCCACTCTTGCGAGGGATTTCTCACTGGAATTTGCCAGATTATCAACTACCACCACATCATAGCCCGCGTTCTGTAATTCTACCACTGTGTGGGAACCAATATATCCTGCACCGCCTGTCACCAATATTGCCATATCAATACACCTGTCCTTTCCTTGGGATTGTAATTTATGTTACCAACTATTTGATAGCCGGCAACCGCTTACCTTCTTTATTTATCCCAAGTGTACTACGTTTCACACACATAATTCAATATTATAATGTTATTCAAACCTGTCAAAATGTTATATACAATGTTTTCTGCCAATCTGTCAGCCTGAGCAGACATATATTCCTGTCTTCTCAATATATGCATATCCGACTCCGCAGCAGCCCGCATCCTCTTTCTTTATACAGATCAGAGTGCAATGCCATTTTCCTTACACAGCTCTCTGGCGCTTTCTACAGAATCAATCCCTGTTTTATTTTTGATCGGAGCAAATTCCTTATTTCTGACCACTTCGTAAGGCAGGCAGGAATCCAATTCATGAATCATATCCAGAACCAGCTGCTCAAATTTATAACCATTAGGTTTTTCAGGCTTTACCAGTTCACCCTTGTCATCCAGAAATGGAATCTTCTTTTCCACAATATGAAGGGGCAGCTTTCTGGCCACGATCTCCTCCAAATCTTTTTCCCGGAACAGATAGTTCAAGATCACGCCAAAATTATAGGCCGGCTCCCCGTTCTCATCCTTAGCCGCCATCAATTCTTCCGTCATATCATAGTATTCCACGATAGACGGCCTTCCATCCTCCAAACACATGGCGCCCACTTTTTCGTCCGGCGCATTCTTCTTAACCACCTTGGCGCCCACCGCGCTGTTTGTAGCTATGGTAGCCCCCACGAAGCAGGGATCCGCAATGCGCTGTAACACATTATCCACAGCAAATACATTCAGCCATTCCACACCGGCCTCACGGATTTTATCCACCACACCCCATTTCATCATGGAGAGGAACCATCCGCCGTTGCCGTTGGGAGATGTGGAAATCTTATTCTTTGCCTCCATATAGACCTTGCCCTCATAGTCAGCGGCCGGCGCCATATCCTGCATGAAAAAAGTCACATAATCCGCATTGTAGCCAAAATATTCCTTTTCCTTAAAAAACGCTGTCGTGGTCTCATGATTCTTGTCACTGGTCATGACATAGAGCGGTATCCAGGTTCCCGCCTGATGCACCACATCCAGCAGATTCTCGATCAGGCGCTGGAAGATAAAGACCTCTTTCGTCAGGCCGATGTTGTATACCCCTTTGGGCGCATCAGAACCAAGCCTTGTGCCCATACCGCCCGCAAGGAGTACCGCCCCTACCTTGCCGGCCCGTATCGCATCAAGGCCTGTCTTCGTATACTCTTCTCTTTTCGCTTCAATCTCCGGAAGCTGCATCACGCCAATCGGGGTAATCTCTCCGCGGGGATTGAGTGTCTCCTTCTTCTGACAAAGGGACAGCACTTCGAAATCTGTCTGCTCTATCTGTTGAAGCAGTGTTTCCTGTTCTTCCTTCCCAAGTTCCTCATAATATTTCAACACGTGCTGCTGCCCGTATTTTTCCAGCTTATCGTATGCCTCTTGATATCCCATAGAAACCTCCTTATATGTTCCATTATATAAATCTTATTCTAACACGAAGCGGGTTTTCTCTCAATGGAATATTTCTCGGGCTTTACAGTTTATCCCAAACATTGCAATTTATTAAGAAAAGTCTGATAAAACTGCCTCTCCTGCATTTTAAGCCTCTGTACCTCCATACTTTGAGCCGTCTTTGGCCGCAGCGGATTATCCATATCATAGATGGCTTTTCTGACTGCGGCGATTGCAGATGATACACTGCTTCCCAGAATATCATTCGGATCAGGTCTGCCCTGCATCTGGTTTGTCAGCCGCTGTACCATCATCTGGGAAATGTGGCCGAGCATCCCGTTGGATTTTACCCCAAGACCATTGGCGCCCACTTCTCTGGCCGCCTCCATCCACGCTTTTTTCACACTCTCAGGGGCGTTAGGCCCTACCGTTTCAAAGGCTTGTTCGGCATAATCAATTCTGCCGGCAGGGGCTTGGGCCGCCTCCCTGCCTGCTTCTGCTTTCTGCCGGAAATCCAGTGTTTTCTCCTGTTGGTATTTCTGAGCCAGAATTTCATCCATCCATTTATCATACCGCAAAAAGCTTTCCCATCTGCCCGCTTTTTTCATATCCTTCATAAGTTCATGCGCTACCGCTATCCAATCGGCCTTTTCATGATAAGAGGCGTTGTCCGCCTTATCCTTAAGGATAGACATGGTCATGAAATTACTGTCTGATTTATCTCCGGTATGTGCATTTAGTGCAAGCATTTCTGTATAAGAACAGTTGCTGGGATTTACCTTACTTACATCCACTGTCTCTTCATATTTATTTCCGTTTTCGTCAATCCCTTTGACAAGATAAACCGGATTATTCGCGGAATACTCCTTTGCCCTGTATACATTTGCACTTTCCCCGGTCTTAACATGATGAATGGAAAATATGGCGTCAGGATCAATATTTACTATGTTTTTGGATTCTGACACCTCTGTCACCTTTGATCCAAAATCTGATTTTGTACCACTTTGCGCCTTCTTTGTTTCATACCATGCCGGATGGCCGCCGACTCCTATTCCATTTATGCTCATTTTTGCCTCCATTGTCATCTATTATTTCAATAACGACTCCTCTGTCGTTCAGAGCCGCCTCTGCTCTGTCAATATAAGTCGAACCGTTTATTGCCTCACAAACACATTCTGTGTGTCCTATAAAACTTTCTTAAACTGATACTTATACATATCGGCATACATATTTCCGGAAGACTGGGGTGTCAGCCGTCCATCCAGTGCACTCATATTTACCGCTTATCCGGATATTTCCTATGATATTTCTTAACGCCTCCCTCATCTGCTCCGTTTTGGCATTATTCTTCGTATGGTTGATCAGGCTATCTGCCTTTTTCGGCAGCACGCCGATCTTTCCGTCAGGCATCATATAAAGATCTTCCAATCCGTATCTGCATCCCCTCTATGTCCTCACGGGAAATGCCCATGCCTTCCAGTTCTTTAACGAACGCATCCGAAAAGCTGTTTTTCAGTTCCGCTTTCTGCTGTGCCTTTTCCGCGTTTTTCAGATTGGAAAAAATCTTCACATACTCCAATTCCGCCTCACTTAAAACCTTACCCTCCGCCAGATCCTGCAACAGTTCCTCCGCCGTGCACTCCCCTTCCCCGTATCATAAACCTCATAGGTGGTATGCGGTCTGCGGTAAGTATTGTTACTGCCAAGCGTACAGGTATCCTCCCGCAGTTCCATGTTCTTTCGCAGTTTCCCCTCAAAAAATGCCTCTGTCTCTTTTCTCGACATGAAGAATACCGGCTTATTCCTGAAAGCCGCTCCCCATGCCGGATTTTGTTCATTTACATGACTGACTCCCATACTTTTTTGCTCCTTCACTGTTGTCAATTGTATAGGTAAGTATGAAACTCATTTTAGCGCTGTAATAATTGCCCGTATTTGCCATATCGCTTATGCAGTTTCATATCCTGCCGCACCATGGCAGTCTGTCTGGGAATCTCCTGCAAAAAATCCGCCCGGATATGTGCCCAGTCATCTTCCTTTTCCAGATGACAACAGGCTTTGCCGCTGTAAATCAGCTTCCACAACTCTCCCATAAGTTCCGGGGTAATGTGTTCCAAAGAAAGTCCTCCCAGACTTCCGGGAACATACCGCTCTACAATCCTGGCGGCTATGTATGGCATATAGATATCTCCCAACTGTTCCAGCCCCACAGTCTCCCGGACAATATCTTCATACAAGTATTTATCGGCCTTCATAACAGAGCGCAGCAATCCATATATGGTGCCCAGCTTATGGGCCGGCCTGTCGGAGATAAACCAATCAGCCAGATCACGCACATACCCATAACACATGATGTCCGCCCAGAGATTCTTATCCCAGGCGCTGTTAAAGTTTTCACAAAGAATATATTCCATCAGTGCGATCGTATCCTTATAAGAGCCCTGCATCTGCTTCAAGCGAAACGCATAAATCTGATGTCCCTCCAAAGGTACCTCCACCACATCCACGATTTCTGCAATCGCCGACCGCACGAACTTTTCCTGCATCATTAGCAGATTCTGTTCCTTTGGGCCGCACCCACCTTCATAATCACTGAAAACCGGCTGATGACAGAAGGTGAAAATACCGTACTTCTGATACAGGCAGGGATAGGCCACTCCGTAACGCTGATAAGCAACATGATTATCAGAAACACATATCATGGACGCATCCGGCTTATTGACGTAATGTCCCTGATAAATGATACCCGCTCCCTTATAATAAATATGATTCTCCGAAATACCGCACCTTCTGCGTGGTACCGGAGTAATCCTCTCCGGAAGCGCCACCTCATCAATCTGTACCCCCATGTAATCCAGAATGGGTACCCTGTCTGTTTGTAATAAGAAATCTGTCAGTTCCAAGCTGCCGCCTCATTTCCATTAATCTTCTCACAACACGTCCTTGACAGAAGTCTGCGCCTTCTGTATATTTTTCTGCCAGTATCTACTGTCGAAGTAGTTTCCGCCCTTTGGCAGGTTTTTGAACAGGTTCATGATCATATCGTAAGAAAGTGCGGAAGTATCAACAAACAGTTCCTTTCCGTCTTTTGATTTGATGGCTGTGCCATTGGTTCCCACAAAAGCGGTGGTATTATCGTCAAGATGTCTTATCGTTCCCGTCATTTCTGCGAATTTTTTCAGCCAGGACTCTCCTGTCTCCCTGCACATCTCCTTGAATTTCTCCGCATCCTCCCCAGTCATATAAGGATGTTTCCCGTCCCTGACATACCAGGAAAACCCGGTCTTTGCATCTGTATATTTGGGGTCGGTTTTGGCCCATTCTTCTAAGGGCTTACCACCATACCATGTCTGGAGGCCATTTCCCTCTGATACGGAATCCTCTTTTTTGCTATTTGTACGTTCCGCATAGGAAGTCCTGCTTATACAAGCCTCATAGATATCCTGCGGGCTGGCATTTTGTCTCCCTCTTTGCGGATTCATCCATTCCTGCGTATCATTTTGATATGGATAAGAACCCGCTTTGTCATTATGATACCTGCCCGCATCCACATTGTATTGATAATGATGATATCCAATTCCACTTATGCCCATTTTGTTTCCTCCATAATAATTATTGAAACCCGTCTGTTGATAATACGAACGGCGCCATCAAAAAGTTTCATAGCCACGGGGAAATGTAACAAATAGCCGAAATGTTGCCATGAAATTTTCAGGATACTGAATTGGCACAATCAACTCCATTCAAAAAGGGTTTCCCGAATTTCCGAGAAACCCTTTTTTCGAAGCCCCATCTCAAATCCCCAGAGGCTGCTTTTTCTTTGTCTCAAACTCTTCTGCGGATATCACACCCGCCTCCATCAGATCTTTGAATTTTTTCAGATCTGCAACAATCCGATCCGTGTCGGACGCGGCACCTATCTGTGCATCTCCTGCCCGAAATGTAAAATATGCAATTGAGGAGGGGGCTCTACAAAACGGGCTACAAATTCTCCTGCTTCCTGAACTGCTCCACGGACTTCGCCCTGGCAGCTGACAAAAGCCATCTTTTTAGTGTCTTTTCGTCTCTTTCAGATTTTATTTTCTGTATCAGGCTCTCCGGCAGTTCCTGGTCTTCGCCTGTATGTTCCAGTAGATGCAGGATATCTTCTGCTCTGCCTTCTGCTTTGCCTTCATCCCGCACATACTCATCCTCAGCCCAGCGATCCCTCTTTGCCCTCCAATATCCATCATAGAACCACCTAATCGTCCTGATCAGTCCCATCTGTCTTACCACCTCTGCCACGTCTCTCATCCTCCCATTCTGTTCTGCAATCCGATCGACCTCTTCCTGGCTGGTCGCATTGAATAACCGAAGCCTGCTTTTAAATGTAGTTGGTTTGAATTTAAAAGCATAGATTTTCTGAAAAGTAAGAATGTTTGATTTGACACATTATTGTTATCTAAAAATTGTTATGCTTTGGGAGTATTATAGACGGAATATTAGCAATTGTCAAGTAATAAAGTTATTTGCTACGCAAATAACTTTACGAGGACTGCTTCGCAGCCTCGGATAATCTAAGCGGAACTCGGATAAACGGAAAACTTTCCTGTCTTAATAAAGATTATTAAAAAGCCCTGATTGCCTGCACCACCTTATGCGCCTCCTCGGGCGTACAGAATAGCCTTGCCGATGCCTCCAGTGCGATCTCCGTAATCTCGGCATTTTGAAGATAAAACTCTACTTCAGAGGGAGAGAATTTATCAGATTCTCCATTTTGGAAAGAAATGATCAAATCATTTAATTTTCGAAAGTGTTCCATCAACGCTCCAAATGCCTGTATCCGGTCAATGGTACTGCTGCCGTAAGCCTCCTGTTCCAACTCGCATACTGCAATTACCTGCATGGACAGTTTTAACTCTCCCGTAATGTCAGAGGCTTCCATCAACACATCCGGCCGCTTTTCAAGACATGCCAAGATATAGTCTTTCGCGCCGGCAATATCCTTTTTTGCAAAAAAAGCCGCCAGATGTTCTTTGATCTCTGCGGTCTCCCGCTTTTCATCTGTCATGCCCACCTTACACTCATAGACTCTCAAACCCCTGACCTGTACCCACACATAGAGAAGAAATTCTGAGATAAACCCATATACACGCTTGTGATAATCATCATAGCCGGAAGCATCTATCTTCTCCTCCGCCTTCTCAAAAATGGAGAAAAGCCACTGGCAGTATTCGTCATAAAGCGTCTTCGTACAGACCATCATATTGCCAAAATAAGTACCTTTTTCGTGTACCAGACGCGTGAACACCTCATAATAATCCGGATATATTTGTTGCAGGATTTCGCCTATAACATCCAAATCCCCAATATTATGATTACCCGCATACCCCTCATAGTAGGAATAGTTGAGTTTCAATTTCTTGGAAGTGATAATATCATACTCCGACAGTATTTTCTCATACTCAGTCCCCGTCAGGATCCGTCCTTCCTCCGTGCAGAAATACCTCCGATAATGACAGATTCCCACATAGTCAGATGTACGGATATTTTTCCATATCCAATATACGCCTGTCAGTTCCCCATAGTAGCAGTTCTTTTCAGAAATACTGACACCTGTGTCATCTCCCATATAACCAAGATCCCTTGCTCTGGTCCGCCCTACCTGAAGCGGCACATAGACGGGATCTCCCGGTGTCGGAAATTTCTTATGTGTCAGGGTAAAAACGGTCACGCTCATGCCTGCTGTCCTTTCTGTCTGTCCAAAATACCTGCCATTATCTTACGTACATAGAAAAAGGCCGGAATCAGGAAAATATCCGCAAAAATCCATGCCAGTGGATTCGCATACAATACGGCCTGGAATCCAAAATGGGGCACCAGCAAAAATCCCGCCAATCCTCTGGCCAACATCTCAAAAGCACCTGCAAAGACAGCCAGTTTGCTAAAGCCCATTCCCTGAATGAGAAAACGGACAATATTCACCAGCGCCAGCCAAAAATAGAACAAAACATTCGTACAGATAAACGCATAGGCGTTCTCCAAAATACCGCTCTCGCCGGCATCCAGGAACAGCAGCAGCATCTGTCTGCCCACCATATGTACAATGAACAGGGCTGCTACAGAATAGATAAGCCCCAGCAGACAGCACGACTTCAGCCCCTGATCTACACGTTTCAGATTACCTGCGCCTACATTCTGCCCGCCATAAGTCGCCATCGTGGAACCCATGGCATCAAAGGGACACATAAGAAGCATTCCCAGTTTACCGCCTGCCGTAACTGCCGCCACCGCATCCGAACCAATTCCGTTCACGGCACTCTGTAACACCACACTGCCAATCGCGGTGATAGAGTACTGCAATCCCATGGGAATCCCCATATTACAAAGTTTGGCCGCAAAATCCCGATCCCATCTGCGCTCTTCCTCCGACAGTTTCAGAATCGGAAACTTCTTCCACATATAGAGCAGGCAGCAAAACCCTGCAATCGCCTGGGACACCACTGTGGCAATCGCCGCACCAGCCACTCCCATTTGAAAGACAATGATACACAAGAGATCCAAAAAGATGTTTAAGAGTGCCGCCATCACCAAAAAGATGACCGGTGTCCTGCTGTCTCCCAAAGAACGAAGGATCGCTGCCGTCATATTGTAGAGAAACACCACCGGAATCCCCAGAAAGATGATGATTATGTAGTCATAAGAGCTATCAATGATATTGGCCGGTGTCCGCATCACTTGCAGGATCGGACGGCAGAAAATGGAAACCGCAATGGTTATCACCACCGCGAATATCACAGACAGCCATACGCTGTTGGCCACATATTTACGCAGATTTACCTCATGCGCGGCGCCGAACTCCTGTGCAATGGGAATGGCAAAACCGTTGCACACACCCATGCAGAATCCGATGATCAGAAAGTTCACGGATCCTGTGGCGCCCACAGCCGCCAACGCATCTACCCCCAGGTAATGACCGACTATAATCGCATCCACCATGCTATAGAACTGCTGAAACAATAAGCCGAACAAAAGCGGCACAGCAAACCCTAAGATCAGCTTCATAGGGCTTCCTTTGGTCATATCCTTTTCCATAATTTTCCTCCCCAGAGAATATCATTCTAAATTCTCGTACTTCCCAACATAACACATTCATTTTCAGACTGCAATCATTATTTTGCGCTTTTTTAAAAGTATATTATTCTGGGTAATATCCTGGATGAATAGAACGAAAAACGAAGTAGATTATTCAGAAATAACAAAGATGCGGGCATGGATTCCTGCCTCCATACCCGCGCATTTGATCATGTGGTTACGCCAGCAAAGCCTCTGCCAGCGCCCGAAGCTGTGTCTCGGATTCTGCATTTAAAGTAGATTTCACTGTAACCATAGGTTCTAAGACCGTAATCTCCTTCATGCCTGCAAGCGCTTCTCTCATGAGCTTACCTGCCATCGGCGCCCAACTTCCATTTTCAATCAATCCTGCGGTACGTTTCTGATAATTCTTGGATTTCAACCGGGCTAACAGACTTTCCATAGCGGGGAACAGACCGGCGTCATAGGTCACTGATGCAAGCACGATCCTGTCATAACGGAAAGCATCCTCGATCACCTCCGCCATATCTTCCCTGGCCAGGTCAGACACCACCACCTTGGGCGCACCCATTTCACGGAGCATATCCGCAAGTTTCTCTGCCACCATCCCCGTATTGCCGTGAACGGAAGCATAAGCTATCAGGATGCCCTGATCTTCCGGTGCATAGCTGCTCCAGGTATTGTATTTGTCAATATAAAAACCCAGGTTTTCTTTTAAAACAGGGCCGTGCAGGGGACAGATTACCTGAATATCCAGTGCTGCCGCCTTCTTTAACAGTCCCTGTACCTGCATACCATATTTGCCCACAATATTGAAATAATATCTTCTCGCCTCGCAAGCCCAGTCTTCCTCCGTATCCAGGGCACCAAATTTACCGAACCCGTCAGCGGAGAAAAGTACTTTCTCACTCTTTTCATAAGTCACCATGACCTCCGGCCAATGCACCATCGGCGCCATAATGAAAGTGAGTGTATGGCTTCCCAGACTGAGTTCGTCTCCCTCCTTGACCACCACACATTTCCCGGACATATCCTCCGTAAAGAACTGCGGCAGCATACTCTGTGCCTTCGCAGACAATACCAGCTGTGCCTGCGGATATTTCTGTGCAAAAACTGCGATATTGCCGGCATGATCCGGCTCTAAATGACTCACCACCAGATAATCCGGCGTCCGGCCCGCTAATGCCTCCGTGAGGTTTGCCAGCCACCCATCAGTCCCCCGTTCATCCACGCTGTCCATGACTGCGATCTTATCGTCCAATATAATGTAAGAATTGTAGGATACCCCATTGGGTACAACATACTGACTCTCAAACAGATCGATGGTCTTATCATCCACACCGATGTATTTGATCGTATCTGTAACTGTAACTTTTTCCATGATTCTCCTCCTTTTCTCTCTACATAATTTTACGCAAATACCAATCACTATACAGGTCTATACTCCCTGTCAGTTAACACACCCCGCTATAAAACCCATGCAGTACACAGAACAACCGCATGGGTTTCACAACTGTTTATCCAAGTCCGCAAAGCAAATACAACTCTTCCTCTCATTCGAGTCCGCGAAGCAAATACAACCCTTCCGCTTATCCGAGTCCGCGAAGCGGCACTCGCAATCGAGCGCAGCTCGATTTGTTATTCTTGCGAAGCAAATTTACTTTTTTTATAGGAAAATATATTTGCAGACAAACAACACTGCCAGTATATACATGAGCGGTGTAATCTTCTTCGCCTTGCCGCATACCATGTTGATCACCACATAGGAGATAACGCCCACAGCGATACCCTCGGAAATGCTGTACATCAAGGGCATAGCCATCAGACACAGGTAAGCGGGAATCGCTTCCGTCATGTCATCGAAATCGATCTGCGTCACTGCCGTGATCATCAGGAATCCGACAAACAACAGGGCAGGCGCCGTAGCAAAGCCCGGAATCGTTGTAAAGATCGGAGCCAGGAATACGGATACCAGGAATAACAGACCCGTCACCACAGAAGCAAGGCCTGTCCGGCCGCCCTCAGCCACACCGGCGGAACTCTCCACAAATGTGGTCGTGGTGGAAGTACCAAGCACCGCGCCGGCACTGGTCGCCACTGCGTCTGCCAGAAGCGCCTGTTTGATGCGGGGCAGTTTTCCTTCTCTGTCCAGCATATTGGCCTTATTGGCACAACCGATCAGAGTACCCAGGGTATCAAATATATCTACAAACAGGAAAGCAAATACAATTACTATAAAATCTATAATTCTCACAGAAGAGAAATCAGCCGTAAAGCACTTACCGAACGTAAGCCCGATCGCTCCCAGACTGAAACTGCTCCAGGAAGGAATCAGGGAATAAAAGCCTGCTTCCGGTGTCACGGTATAAAGGCCTGTCAACTGGCAGAGGATTCCCAGAATCCAGGTAACAAAAATACCAATCAGGATAGAACCCTTCACCCCTTTGATATGTAAAATAGCAATGATGAAAGTACCGATTACCGCAAGAATCGCACTGATACCAACCGTATGGAAATTACTTGTAAAATCAACCACCGTTACCAGTGTGGAATCCGAATTGACTACAAGCCCGGCGTTCTGGAAACCAATAAATGCCACAAACAGGCCGATACCCACGGATACACCCTTTTTCAACTGTATCGGAATCGCATTGAAGATAGCCTCTCTCACATTCGTTACGGAGAGAACAACGAAGATCAAACCTTCCACGAAGACCGCAAGCAGTGCGATCTGCCAGGAATACCCCATTGCACCGCAGACTGTATAAGCAAAATAGGCATTCAGTCCAAGACCCGGCGCCAATGCGAAGGGATAATTCGCTAACAGCGCCATCGCAATAGTGCCGATGAATGAAGCGAGCGCTGTGGCCATCAAAATCGCCTGACTGTCCATGCCTGATGCAGACAGAATAGACGGATTGACCGCCAGTATATACGCCATGGTCATAAATGTCGTAACGCCGGCAACCACTTCGGTCTTGATGTTGGTGTTGTTCTCTTTGAGTTTAAACCATTTTTCTAACATCACATTTCTCCTTTTCTCATAAGGTTTTATTTGCCTTCATAGATGATGACACTGTCAACATTGTAGTTTTTCAGGCGTTCCCGCCCTTTTAAGCCGGCTAATTCCATAAGGAAAATCACCTTGACCACTTCTCCGCCCAGTTCTTCAATCATCTGAATGCTCGCTTCAATTGTACCTCCCGTGGCAATCAGGTCGTCCACAACTACCACTTTCTGCCCCGGTTTGATGGAATCCCGGTGCATTTCCACTACTGCGCTGCCATATTCCAGACTGTATTCCTTTGAAATCGTATCCAGGGGAAGCTTGCCCTTCTTGCGCACTGGCACAAATGCTTTATGCAAGGCATAGGCGATGGGCACCCCAAAAATGAAACCTCTGGATTCCGTTCCCACAATGACATCGAAATCGATGCCTTCCAGCAGATTCTTCATTGAATCGATTGCTAGTGTCAATCCATCCGCATCTTGCAGCACACTGGTCACATCCCGGAATATAATGCCTTTTTCCGGAAAATCGGGAATA
Organism: uncultured Lachnospiraceae bacterium; assembly: GCA_946566685.1. Classification (GTDB taxonomy): domain Bacteria; phylum Bacillota; class Clostridia; order Lachnospirales; family Lachnospiraceae; genus UBA3282. The sequence continues at coordinate 15,727 of CAMNXA010000006.1, forward strand.
CTGCGTACATATTCTTCCATCTTCTTCATTTGCTTTTCCTCCACCCCATAGTCAGAAATCTTTCTGTCATCTTTATCCTGATATAGTCACAAAATTTTCCAACTTTTTTAACACCTCTTTTACTATACCATAACTCTTTTCAAAATAACAGATGCAAGAATCATAAAACCGATTGACATTCCTTCTGGATTGTATTAAGATGTCAGCACATTGCCCGAAATAAAAGCAAGGAGATACATAACTGCCATGAAACACCTGACTACCACAAAAGACAACTTTTATCCCCAGATTCTGAAATTGGTGGTTCCCATCGTGATTCAGAATCTCTTAAGCGCTGCCGTCAATTCCGCTGATGTGATCATGTTAAACGAGGTGGGACAGTCCTCCATCTCCGCGGTATCACTGGCCGCCAACTACGCCAGCGTCCTTTTTATGATCTACTATGGTCTTGGCACCGGCGCTTCCATGTTGAGCGCTCAGTACTGGGGAAAGGGGGAGGTACAGGCTATCCGTGTGATCGAGGGCATTGCCCTTCGTTTCTCCCTGCTCATCACCTTATGCTTTTCCGCTTTTGCCTTATTTGCACCTGAATTAATGATGGAACTCTTTACCAACGATGCCGAGTTGATCGCTATCGGTGCGGACTATCTGCGCGTAATGTCAGTTACTTATCTGTGCTGGGGCGTGGTGGAGATTTATCTTGCGATCCTTAGAAGCATCGGCCAGGTAACCATCTCCATGGTCTTAAATGTCATGGCCTTCACCCTGAATATCATTTTAAATGCGGTGTTCATTTTCGGGCTGTTCGGCGCCCCCAAATTGGGAGCGACCGGTGTTGCGATTGCTACCGCCCTCTCCCGTATCATCGAGCTTTTGGGCTGTATCATCGCGTCTTTGTTTAATAAACAGGTGAAGCTGAATCCTGCCTATATGTTTATCCGCAATAAACTATTGTTCAAAGATTTCATCAGATTGTCCCTGCCGGCGCTTGGCAATGATCTGTCCTGGAGCGTGGCCTTTTCCATGTATTCCGTAGTGCTGGGACATCTGGGTTCCGATGCCGTAGCCGCCAACTCCTTTGTGGTGGTGGTGCGCAATTTCGGTACGGTGCTGTGCTTCGGCACGGCCAGCGCCGGCGGCATCCTTCTGGGCAATGTCATGGGTGCAGGAAATATGGAACACGCGAAAGAATACGCCTCCAAACTGATGAAACTCACTGTCATCACCGGTGCCATCGGCGGCGCCCTTGTGCTGGCCGTGACTCCCCTCGTGCTGCATTTCGCGGATTTAAGCGATACAGCCATGCATTATTTAAAATATATGCTTCTCATCAACACCTACTATATCATGGGTGCCGCCGTCAATACCACCCTGATTGCCGGTGTGTTCCGGGCTGGCGGCGACAGCCGTTTCGGACTGATCTGCGATACCATAGATATGTGGTGCTATGCGGTGCCTCTTGGGTTTATTGCTGCTTTCGTCTTTAAGCTGCCGGTGATGGTAGTATATTTCCTGCTGTGCACCGATGAATTTGTGAAATGGCCCTGGGTCATCAAGCATTACCGCAGTGGGAAGTGGCTTAAGAATATTACGAGGGAAGGGTTGTTTGAGGAAGAGGGGTAATAGCAACCGCCATTTGCTTTTTGGCCCCTCTTAAGTTCTTTATAAATTTTTCTATACATCTTATAATAAAGTATATAACGCATCCTGATACAAACACAAAGAAAGCAGGTATCCTTTCCATGAACACCAAACTCACCGCAAAATACCTACAGTTTCTGCGCAAAAGCCATAACTACACGCAGGATGACCTGGCAAAAAGACTGGATATCTCCCGCCAGGCCGTTTCCAAATGGGAAACCGGAACTACACTGCCTGATCTGGAGGTGCTGCTAAAAATATCCAAATTATATAATGTAACGATAAATGAAATATTAGAACCGCAGACATACCCGCAGAAAATATCCGATTTTGAGCAGATTCCCATGATTCCGGGCGATGAACTGGAAGAAATATTAGAGCAGTTTGATACACACGCAATTGCAGCCGCCCTTATGGGTGCCTCACCTGAAACGAATCTTTATATAGAAAAACTGCTCCCTGATATCGACCTGAAAACGGCTATACAAGCCATTGGACAAATCAGAATAGAAGAAGTAGAAGAGATACAGAACCAGATTGTTGCCATGATAAATCTACAGGCACTATAATCAAAGACCGCAAAAGCGGTCTCTGATTTACTTTCCCATTCTTATCTTCGCCCGGAAATCCTTCCGGCTGTAGACTTCCATTTTCTGATATATATGTGATACATGTTTCTTGACCGTAGTTTCCGCGATATACAATTCTTCTCCAATCTGTCTGTTGGTGTAACCGCGATAGAGGAGCCATGCCACTTCCAATTCCCGTTCAGACAACGCGCTGCCCTGTGCGGCTTTCAGAAAGTCAGCATATACGTCCTCATAGTTTCTGGACTCCTGCCGATCCGCCTGCTGGTTCGCTACCTGCCAATCTGCTGCCTCCGAAAGCTCACCTGCCATCTCGTCTTTTCCGGGTATCCCTGTCTGCGCAGCCTTTCCCTGTCCTTTGATCTGGTCTGTCACACGAATATACAGTACCAGCACTACCGCCAGGGCAATACCAAGAAACAGGGTTCCCAGAACCGAAACGACAGAATCTTTCCTCTCTCCCAACATGCCCATCTGATATAACAGCAATCCTGTCACAAGTACCACATAGCCGGCTCCCAAAAGCCAGCGGAGTGCCTGTTTTTCCATGCCTGTAAATGCCTCCGTCTCCTTCACCCTTGTCAGTTACCGGTCACTGCCTGTATCTGGTACGGTCTGCTGTACTGCATCCATTTCCATCTCTGTCTCCAGTTCCATATAGTTAATGATCCGCCGTTTCACCTCAAGAAGCAATGGCAGAAGCAGCATTTCCAAAATAACCGCATAGAACATGGTCAGAACCACCACCGCAATATTAGGGCCAAGCAACGATGGATCGCTGATATTTACCATCACATACATTACAGAGACCATCATTGTCAGTATGCCGGCATACCATATCTGTTTCTGAATCATTTCCAACACATCCTTTGTCCGGCGCAGTTCACTCAAGTGACAGGTAAAGTCTTTCTTAAGCAGTTGAAAGGCTCTCTTAAAGTCCTTCCACAGTCCACCCCTCATGAAAATTGGAACTATAAATACAATCATAATCAATATCGTTGGAAAATCAACAAACCAGCTAAGACTAAAAGTTTTATCCCCCCCCGTATAGGTCATTAACATCAGAAAAGCCATTCCCCCTACAATACTTATGATTTCCATTATCATACCTGATTCCTCCTGTCTTTTATTCTTTTTCCTATTTTCTTTCTCGCGAGCTGTCAACGCTTTTCGGCGTCTCTTTGATAAAACCTTACCATGGTATGATGCCAAAATCTATACTACTTTCTATCCTGAAGGGTAGTAAATTGAGCAAAAAGGAACCGGTACACACCGATTCCTCATAATGCATCACTTTTATAAATCAATACTTCGTCAAAAACTGTCTCGTTCTCTCTTCTTTCGGATGATCGATCACCTGTCTGGCATCTCCCTGCTCCACGATCACACCCTCGTCCATAAAGATGATCTGATCTGCCACATCCCTGGCAAAACTCATCTCATGGGTCACGATGATCATGGTCGTATGCTGATCCGCCAATCCACGGATGACCTTCAAAACTTCTCCGGTCAGTTCCGGATCCAGGGCGGAGGTGGGTTCATCGAAACACAGGATATCAGGCTGCAAGGCAAGGGCCCTGGCTATCGCTACCCTCTGCTGCTGCCCGCCGGAAAGCTGATGAGGATAATGCTCCATGCGCTCCGCCAGTCCCATCTGTTCCAGGAGTGCTTTGCCATGTTTCTCTATCCCTTCCAGAATCTCTTTCTTATTCTGTTTAAAATCAGGTCTCTCCTTTGCCAGAAGCTTTTCTGATAAAGTCACATTTTCCAGGGCTGTATATTGCGGAAACAGGTTAAAGGACTGAAATACCATTCCAAAATGCAGCCGTTTCCGGCGAAGATCCTTTTCCTGCTCCTTCAGTGGTCTGGCCGCGTCAAACAGCGTCTCCCCGCGTACCATAATAGAACCCCTGTCCGGCACTTCCAGAAAATTCAGACAGCGCAGCAAAGTGGTCTTGCCCGACCCGGAAGAACCGATGATTGCCAGCGCGCTGCCCTCTTCCAGATCAAAACTCACATCGCGCAGGACTTTGGTAGATTCAAAATGTTTTTCGATATTTTTTACTTCCAAAACAGCCATATCCACATCCTCCTTCTACCTGAAATAATCCAGCCTGCGCTCGATATAATTAAACAACAGTGTCAGAATACCCACAAATGCCAGATAGAACACGCCCGTGTAGAAAAGGGGCCAAGTAATGCCCTGACTCTTCATAAAGGAATAGCCGGCAAAGGTCAGTTCATAGGCGGCAATGATACGCGCCAGGGAAGTATCTTTCACCAATGTCATGACTTCATTGGACATAGGCGGCACCACTCTCTTGATCATCTGCAACAGCGTAACCTTGAAAAAAATCTGGCTCTTGGTCATGCCCAGCACTTCTCCTGCCTCCCGCTGTCCCACCGGCACCCCTTCGATGCCGCCGCGGAAGATTACGGAGAAATAGCAGGCATAATTGATGCTGAAGGCCACCACCGTAGCCGTGATCCGCCCCGACTCACTGCCGTTCCAGATGTTATGGCCAAGCCACAGGCCGGGGCCGTAAAAGATAATAATCAGCTGTAACATCAAGGGTGTGCCCCGGATGATCCACACCAATGTCTGTATCAATCCACGAAGCAGTCCCCACCTGCTCATCACCCCAAAAGACAGGACCAGTCCCAGAGGCAGTGAAAAGAGCAAGGTGAAAATAAATATTTCAAAGCTGGTCCAAAGCCCGTCCAGCAAAGACAGCGTAACACTCCAAAACATGCCATCTTACCCCCCCCCCGCACAAAAATCTGTTATATTAATGACGCGTGCAACCGTCATTATTTATTCGGCACCACAATCACCTGCGCATTATTGCAATAAGGATTCGTGCACTCCATTGCCTCTTTCACTTCATTGGTCAATGTCATGCCGTTCCACACCACATCGATATTTTTAGATTCCAACTCCATACTCTTATTATCCCAGTCGATGATCACAAACTGTGCTTCCACACCCAGCTTATCTGCCACCACACGAGCCATGTCCGCATCAAAACCGATCCACTCTCCGGAAGCATCTTTATAATCCATGGGCTCAAACTCCGTGATGCCTACGATGAGAGAACCTTTACCCTGAATATAGGCCACATCACTGTCCGAAGCGGAAGCCGTATACTCCGCAGCCGCCTGCTCTACCAATGCCTCCTGCACACCATAGGTGGTCGCAATCTCTTTCATGGATCCGTCCGCATAACTTTCCGCAAACACGGCATTGATATAAGAAGCCAGGTCAGAACCCTTGCGGCATCCCACTCCATATTCTTCTGTCGTCAGCTCATCCGTATGTACCAGGCCGGGATAACTGGTGCCTTCCCCAATCATGGCACCCGCCATCAAAAGGTCGATGATTGCCGCATCCGAAGTACCGGACGCCACCTCCATCAGGGCATCGGCCTGGGATGCCACGGAATTGGTCTTAAAACCTTTCTCCGCTGCCACCGCTTCCCCGGCGGAACCGGTCTCCACCGCATACACCAGATCCATACCGCCTTCGCTGGCAGATGCCGCCGCTTCTTTACTCCCGCCGCAGCCTGTCAGCACCGCACAGGACATGACAGATACCATTACCATCATTGCAAGTTTCTTTTTCATAATCTTCCTCCTCCAACTTCATTACAGATATTAATAATGTTTTCACACACTTTTGTATTTTATCATAGTAGTATGCTAAAGTAAATCTATATTTTCCATTTGGTGCTTACAGCATTTCCACCGCAAGCCGGACGTTTCTTCCTTCACACGTATAAGTCCCATCTGCTGCCACTGTAATTCTTGTCATATGATCCGGCTCGTCATACTTCTTGCCCATCCCGTCATCGTCATACCATTCATACACGGCACGCTCTTTCACGAAAGCAAAGACTTTCATATGATCCGTATGCACATCCTCCGTATATTCTCCGCCATCGGACATGAGCAGCAGCTTATCCGGACGGATAAAGAGAAGCGTTTCGTCAAGCCCTGCCTCTATATAATGATGCCCTGCCGGATATCTGGCCGTATCATAATCGTCCAGGCTGCGCATCCTGATCATCGCCATCTCCTCCGGCAGATACACATATCTTCCTTTCCCGTTCTGGACAAACACCGGCGCTGTCATAACGCTGTCTCCTGCCAGCAGCTGATCTTCCACCTGCGGGGCATATGCATCTGCCGTGTACAGGAAAGACAGCGGTTTAAAATACATCTCGTCCCCAAGCGCCGCTTTCATAAACTCACTGTACAGATAAGGAAGCAGCCCGTAACGGATATGTAAAGTATTCCGCAAAATCTCCTGATTATCAAACCGGTAAACCTCCTGCTCTCTTGTACCCATAGCGCTGTGGTTACGCATAAGCGGCATAAAGAGCGCCATCTGCGTCCAGCGGATCAGCAAATCTTCCGTAACGTCCGCCCCAAATCCGCCGATATCTCCTCCCGTGTACAAAAATCCCACCATATTCAGGGACGGCTGCATCTTATAGTTTAGGAGCATATGCTGCCACCAGGACTTATTGTCCCCCATCCAGATACCGCCATAACGGTGCATCCCCACATAGGAAGACCTGGAGAACATCAGAATCCTCCTGTCCGGGCACAATCGTTCAAAGGCTTCTCCCGCCGCTCTGGTCATATTATATCCGAAGAGATTATGTACCCGGTCATGACTCACTCTGCCCTCCGGTGTCTGGTGATAGAATTTCTGATAATCCTCCCTGTTATCGGAAAGACTTCTCACCGCCCCCATAAACTGCTCAAATGTCTCCAGATCCAGATTCAGTTTTCTGCCTTTTAACGCCGCGATCTGGTCTATCACACTGTCCAGACGCTCCTGCGCATAGAATATGGACGGTTCATTCATATCATTCCAGAATCCATCGACTCCCATATCCAACAGAACACGGTACTGCTCACCAAACCACTTCCTCGCTTCCGGATTCAGTACATCAGGAAAATGTACCCGGCCAGGCCAGACACCTGCCGTAAATTCTTTGCCGTCTTCCTCTTTACAAAAATACCCTTTCTCAAGCCCTTCCTCGTAAACGGAATATCCCTCTTCCACTTTGACGCCCGCGTCAATGATCGGTACCACATGCACATGGTCTTCTTTCAGATCCTGCACCATCTTCTCAAAATGAGGCATCCGCTCCCTGTCAACGGTAAAATCCTTGTACCGCTCCATATAATCAATGTCCAGATAAATGCTGTCCAGCGGCAGATGATTATCCCTGTGCATCTTGACCACATGATAGATATCTTCTTCCGTCTTATATCCCCAGCGGCTCTGCTGGAATCCAAACGCCCATTTCGGGGGAATATAACTTCTTCCGATCAGTTTCCGGAACTCCTTCACAATATCCAGGACGCACATTCCCTCAAACACATAAATAGCAGCATCCGGATAGGCGAGCGTAATGCTCATCTCATCCAGATGTGTATAGCCGATATCAAACGTCACAACACCGGGCGTATCCAAAAAAATACCAAAACACGTCTGTCCCCGCACCACCAGGAAGTTATGGGCCGCATAGAGTGACTGTCTGTCTTCCGTATGATTCGGTTCATCCACACAGCAGCTGCAATACCGCCAGCCTCTCTTGTTGATCCCCCTCACATTTTCTCCCAGTCCATACACTGCATCCTCTGCCCCTAAATGACAGGAAAAGCTAAGGTTTGCCCCATTTTCCCGCTTCATATACGGGACTTCTCCCTGACTGCATGCGATATCGCGCACCACTGCATCCGTCTGAAAAGGACTGCCAAATATATATTTTCGTACCATAATCCTCCCCCTTTATGTTTTTGTGCAACTATAACATATCCATTTAAATCTATCAATATCTTTTGTGCATAGGCCACTATATTTGGCCATGTAATTCCCCCTGAAAAAATAGGAGCCCTGATCACTTTGCCTGCTATTGACTTTCTTCCTTTCTATATGATAATTTTTTATCGTATACCATGTCACATCCCGTAAAGGAGACACTATGGACAAGCAATCTTCCGTTCTCAAAGAAATCCGTCCCCATGGCACGAAATCTTTTCCCTGTGCCATCTACCGTACCCATTCCATCGGCAAAGGTGTACTGGTAAAGCACCACTGGCACGATGAAATTGAATTGTTATATTTTTCCAACGGGGATTTTCGGCTGGAGATCAATATGGAGTCCTTTCCCATCCGGTCAGAATGTTTCTATTTTATTAATCCCGGGGAATTACACAGCATCACTACGGAAACCAGCGATGTGCACTGGGAAGACGCCGTTGTATTCTCCCCTGACATCCTGAATCTTGATTCCTATGATGAAGCGCAGGTTCATCTGATGAAACCGATCCGCAACGGGAAACTGCTCTTTCCACGCTGTATCACCCCTGATCATCCTGCGTTTGCACCAATCCGAAATACCTTTCTGGATATTATGCGTGCTTTCGGACAGATAGTCAATGATACCGACACAGGCTCCGATACTGCAAAGAACACCGGGCTTTGCCTGCCGCCATCGGACAGCAGTCTTGTAACCGATGACTTGACCAGTCAATTATATATCAAATCCTCCCTGCTCTACCTTCTGGCTACCCTCTCGAGGCACGGACTTTTTATGCCTACGGAAAAGAACCTTGACAAACGTGTGGAGAGCATTAAAACTGTGCTCACTTATATAAAGGAAAATTATCAGGACAAAATCTATATCGCCGACCTGGCCGGGCAGGTGAACCTGAATGAGCAATATTTCTGCCGCCTTTTCAAGAAGGCAATCGGCTGTTCTCCCATAGAATATCTCAACGAGTATCGTATCAAACAGGCAAAACGTCTTCTGGAAGAGACGGATCTGCCTGTGATGGAAGTCTGTCTGGAATGCGGCTACAACAATCTTGGTAATTTCCTGCGGGAATTTCGGAAGTACACAAATACTACGCCTTTACAATATCGGAAGCATTCTGAGGAGTAAATTGTTTGTCTTGCTGGAATAATCACCTGTTATCCCTCTGCAATCCAGTATAAATTGTATAGGAAGTCATAATATTGTATTTTTTAATCAAATAAACGTAAGACATCTCCTTGGTATGTCATTAAAATCTACCTAAAGTAAGTTGCTTCGCAGGAGGTACCGTTATGAACAGAAAATGGTGGCACGATAAAGTTGCATATCAGATTTATCCCAAGAGTTTTTATGATTCCAATGGAGATGGTATTGGAGACATTCCCGGTATTATCAGTAAGCTAGATTACCTCAAAGACCTGGGGGTTGATATTATCTGGCTCTCCCCCTGCTATCAGTCCCCTTTGGCTGATCAGGGTTATGACATTTCGGACTATTATAAGATAGATCCCCGCTTTGGCACCATGAAGGATATGGATCAGTTGATTGCCGAGGCCAAAAAGCGCAATATGTATATTCTTATGGACCTGGTGATAAACCACTGCTCCGATGAACACGAGTGGTTCCGCAAGGCCTGCGAAGATCCTGATGGGAAGTACGGCAATTTCTTTTATCTGCGGGATAAAAAGGAAGGCAGCCTGCCCACCAACTGGCGTTCCTATTTTGGCGGCCCCGTATGGGATGACCTGCCCGGCACCAATAAACAGTATCTCCATGTATTTCACAAGAAACAGCCGGATCTTAACTGGGAGAATCCCGAACTGCGGGAGGAAGTGTATAAGAACATCAACTGGTGGCTGGACAAAGGGCTTGGCGGGTTCCGCCTGGATGCGATTATTAATATCAAAAAGGCAGTCCCTCTGCACGACTACGCCCCCGATAGGGAGGACGGTCTTTGCAGTGTGCAGGCCATGCTGCAAGAAGCTGCGGGCATTGGGGAATTTCTCGGAGAAATGCGAGACCGTACTTTCCGGAAATATGATGCCTTCACAGTCGGCGAGGTATTCAATGAAAAACCGGAAGAAATCCCGGACTTCATCGGAGATGAGGGTTATTTCTCCAGTATGTTTGACTTCAACGAGACAATCTTTGGCGGCAGTGAGAAGGGCTGGTATGATGCCACACCGATCACCCCGGATGATTACAAAGAATGCTGCTTTACGGCACAGGCCAAAGTCGGGGACATCGGCTTTCTCTCCAATATCATCGAGAACCATGACGAGCCCCGCGGCGTCAGCCATTACATACCGGAAGGCGACTGCTGCCTCGAAAGCAAAAAGATGCTGGCGGCTCTGAACTTCATGCTGCGCGGTCTCCCTTTTATCTATCAGGGACAGGAGCTTGGCATGGAAAATGTGCCAATCTCTTCCATCGATGAGGTGGACGATATCTCCGCCCGCAGTGAATATCAGGTTGCCCTGGAGGCTGGCCTTTCCCCACAACAAGCTTTAAAAGTAATATCCCGCTTCAGCCGCGACAATGCCCGCACTCCCATGCAGTGGTCGGATGATCCAAATGCCGGCTTCACCAGCGGTACGCCCTGGCTGAAGGTCAATCCCAACTATACCTCCATCAACGCGGCAATGCAGATAGAGGATGCGGATTCGGTCTACTCCTTTTATAAGAAACTGATCGCCCTGCGCAAGGATCCCGACTATAAGGAGACCATTGTGTACGGCGGCCTGGAACCGCTGTGGAGAGACCGGCACAATCTGATGGCATATTACCGCAAAGGAGACCGCACCCTGCTGGTGGTCGGCAACTATCAGCGCGAAGAGCAGGAAATCACACTGCCCGGAACATGTCGGAACGTACTATTGAATAATTATAAGGATATTGCGGAAGATAAGGGAACGATTACCTTACATGGATATCAGGTCTTGATATTGGAAATGGCGCTATAGAATGACGATTTGGAGAGAGAAAGGAAGGATAACATTATGGACAAAACATGGTGGAAAGAAGCAGTTGTTTATCAGATTTACCCCCGCAGCTTTATGGACAGCAACGGGGACGGTATCGGCGATCTGCAGGGAATCATCAGCAGGCTGGATTATTTAAAATATCTGGGAGTGGACGTGATATGGCTCTCCCCGGTGTATAAGTCTCCCAATGATGACAATGGCTATGATATCAGCGATTACCAGGATATCATGGACGAATTCGGTACCATGGAAGACTTTGACGAACTGCTGGCGGCCGCCCATGAAAGAGGCCTCAAGATCGTTATGGATCTGGTGGTAAACCATACATCCGATGAACATAAATGGTTTATGGAGAGCCGCAAATCCAAAGACAATGCATACCGTGACTATTACATCTGGCGTGAGGGCAAAGACGAACAGACACCGCCCAACAACTGGGGCTCCTGTTTCGGCGGATCGGCCTGGCAGTACGATGAAGCCACCGATATGTACTATCTGCACCTTTTTTCCAAAAAGCAGCCGGATCTGAACTGGGATAATCCCAAGGTGCGCAAGGAAGTGTTCGACATGATGACATGGTGGTGCGATAAAGGCATAGACGGGTTCCGTATGGACGTGATCAGCATGATCTCCAAGACAAAAGAAATGCCTGACGGCGAGGTGCACGACCTGTACGGCAGTTTCGATCCCTACTGCGTACATGGCCCCAATGTGCATCAGTATCTACAGGAGATGAACGAAAAGGTACTGTCCAGATACGATATCATGACCGTAGGCGAGACGGCAGGCGTGACCACACAGCTGGCCAAACAGTACGCCGGCAAAGATACCCATGAACTCAATATGGTATTCCAGTTTGAGCATGTGGAAGGGGATGGCAAATATGGAAAATGGACAGATGAAAAGACCCCTCTCACCACCTTAAAGAAAATCCTGTCCCGCTGGCAGACTGACCTTTATGATCAGGCATGGAACAGCCTGTTCTGGGATAATCATGACCAGCCCCGCGCCGTGTCAAGGTTTGGCGATGACCGCCCTCAGTATCGGGAAGTATCCGCAAAGATGCTTGCCACCTGCCTGCACATGATGCAGGGTACCCCTTATATCTACCAGGGGGAAGAACTGGGCATGACCAACTATCCTTTCCAAAGTCCGGCAGACTTCCGCGACATTGAGAGCATCAATGCCTATAAAGAATGGTGCAGCGAGGGCACCCTGTCCCATGAAACCTTCTGGCCCTGCATCACTTTTAAGAGCCGCGACAATGCCCGAACTCCTGTACAGTGGGATGACTCTGAACAGGCTGGTTTTACCACCGGTACGCCCTGGATTGCCGTCAATCCCAACTATAAAGAGATTAATGCCAAGGCGGCAACCGCTGATCCCAATTCCGTATTTCACTACTATAAGAAGCTGATCGAGCTCAGAAAGGCAAATCCGGTCATCGTCTACGGTAAATACGAAGCCATGCTGGAAGACAGCGAGGAACTGTTCGTTTACACCAGGACTCTGGAGGATGAGAAACTTCTGGTGGTATGTAACTTCTGCGACCACGAAGTTCCCTTCACCCTGCCTGATGAGTTCGTGAAGGCGTCCTGCCTGATTGCCAACAGGGAGAATACGTATGATTCAACCGAAATAAGCGTGAAGCCCTATGAGGCCTTTGTACTGCACAAAAAGTAAATTTGCTTCGCAAATTAACTTTGCGAGATCCGCTTTGCGAACTCGGATAAGCGGAGAAATGTCATATACAGAGAGAGTACCCTTTTAAAGGTACTCTCTCATATCTTTCACCAGAGTCTCCTCTGCTTCAATCGTCTCTCTGGCAATTTTCTTTGCCTTTTCATCCGCTGCCTGATACTGATGCAGATAGCGGTACAGTGACTTGACACCCATATTACAGCCATCCGTGATCAGGTCTGCCACGACCCTGTCAGATTCCTCTCCACCCAGCTTGACATTGGTCTTCATCCAGGACATCACCTTGGCCATCGGCGCAGGTTCCTTACCCTCATCGTGATATTCCCGCAGATAATCATGTGTCTTATCTCCCAGTTTGCAATGCGTGTCCTTACTTTTTCTCAGCAGGTTTTCCAGCGTGCTGTCCTTCACATGCTCCATCACATCGTCCAGGGAAGAAATGCCCATCTTAATTCCCGCATTACACTCCCGCAGCAGTTTAATCGTATCGTCTTCCATTATGAGGCCTCCTTTTGTTCATCATTTACCATGTAGTATGTGTTATCTGAACAATATTATCCTGTGGGACCTCAAACCTTTGAAAAGTAACAACTACTGCCTGTCAAAATATGCCTTCCCGTCTTCCGGCTTAAAATACGTCCGCAGAAATCCATCGGTAGACACGATCACAAACTCATTGGTAGCTTCCAGATAATACACATCGTCCCCATCTTCCGCTTCCAATTTATGTAATACATCTGCTGAGGCAATCACCCGATTGGCTCCCGCCAGATATTCTTCCGCCGAGGCATAGCCAAATTCTGCCCCATGTTTCGCAAAATGTTCCTGCAAATATTCCGCTTTGCGGAAATTATAGGTATAAGTGACTGCTGGGGTTACTACTGCCTCTGGCTCACTGGTGGATAACTCTGCGGCAGCTGGCTCTACCGCCGGTTCATCAGTGGACAGTTCTGCGGCAGCTGGCTTTTCCGCAGACATCTCTTCAGCAGCCGCTATATCCGCCCTTTCGCCCGCAGGCATCTGCACGGTCTGCTCTTGGACTGTACCGCCATCCTGTCCAGGCATAAATCCCATCCGGGATCCAATAATAACAGCTGCCAGCAGTATCAGAACCGCCACGATTACCGCCCAAGATTTTTTCCGGCCGTTTCCTCCTCCGTGATACGCCCTGACGACCTGGCTATTGTCCTGTGCCACTGGCTGTATCTGCTTCCCTGTTTTACCGCTCGCTCTATTCTCCCTGCGGCATGCTTCACATCGCTTCGGAATATGTAAATTTTTACTTTGATAAAAGGCAATCTCGTCCTGTGTCAGGACAAATTCCTTTCCACATTGTTTGCATATTCTCTTCATTTTTCACCACACCATCTTTCTAGTACTTAATCTCTTTCTCTTCCAGTCTCCATTGCCTCAACTCCGCATCATCCTGTCAACAATTTTCTTTTGTTTATAAAAATAATAACCACTCACCAAAGCCGCACACATGATCCAACTGATCGGATAGCAGGCCACAATCTGCCGCAGGCCCTCCAGACCTTCCGATACCGGAATCATACTCACCCAAATAATACGGAATACACAGATACCAAAGACCGATATGATTGTTGTCACAAAGGTATACCCCTGCGCTCTGAGTGAACCTGAAAAAATCTCAATAAACACAAACATCACAAAGAAAGGTGCAATACTTCTCATCATTGTCAGACCAATCTCCACCACTGCCACATCCCCTGTAAAAATCCCCAGCAGGAAACGCCCCGCCATCATCAGGATTGCCGTCAGACAGACAGCCGTACCCACTGCCATGCCAAGACAGTCTCTGGTACCCTTTTTCACACGATCCCATTTACCGGCACCGTAGTTTTGCCCCACAAAGGTGGTAAGTGCAATGCCAAAAGAAGAATTGATCATCCAGAATACACTGTCCACCTTGCCATAAGCCGTCCACGCCGCCATGGTATTGACTCCCAACAGATTGAGAGACGCCTGCACGATCATATTGGAAATGCTGTACATGGAAGACTGCAAACCGGAAGGAAACCCAATCTGCAACATATTTATCAGAACTTCCGAATGAATCCTGATCTTGCGGATGGACAACGTCATACAATCCACCTTGTGCATCAGCGCCCAGGTAACCATCACTGCGCTGATTGCCTGTGACACCAGCGTAGCTACCGCCACACCCAGGACACCCAGGTTGCAATAAAGCACCAGCACAAGATCCAGCACGATATTCACGATACAGCACACCACCAGATAGTACAGCGGCCGCTTGGAATCCCCGATAGCGCGCAGAATTGCCGCCCCCATATTATAGATAAACACAAAGACCAGACCGGAAAAATAAATCCTTATGTACAACGTGGACATATCCATCAGTTCCGCCGGCGTATTCATCCAATCCAGAATTAATGGCGCAGCCACAACTCCCAGAACACCCAGGCCGATTCCTCCCAGGATTCCGAACGCATAAGAAGTATGCAGCGCGTCTTCCAGCCTCTGCTTATGAGCCGCCCCATAAGCCTGAGAAATCAGCACCGTTCCGCCCGCTGTCAGGCCCGTAAAAAATCCCACCACCATATTGATGATCTGGGCAGAAGAACCGCCCACACTGGACAGAGCCTCCTTCCCGGCAAACTGACCCACGATCACCGTGTCCACTGTATTGTAAAGCTGCTGAAAAAAGGTGCCGATCAGAATCGGAAAGAAAAAGACCAATAACTGCTTCCAGATCACACCTTCCAATATTCCATTCTGTTTTTCTTTCGTTTCCATTATTCTACCCTTAACCTATATTCCAACTGACAATCAAATGGCTCCCGCTCCACATGCGCTGTATCATACATCTGTGCCTCCACGCACCCTATCGCCTGATAAAACGCCTGCGTCTCCACCGCCGAATGAGCCGATATGTATAGCTTGTCTGCGCCCTTTTGTCTGGCCCAGGCCGCCGCCTGCTCAAAAAGCTTCCTGCCGATTCCCTGACCGCGCATGTCCTCCGACACATGAATGCTGGACAAATCCAAATAACGATGCCCCCCGCCAAACAACGAAGATTCTACCGAGACAAATCCTTTCAGCCACCCTCGATAAAAAACCCCGCACACCAATCCACCTGTCCGTACCGTATTCTTAAGGCAGTCAATCAACAGCCGATACTCTTCCTCAGACCAGTCATCCGTAAACGGATCCTCCACAATAACCCACTCCCCGTTTATCTTTCTCCTGCACTTCGTCACCTTCTGATGACGCACAAAACGTTCAAACAAAGCCGGACATATCTCCTGTTCTGCCAATAGTCTGTACCAACTACTATCTTCGATATAACTTTGCGTCCCTTCCATGACATATGCTAAAATTTCCAGATTCCGCCCCGTGTCTTCCGGGATTTCCAGGGAATGGTTTGTGTTCTCAATGATGCATAACGGCAAATCACTTTCCCTGCATTTCGTCCGTATCATCTCAGTCTCCGCCCAGGGATCTCCGGTCCCGTGAAATACAATCCCTGGTTGCGGCGCAAACGTGAAAGTCCTTTCCAACGGCGTATAATAAATATTTCTACAATTCACAGAATATTTGTCGGCATAGGCACAGGCGACAGCCGTCCCAATGCTTTTCGACACAAAAAGAATATCCTCGTACTGCTTCCAGTCCACCTCTGCCAGACAGGTTTCCGTCTGGGAAAGAGCGCCGGTGAAAGCTTCGTCCAAATCTTTGCTCAGTCCCTCGTATTTTATCTTAATCGTCTCATATTGATACTGTTTTGCAAGCTTTTCACTGTAATAAAGAAGCGGTTTATCACAGTGATATCCTATCCCCGGAAAAAATACCGCCAATTTCATGATTTCTTTTCTCCTCCACCAATACCCAAAGGCAAAACTGCCTACATCCGACCTCAATACCCGCCATTCCTCAAACAACAACTCAATTCTGCCACCTAATCTGCTCCTGCTTAATCAAGGGATACCGGATTAAGTCCTGTCTCTCCAAATCTTCCCTGTACATATCCACCGCCGCAATCTGATGATTGTCATAAGTGGTATAATAATAAATCCCCCTGTCTGCATTACAGCAGGAAGTATAAATCGTTATTTCATACTTGCCGTCTTCCAGTTCACAGCATCCCCTCTGCTGATCCACGGAACCCAGAATATGGAAAAACTGACTGACACTCTCCGCCTCTCCCTCTCCGGAAACCGAATTCATCCTGACAAATGCCGCCCGCACAAACCTTGACTGGGACGATACATCTCCCGGCAGTCCCAGAGCGCCAAGCCCACGGCTGTAAGGCTGCAAATCAAGCCCTTTTGCAAAGGTATTGACCGGCGACCTGACCGACAGATGCATATAATCATTCAAGTGAAACAACTGTTGGTCAAACGGCGGATTATTCGTCAGCACACCCACAGGATTCTCATAAATCTTGATCCCCTCTTTCACTGCTTCCACCACAATGGCTTCCTCTCTGTCCGCAATGATCCAGTGTAACTGGGCTGCCGGCAGAGTTTCGGCAAATGATGCATCAAACAGATTCATCCTTTCCACAAGCGTCCGGGCTTCCTTGACCGTTGCACACTGACACAGTATCCATGGAATCAGCTCAAACTGCGCAATGTTATCCTTTCCTTCCGTCTTCTTCCAAAAAGCAGCATTCCCCACAAAATTAAGACCTGCCATCCCCAGGCCTTTTTCGTTGACCGCATCATAGTAGAGCGGATAACCCGATGCTACATGCGCCATTCCAATAAACGCATAATGCGTGTTACATTCCCCCGCTTCCACAAAATGGAAAGGATAGTTTCTGGGGGTAATGGTCACTTCTTCCCCATAGGAAAAATCATAATCCAATGTCCGCCCAAAATAAAAATCTCTGGTCTTATAGGTTGCCGCTGTACACATGGTTTCCTCCAGTTCGGAGCGTTTATACTCCTCTGTTCTTTAATTGATCAATCAGGCCCCTGTCCGCCGGCAGCCATGATACGCTGTCCAAGTTCTCCTTCGTAAGCCACCTGGCCGCTTCATGTTCTTTCAATACAAGATCGCCGGACTTGATTGTGCAGAAGAAGCAGTCCATGGATAGGTGAAACGCAGGATAATCGTACTCCACGGTATCAATCAGTTCTCCCACTTCAATCTCTGTATCTAATTCTTCCCGAATTTCACGAATTAATGCTTCCTGAGGCGTCTCTCCCTCTTCAATCTTACCGCCGGGAAATTCCCAGCCGTCCTTGAATTCGCCATATCCCCGCTGGGTGGCGAAAATCTGGTGGTTGTGGGTGATGATGGCGGCTACTACTTTGATGGTTTTCATGGTTGTGTGTCTCCTATCCATTTATAATATATTGGTAAATATCTTCCCTTACAGGAGTATCCAAAAGCCACTCAATTTCAACAGCTGTCTTATCCGTATTAGGCATAGTAAAAACCTGTGCTTCACCGCTTGCCATCACACGGCCTAAATAATAAAATTCCTTTGAAATCTTATCATCTTTATTCTTACGTACAAATAAGTGTACATCAATTCCTCTCTCTTTTGCTCTCAGGAAATTCTGCACATCTTCTGATTCAAGATCACGCCCGCTCTTCGAAATAGCTATCAGCATACTATTATTTATAAAATGATCCTCATATTTTGTTGTATCGCTGATATCGTCCGCTTTATCATAATTAATGAAAATAGGAAATGTTTTTGTTTTCTTGTCCAATTTATACCCGCCTATGTTCAGAGGTACTTCATTATTTTCCCAATTCAAAAGCCGGCATACATCTTCATATGTATACTTTTGATACAACACTAGGTTTGTATCCTGGTAACGATTACTATAATTTGTTCTATATCTTTCTATTCCAAACTCTAACAATTCCTTCAAAATGGAATAAAAATCCGGATTTTGCAACATCTGAGCCATTGTATTAGAAATTTTATATTCGACTTTCTGGTCGTTGCCGCTTTCTTCTTCCAAAAATATACACTCTTCATAAGTTTTCTTTCCAGAACCTGTCGGAAATTCATTTGTCATAATGCTCACAACATTTTCCATACAATCCTGATTCATTGACTGACCATAGTTTCTCTGTAAAGAATCCTGTAGCGCGCCAATCAATCCATGCCCCAAAGTAAACATCCTATTTAAAAGCGCCAACTCATGTATTCTCTTTCCACTTGCCAACTTTTTAGACACAAATTCAATCATTTTCTCTTCTGTCTTGGACAAACGAATCTGATATTCCTTCTCATACTTTACTAAAAATTTATAATAGGAGCCAAGACTATTATTATCAAAAATGCGAAGCACATCCATTTCTCCATATTTATCAAAATCCCGCAAAGCCGGAATATGGCCTAATTTATTCTTTAGGTTGAAATAGTTATCTTTAATTAATTTAATATCACTAAAATTAGCCGAATCAATAGCTGCAAAAATACGTTTTTTTGATATTTCATCAAAATGTATCGTAGAGGCACCCGGAATAATACGCTCTCCCTCAAGCACATAACGGCGGATATTGTCCTTATTGTAACTTCGATCCCCCGACAGTGCAATCGGAATCATAAAGTTATTCTTATAGTTTCCAATAAAATCAAGAATTACCGTGTATTCTTTACCCTCTGCTCTACGAAGTCCTCGGCCAAGTTGCTGTACAAATACAATCGGAGACTCTGTAGGCCGTAACATAACGACCTGATTAATCTCCGGAATATCAACACCTTCATTAAAAATATCAACAGTGAGAATATAATCTAGGTTTTCCTCCTCATCTGTCACTAGGCGTTCAATTGCTTCCTCTCTCTTTTCCTGGCTATCTTTACCGGTCAAAGCCAAGGTTCTATAGCCCCTATCGTTAAATTTCTCACTAAGTATATTGGCTTCCTTCTTAGAGCTGCAAAAAATCAGTCCTTTTACACGATCACCACTATAACCATAATACTCAATTTGTTCAACTATATAATTCACACGATCATCTGACGTTAACCGATTAAAATCTTTAAATCCTGTCTCTTCGTCCACTGTCTCACCGTCAATCTGTAAATCCGTAATACCAAAATAATGAAAAGGACATAATAAACCTTCTTCTAATGCCTGTTGCAAACGAATTTCATAAGCAATATTATGATCAAAGGCTTGATATACATCATAGTTATCTGTTCTCTCCGGTGAGGCCGTCATGCCGAGCCAAAAGGCCGGCTTAAAATATTCCATTATATTCTGATAACTAGATGCACCTACTCTATGTGCCTCATCAATAATAATTGTCTGAAATTCATCTTTAGCAAATTGCGCAAGAACTTCTGGCTTAGCCATCATCTGCATGGTAGAAAAAAGATAATCTGCCTCATATTCTTTCGCATTTCCAGATAATAATCCAAATGTTTTCGTATTTCCAAACACTCTCTTATAGCTGGCAATTGCCTGCTTTGCAATTTGTTCCCTATGCACAAGGAATAATGCCTTTTTAGGGTTATCATCCCGCAGAGCAAACGCAGAGGCATATGTCTTACCTGTCCCCGTAGCCGAAATAAGAAGCGCTCTTTTTCCTCCCGCTTCTCGTATTTTACGTAAATTGGCAATAAAACTTACCTGCATAGAATTGGGCTGTAACTTATATGTTTCTATAGAAGAAATTTTTTCTTTCTTCGCAATTATTCTCTGTTTCTTCGCTATTTCATATTTGATTCGATACTCTTCAATAATTTCTTCATACTTCCGCGTATGTTCGGAATTCCACAATTCATCAAATTCTGTCACAATAGCCTTTGAGAATTCACCCTGATCTGTCGAAACAATCTTAGTATTCCACTCCTTATTTGTCGTTAAAGCACTCGAAGTCATATTAGAACTACCTATAATAATCTTATAAATCTCTTCATTTCTAAAAATATAACCTTTGGTATGAAATCCATGATTTGCTTCCTCCACATCATACATTTTTAATGTAATATTTTCTAATTCAGACAATTTTTCTAATGCTTTTGGTTCACTAAAATTCAAATAATTGGTTGTCAAAATACGTCCTTTGATTTCTCGCCTTTCTAATTCTTTTAATGTCTGTAAAAATGGTGTAATACCACTCAACGTAATAAATGCAACACTGATTGCAAATTCTGAACACGCCAAAAGTTCATCTTCCACAGATGAAAGCACTTTACTTCCTGCTTTATAATTGTTGGAAACAAATTGAGGTTTATAGGCAAGGTTTGAAATAATAGAGGAATCTATAAATGCTGTATTGAATCCTTGTTTAAGTTGACTAAGCTTATCATTTGTCACGATTTATGTTCTCCTGTACTCTTTATTTTATCTCCGTCAAAAAAATACATCCAATTTACTTCACCGCAAATCACGATTTCTCTTACATTGTAAATTGAATGTACTTCCCATTTACTCTATATACTGCCTTCTTTTCTTTTCACTAATTCATACACATTTACCATAGGAAAGCGAATTGGATTGACAAATCCGGACAACGCAGTTGAAGCTGTTACATATGCCCTGCTCAATTGCATCAGCGTACTAAGTCCATTGATTTTGAGCATATTTAAAAATCTTCCTTTATCCAACTGTTCGCTTTCTCCCTCAAAAGTCCCCATTATATCTAATCGAATCTGAAATAACTCTTCTTCTGCATCCGTTCTGCCTGTCATTTCAATAAACAAATGTAATTCCGACTGTAATATTCCATCTATTTCTGTAATTTCCGATATCTCATAATCCGCTCCAAAAGAAACCTTTTGGCTTCCATACTCACCAGTTGCTTCCTTTTGCTTAAACTCAAAAGATACAATCCGATTTTCTTTCATCTGGAACGGTGAAATCATCCCACTCATGACGCAAACCCCATACTATCAATATATTCCTCATTTGGTTCAGATACTATCTGTTCAAAGATATATGTCTCGCTTTTTACACCACTTTCAAATTGTATATTAAATTTCCAAGACAATTTCTGTGCAATCTCAAATAGCATTTTGACAGTAGGGTTATATTCGCCGCTTTCCAGCTTTGAAACCATGGCCTGCGTAATCTGCAATTTTTCAGCCAGATCTTTTTGTGACATTTTATTTTTAGCACGAAAATTAATAAATTCACATGCTATATCTACCAGCAGATCTTCAACTGCCATTTTTTGATTAAATTCATTACTTTCTCCCTCGAAAAAGGAATACGCATCAACTAACATTTTGTTCTCCATATTACTCTCCCATTCTACTAGCAAATTAATTTACTTCTTCTTTCTTTTGCAACGCGTTTCGGATCTCGATAATCTTTTGTACTCTTTTCTTGAAAACAACAATATAAAATTACAACTTCTCTGTCATTTACCACTTCAAATGAAAAAAGAATCCGAATATTTTTCTTCCCTTTTAATTTAATTGCATGTAATCCTTCTGCTTCGTTTAAACACTCAAATAAATTGGACTGCATAACACAGCTTCTTTTCAGATTTTCTAAAAATCTGAGACTCCTACGATATTTTGTCTTAAACTCCTTCACATAACCACTTTTTTCCATTATGTCCGCTAATTCTTCATTAAAAGAAGGATAAGTATAAATATACGTTGTCTCATATTCATCTGGATACCAAATATTTTGCAGTTCAATTAGATTATCATTCATAGTATATGACCATCTTTACCGAAAGTATACAACTTATAAGTTATATTTTCAACCCTTTCTTTCCTTTTTATTGATTTAAATATATCAAGCTTCTATCTATTACATTTATAATATCATTTTTATCTTTTGCCAACAATATTTGATATAAGAGATGGCCTCCTTCCCTTCACCGCTTCTTCCCCTTCCCCAAAACCTCGCTCAACTCCCCAAAATAGAACTTCTCCCGAATCCCGCCGGTATGCTCCCGAATACATTCCAAAAACCGCCCCCCATACTTCTCATACTTAAACGCCCCCATCCCGTTCACTTCCATCATCTCTTCCCGGTTCATGGGCAGGCGCACACACATATCCACCAGCGTCTTATCCGAAAAGACCAGATACGGCGGCAGGCTCTCCTCGCGGGCAATGCTCATGCGCAGTCCCCGCAGAATATCGAAAAACTCAAGTCCTCTGGTATTGAGGATATCGGAGCGTCTTTTCCCTGTCCCTTTGATTCTGTCGTCTTCCTCAATGATCCGGCTGCTCCTGGGCTCCATCTTCACAGTCACT
The DNA here is from genome assembly GCA_946566685.1 of uncultured Lachnospiraceae bacterium. GTDB lineage: Bacteria > Bacillota > Clostridia > Lachnospirales > Lachnospiraceae > UBA3282. Next base: position 38,645 of record CAMNXA010000006.1, read on the forward strand.
GTACAAATACCATCCATGATATCCTGCGCTTTACCGGTGGTCTGTAGCAGGGCATACTTATCCTGCGTCTGTCTCAGATATCCTTCCTGCATCATCTGTCCGATCAGATCTTTGATCTCCTGCTCCCGGAACTTATGCAGCGTGCCATAGGAAGGATAGCGCTCCACCCGGTACTCCCGCAGTTTTGCACTTTTTCCGCCGAGCAGCGTTCCTACGACCACATTGATCCCATACCTCTCGTCCAGGTCGTCCAGGCACTGAATCACCTGTCTGGCCTCACTGGTCATGTCTTTCTCCACATAATGCTTCTGACAGTTCCCGCATTTCCCACAGGCGCCTCTGCTTTCTTCCCCGAAATAGCGCAGGATATAAGTCCGCAGGCACTCTTTGGTATTGCAGTAGAAATTCATGGTTTGCAGGCGTTTTTCATCCCGCTCGCGGATGGTTCTGTACTCTTCTTCCGTAAAGTTGGGGTTGACTTCTTTGTTTTCCAGAAGGAAACGGTTGATCATAATATCCTGTGCCGAGTAGAGAAGAACGCAGTCGGAAGGCTCTCCGTCCCGCCCGGCGCGCCCCGCCTCCTGGTAGTAATTTTCCATGCTCTGCGGCATATTATAGTGGAGTACATAGCGCACATTGGACTTATCAATGCCCATGCCGAAAGCATTGGTCGCTACGATCACCGATTTTCTGTCATAGATAAAATCATCCTGGTTCTGTCGGCGTTCCTCATTGGTGAGGCCGGCATGGTATTTGGTGACCGCTATGCCCTCTTTCAGCAGAGTCTCGTAGACCTTCTCCACGTTCTTTCTGGTAGCACAGTAGATGATGCCGCTCTCTTTGTCGTGATCTGCCACATAATGCTGCAAGTATCTGGTTCTGCTCTTTGCATGTTCCACAGAGAAGAAAAGGTTCTGCCTGTCAAATCCTGTCACCAGCGTTTCCGGATTGTCCAGACCAAGCACGCAGATGATATCATCCTTCACCTCTCCGGTAGCGGTAGCGGTAAAGGCGCTTAAGATGGGACGTTTGGGAAGTCTCCTGACAAACTGTACAATGTTCAGATAACTGGGACGGAAGTCCTGTCCCCATTGGGAAATGCAGTGCGCTTCATCCACCGCTACCATACTGATGTCCACAGATTGTGCGAAATGCAGGAAACGCTCTGTCTCCAACCGCTCCGGCGCCACATAGATAATCTTATACTGTCCCTGTCCTGCAAGGGTAAGTGCCTTAGCAATCTGGTTCTCGCTAAGGGAGCTGTTGATATAAGCGGCATGGACACCTGCCTGATTGAGAGACTGCACCTGATCTTTCATCAAAGATATCAGGGGCGAAATCACCAGGGTGATACCCGGCAGAAGAAGCGCCGGCACCTGGTAGCAGACGGATTTACCCGCCCCGGTAGGCATGATTCCCAGAACGTCTTTACCTTGAAGGATCTGATCAATCAGCACTTCCTGGCCTTCTCTGAAAGAATAGTAGCCATAGTATTTTTGTAAAATATCATATTTGGTCATACTTGTCATAAGTAAATTTCCTTTTAGAATTTTCAACTGTGTTGTATATATTTACCATAAGCCCAGCCCACTTTTTTGCCGGACAATAAGTACTCTTTTACCTTACGCTGCAATGTGGTATATTCCGGAAGCTGTTCATAGGGCAAATCCCTTGAAGGATAAATCCAATCCATAAAGGCGGGGCTGTCCTCCTCCACTTCTATCACTGAGAATTGTCTTTGAAAGGCAAGGATATTGGAATCTTCCGGTAAAATCTCTGCCAGAGCCGGCGCTAATAACCAGGAATTACAATAAATTTCTGCATGGGAGTATTCGGGATAAAATTTTTCTACAAAGGGGTAAATCCCATCTATTTTTCCGGTTTTCAAGTTGGCATCAGACGGGATGTGTATGTAAATCTTTTTAACGCCGTCCTCTTCCAGTAATTCATATTCATATTCGCCTATCCTGAATTCGCACATGGCTATTTGTCTTGGAAACCAAAAAGCCCAGGTAAATGCGCTGTATCCATGTTTTGCTTTATGTTCTTTGACAAAGCGGGGGATAAATGCAACGGTATCCCAAAAGATGGTTTCGGAAATGCCTTTTTGCAGATACCTGTCATAGGTTGTTAACAGGCAGTGCATATATAGCGTTACAATTTTAATGCCCCTTTCATCCGTCCCAACATAGGTCTGTAGTTTTTGGAGCGCCTCATCCCATGCAGTACAATCAAATAATAACGCCAGGGTATCTGCTATCTCTTCATAATCGACAAGCTTATCATAATTCAGGATTTCATCTGTAAAGCTGTCTTCCATTTCAAATGCCGAACATAGTTTATTAATATTCATATGTCTCTCCCAAAATACTGCCATTTTTCATCCATTATAATTCTAAATTACCTGTAAAGCAAATGGGATGTGGTGGTGACAGGACATACATGAACGTAATCCCACCCAATGATGTATAGAACATTTAGTAGAAAACTTCTAAATTAGATACTAGAATACAAATCACATAATAATAATCAATTAAAACTTTGCCAGCTTTCCCCGGTATCTGCTACCGGGGAAAACCTGCATTTAGTCAAATCATAAACCGGCCGTGCTCCAAAATCTTACTACTCGGAAACAGCCTCCGTATACTTCACTGCCAGTTCATTGATGGTGCCGTCAGCTAACATCCCCTCAATGGACTTATTAATCTTCTCAAGCAGTTCGGTGTTGCCCTTCTGCACTGCGATCGCATATTCTTCGGACTCGAATGCGCTTGCATCTTCTACAATCTTTAAGCCCTCATTATCGCTCACATACTTCTGTGCAGTAGCGGAGTCGATCACCACCACATCGCACTTTCCGTTCACCAGTTCCATAACTGCCTCTGTGCCCTTTTTGAAAGCCTCGTAAGGATAACCCATATCCTGTACGCAGATTTCACCGGTATAACCCTGTATTACACAGATCCTCTTATCCGCCATATCCGCTGCCGTTGCAATATCGGAATCCTCTTTCACGATCATAACCTGTGTCGCGGTGTAGTATGTGGTAGAGAAGTCCACGGTCTCCCTTCTCTCGTCTGTTGCTGTCATACCTGCGATAACCGCATCGATCTGACCATTCTGCAACGCCACTAAGAGGGAATCAAACTCCATGTTCTCGATTGCCGCTGTCATACCGTTCTGCTCTGCAATGTTTTTGGCGATGGCCATATCGATACCGTCATACTGGTCGATCACACCCTCAGATGCCACAAACTCAAAGGGCGGGAACTCCGCATTGGTACCGAAAGTGATTTTGCCGCCTTTGCCAGAGCCGCCGCAGGCTGTCAGTGTACCTGCCAGCATTACCATTGCCGCTGCAAGTGCCATTACTTTAGTTACTTTTTTCATAATCTTATCCTCCTCTGAAATTTTTGTGGGGTTCCGGATATTTGACTGCGAAAAGCAAATCCCCTATCCTGTCTCCACATCCTGTATTACAAGCCGACATCCTTGTTAATCCAATACTCGCCGGCATAATACTCAGTTTTAAAGCACCTTACTGAGGAAATTCTTCGTCCTCTCATTCTGCGGATTGCCAAAGACTTCCTCCGGCGTACCGCTCTCCATGATCACGCCCTGATCAATGAACAACACTCTGGAAGCTACTTCCCTGGCAAATCCCATCTCATGGGTAACGATCACCATCGTCATGCCGGACCTGGCCAAATCTTTCATAACATCCAGCACTTCGCCTACCATTTCCGGATCCAGGGCCGATGTGGGCTCATCGAAAAGCATGATCTCCGGATCCATCGCCAGCGCCCTGGCAATGGCCACACGCTGTTTCTGTCCGCCGGAAAGCTGTGCGGGATAAGCATCCGCCTTTTCCGCCAGGTTAACACGCTCCAAAAGTTCCTGGCCGCGCTTTACCGCCTCCTCCTTCGTCATCTTCTTTAAAAGTACCGGAGCCAGCGTAATATTCTCCATAATGGTCAGGTGGGGAAACAAATTGAACTGCTGAAACACCATGCCCATCTTCTGGCGTACTCGGTTCACATCCACCTTCGGCGCCGTGATCAGTTCATCATCCACGTATATCTCTCCCTCGGTGGCTGTCTCCAACAGGTTCAGGCATCTTAGAAAAGTACTCTTGCCGGAACCGGAAGGGCCGATCACCACCACCACTTCTCCCGGTGTGATATGCTCGTCAATTCCGTCCAATACATGGAGATCTTCAAATGTTTTATGTAAGTTTTTTACTTTGATCATGGCCTCTTCCTCCTACCTGGCATCAGCCTTACGAAGCCTTGCCTCTATCCTGCCAAGCAGCAAGGTCAGTATCTTGATAAGTACATAATAGATAACCGCAGTGCCGATCAACGGCATGAAAGCAATAAAGGTCGCACTCTTGATAAAGTCACCCGCTTTCTGGATATCCATAAGTCCCACATAACCAACAATCGCTGTCTCCTTAATCAGCACGATAAATTCATTGCAAAGAGCCGGGAAAATATTTTTCACCGCCTGGGGAATGACAATCCTGCTCATGGTCTGAAAAGCGCTCAGGCCAAGGGATCTGCCCGCCTCCGTCTGTCCTTTGTCAATGGAAAGGATACCCGCCCGGATAATCTCGGACACGTAGGCGCCGGAGTTAATGCCAAAAGCGATCGCGGCAATGATCCATTTATCCAGCTGCACCGAGGCAAAAATAACAAAGTAGATGATCATCAGCTGTGTCACCGAAGGTGTTCCCCGAATCACATCCGTATAGACACCGCCGACAAACCGCAGAATCTTTTTCCTGGACAGATTGCACATGGCAATCAGCATACCGATCATGATACCGATGATGACCGCCAGAAGGGATACTTTGATGGTCACGCCGATACCGCTTAAGAGCAGCTTGTACCGGTCCTCTCGAATGAAACATTTATAAAAAAGGTCACTGAAATTTGCCGCCCACTCCGCCATTTGTTCTTCATCCTTTCGCCGCCGGCCTGCCGCTTCACATACTGCCGGTTTTATCTATGAAAATCTGATAAGCTTTCTAATTCTGAATCGCATTATATCACAACGTTCCCCCAATGAAAAGCATAAATATACTTAAATAATGTGTAAAAACACAAAAAATATAGGCCAATTTCTCTAATTCCAAGCCAAATGTCCCTTTACAAAGCAAACATTTATCCTTTTTATTTGCAGTGTGCCTTATAATAATGTATAAAAATACGTTATCAATTATAAATTAGGCATTCCCAAACTAGCTTTTTATCGAAGCCTATGTTATACTCAAACTGTTTCTATGCCGATGCAATGGTAATATTAATTTCATGCCGGATAGAAATCCATTTAACAAAGACAAAGCGAGAATACAAGACTATGACAAAGGATATAACAACTCAAAAGACAATCAGAAATAAAGATAACATTAAGGAACTGCAAAGGACACATGAATTGATCTATGAGCAGGCTGCCATCTTAAGCCGCTCCGAAGATATTCCTACGGCAATCCAGGGGATGCTCGCCGCCATCGGCAGCTTCGTGGACGCAGAACGCGCCTACATTTTTGAGGATAAGGGAACCCACTATGCCAACACTTTCGAATGGTGCGCTCCTGACATAAATCCTGAAAAAAACAACCTGCAAGAAGTGAGTCTGCAAACCGTATCAGCCTGGACAGACGTCCTGATCCACGGAGATTGTATCATCATTTCCGAGGTGGAATCCATCAGAGAGTCTCATCCGGCAATCTATGAAATTTTAAAACCGCAGAATATTTCCAATGTTGTGGAGGCGCCCATCATGGTGGACAATCATCTGCTCGGTTTTCTTGGCGTAGACAACTCACCGGTCAAGACTTCTCAGAGAGTCGCCGAAACGCTCCAGATCCTCGGGACTTTTATTGCCATTACCCTCAAAAATCAGGAAGGCCGGCTGGAGTCATTGGAGCAGGCCAACACAGCCCTCTCTGAGAGCAATGCCGCACTGCGTGTGGCTTATGAGAGCGCCAACCAGGCCAATGCCGCCAAAACAAATTTCCTCTCCAAAATGTCCCACGATATCCGCACGCCCATGAATGGTATTATGGGCATGACCACCATCGCCATTGCACATATTGACGATAAGGAACGTGTACTGGACTGTCTGGGGAAGATTTCTTCCTCCAGCCGCCATCTGCTCGCACTGATCAATGATGTGCTGGATATGAGTCAGATTGAGAGCGGCAAGACAACGCTTGCCAAAGAGGAATTTAACCTCTCCAATCTGATCGAGACCTCCCTTGACATGATAAAACCCCAGATTGCGGAGCGCAATCATCATCTGAATATCCGCTCCATGAATATCACGCACGCGCATGTGATCGGTGACAGTCTCAGGATCCGGCAGGTATTCTTGAATATCCTGGGTAATGCAGTGAAATATACCCCTGACGGCGGTATCCTAAGTATCTCTATCTCTGAAAAAACTTCTGCGAAAAAGGGATACGGCTGTTATGAATTTATTTTTGAAGATAATGGTATCGGCATGTCAGAAGAATTTCTGTCAAGGATCTTCCAGCCTTTTGAGCGGGAAAAAGATGAACATGCCACCAATGTACAGGGAACCGGACTGGGTATGGCCATCACCAAAAACATCATAGAAATGATGCATGGAGATATCAAGGTGGAGAGTAATCCGGGAGAGGGTACCCGTTTTATCATTACGATTTTCCTGGAATTGCAGGATCTGAACAACATACCGACCCCTATCGGGGAAGGATCTTTTGCCAGACCGAAGGATCAGCTTGCCGATCTTGCCAAGGCCGACTATTCGGACAAGCGTGTCCTGATCGTGGATGACAATGAATTAAACCTGGAGATTGCCTCAGAAATTCTTGGTATAAGCGGTATCCAGATTGAGACAGCTGAAAACGGCAAACTTGCCGTTGATATGGTAGCGGATCACCCGGACGGATATTATGACATCATCTTCATGGATATCCGGATGCCGGTTATGAACGGCTACGAGGCTGCCAGCGCCATCCGCGCCCTGGATCGAGGCTACACAAGGCATCTTCCGATCATCGGCCTGTCCGCCAACGCCTTTGCCGAAGATGTAGCCATGTCCAGAAACGCAGGAATGAATGCACATATTTCCAAGCCGCTGGATATCGACCAGCTTGCCAAAACACTGGAAAACTGGATTTAACACCATATGAAAGGTCTTTACCGGATACACATGGCAAAATAATCCCCCTTTTCCGTTCGGAACAAAAGACTGTAGGGCGGATATTGCTTTTCAAACTCAAATGCCCTGGCCACCTGTTCAAAGGTCAGGGTATTGATTTTTTCCAGCTTATCCCCGTCTCCCACAGCAAAATGTGTTTCCATACATCCCATGAATTTATTGGAGATGAGTTTCATTGCCTCCACAATGGTCTTATCTATTCTGTTGACCTGTTTGCCTAAAAGTCCGCTGATCAGCTTATAAACCATCTGCTCTTCATAAATGAGGACCACCTGCCTGTTGTGCCCGTCCTGCCTATGATAATTTAACCGATAGCAAAGGGCCTTTCCGGAAGCAAAATCCTCGCCGCTGTAATTATCGCTGACAAGTTCCGCTTCCAGCCGGAACAGATCATGAAAGGTCTGGATCACCGCCTTTTCCAGAGAAACCAATTCATCTTCCGTTGCTTTATGTACCCATTTATGTGAAGTTTTGCCCGTGATGGCATAGTCTTCGATCATGATGTGTGCATTCAGCCAGCCCACACAGATACCCAGAAAATGCTGAATCGACTCCGCAGAATAATCCTGTGATTCCATCTCCTGTTCCAGGGCGGGAAGCGTATGATTCTGCATATTGTCATGCAGGCTCTTATGAATCTCATAATCCGGGTAGCCAATCTTTCTCATATAGGCTTCTTCTTCCGCAAAATGCTTCCTGGTGTAACTTTTGAAATACTTAATGCCCTCCTGGCAGGCATGTTTTTGTTTCTCTGCGTCTTCCGTCAGGCTCAGCAGCTTCCCCACAATGGAGAATAGTTTCCTGTGCGCATGGTCTACAATCTCCACACCGATATTAAAGCGGTCATTCCATTTTACTTCACTCATAGTATCTCTGCTTCCTTTGCATTATTGTATTGGTATTCCCATCTCCTCTATTTTACCATATCCTTTCCCGGGATTCCAGAATAAGAACCAGAACCGCTCTGGCATAAAAAACCACGGTAATAATGCGCAATCATGCGTAAAAGACGACATTGCATTAATATCCTATTTGAAGTATGATAGAAGAAGTGATTCTTTAGGAAAAAGCGACAGGAATTTTTATAAAGTTTCACGGAGTCCTCTTTGCGGCTTCTCAAATATAAAAAGAAAAGACAGGGTACTTTATGCAGAAAACCTTTATCAAATATACATTTATCATTGTAACCACGGCTATTTCTCTGATACTGCTCATCAATTTTGTCTGTAGTCTGAAAACCCTGGAAAACCGACAGTATGATACTTTCTATACGAAGACGGAGCAGATGATCCATACATTGGAAAACAACCGGGAGGAACTGCGCCTTTTGCGGGAAGGGCTGGATGAAGATTATCTGACCAGGGCCAGGGCCGCCGCTTATGTTCTGGATAATCTGGAAGAGGTATCCATGGATGTCTCCGAAATGCAGTATCTGGCAAACCTTCTCAATGTGGATGAAATCCACATTATTGATGGGAACGGCTTTATTGTCGCGGGTTCTGTTTCCAGGTATATCGGGATGGATATGCACGATCATCCTCAGACAAACGCCTTTATCCCCCTGCTGGAGAGCGATGACGAGGACGCCTATTTCATTCAGGATGCTCAGCCCAATGCGGCGGAAGGAAAGATCATGCAATATATCGGCGTTGCCAGAAAGACACAGAAAGGATTTATTCAGGTGGGCTTAACCCCCACAAGACAGCTTGAAGCGCAGTCAAGAAACACCTACAAATATATTTTTTCCAAGTTTCCTACCGACAAAGGTGAGGAACTGTATGTGGTTGATACCCGCAGCGGGGAAATGCTGGGACACTCCGATGGTGTCAATCAGGACTTCAGTGCGGAATGTTACCAGTTGGAACAACTGTTGGACTGCTCTCAGGGTGCTTATAAGGCAGGCCCTGACAACCACCGGATGTATGTGGTAAGCAGGCAGTATGACAACGTATTGTTGTGCGCTGCCCTGCCTCAAAATATCCTCATGCACAGCTTATGGCTCGGTATGTTCGCAACCCTCGTATGCCTGCTTTGTATCGAGGCTGCTGTCATCCTTCTTCTGACGTATCTTGTGAAACAGAAAGTGATCAATGGTATACACCGGATCAACGAAAATCTTACCATGATCACGAATGGCAATCTGGATATCCAGGTTGCGGTAGGCGGCAATCGTGAATTTGAAGAATTGAGTACCGGCATCAATAAAATGGTCAAAAGTATCATCAGCCTTTCAGACCGCATATCCGCCATCATCGAGATCAGCGGCATCCCGTTAGCTGCATTTGAATACGGACAGGACGGCAGAAATCTTTTTGTCACCTCCGGCCTCAGCGGACTGCTGGATCTGTCTGACCAGGAAGCCGCGCAGATCTATCAGGATTATGCAACATTTGATAAGTATATCCGTACCCTCACGCAGACGCCTGTGGAGGGGGAGACTGACATCTACCAGATTAATGAAGCCAAATATATCCGCATACACATGTCTGAATCTGAAGATGGACGGCTTGGCGTCATATCGGATGCCACGAAAGATATGCTCCAGAAAAAGCGGATGCAGTACGAAAATACCCATGACCCGCTGACCAGACTGTATAAATATAACCCCTTCAAGCACCTGGCTGCCAAAAACCTGCATGCCATGCCATCCGGCCAAATATGTGCCCTGGTAATGCTCGATCTGGATTTCTTCAAGACCATCAACGACACTTTCGGACACGATGCCGGAGATCTGTACCTGCAAGAATTTGCTGAAATCATGCTGAAAATGCCTAAAGAACATTGTCAGTCCGCAAGGCGTTCCGGCGATGAATTCTGTATGATGATCCATGGCTGTACCGCTGTAAAGGAGATTACGGACTTGCTGGATGTGTTCTACCAAATGCTCTCCCAGCATGAGGTTGCCGTGTCATCTGACCAGGTCAAGACCATATCTGTCTCCGCCGGCTATGCGTGGACAGATACGCCGGATATCAGCATCGAAGATCTGCTCGCCCACGCGGACGAAGCCCTCTATAAGGTAAAGCGTACCATGAAGGGACGTTATGCCGAATATGAGGACAAAACGGTTGAATGATTATTGCCATGAAAACTCTCAGGCAGACCATGGATAACTGAGTCTGCCTGAGAATTTTTATGCCATTTTCACCGGATGTCTGACAACGGTCTTTAACTTAGCAGGCGCCACTCTCCTCACATCGCTTAAGTAAATTTCATGATGAAGTCTTTGATCCGTTATATCCAGTACGTATCCCTGCGCAGTCATATACTCATGCATTGCCTGTACCGTAGCAGGTTCATCGTCATAAGGCCCGATGTGCATACACTGTACACACAGTCCTTCTTCATAAGTGAAAAATTCCACCCTGGAGAAATCTGTCTTTTTCTTCCTCACCGCCTCCTCGATGGCCCAGTCAAAATCCTTTCTGGTAACAAAATCCGGAAGCCGAATTACGGAGATAAACTGAAAATCCTCTTTGTGCGCATAATCTATTCCCTGCACCCCATCCTGCCACCAGAATCCCTCCAACGGCGGCACCACATAGTCAAAGTATCCCTCGATGCGATGATCCCCCATTTTGCTCATCTTGATGGTAAAGGCAATCCCATAAAGCAGGCCGATCGACTCCTTATACTCACCGCCCTCCACATTCGGATCCCCCTTACCGCGGACCGCGATAAAGTTCATGGACGGCACCTCGATGATACCGGGTCTGTTTTTTGGCATATAAAACTCTTTGTATTCTTTCTTGTAATCAAATGCCATGATTTAAAACCTCCTGCTGCTTTTTCTTACTGAGTCCGCCCAACACCAGTTGATAGGACTTGTCCAGCAAATCTTTTAAGAGATCGTCCGGTACTGCTCCGTCCGGTTTGACAGAGTTCCAGTGCTCCTTATTCATATAATAACCGGGCACGATATCCTCGTACTGCTGCCGCAGGAAGTCTCCCTCCGCCGGTTCCAGTTTCAGCGTAATATAATACGGCTCATTATCCTCTCCCAGGCAGACCGCCGCAAACATCTTCCCGCCGATCTGATAGCGGATCCAGTTCCACTCTTCCTTCAAATCTTTGGTGACGCCCGGTTTTTGTAATAAAAATTCGTCAATCCATGTGTATCTCATCTGAACTCCTCCTACTTTTCATAGGTTAATCCGTTGATAAACTTTCTCATGCGCAGCCAAGCTTGTATTATCCATATACTTCTCAGCAATGCGCAGGGCGCTGTCCCTGATCCTATTCCTTAAATACTCCGGCTCCAGAAGCTCTACTTTATCCCGAAAAGTAAGAAGCCAGGTGAGCAGTTCCTCCCTGTTTGTATAATCCGCCTGAAACAGAAGTTTGCCCTCCGCCGTTTCCTGAAAACAGCCTGTCCCGAATTCCTCCACCAGCCGCCATTTACATGCCGGTTCAAAGAGCGCTTTTACCCGAATCCCGCCCGGAAAAATCTTCTCATTATCCAGATCCGGCATGGGCACCTGTCTCTTGATAAATTTCAGTTCTGTAATGCGGACTTTATCCATGCGGTTTAATTTAAACAGACGAAATGCCTCCTTTGTCCTGCAAAAGCCCCACACATACCAGTTCGACCAGCGAAATATCAGATAATATGGTTCTATACAGCGAAGCGACTCTCCGCTGGGTGAATAATAAAAAAACTCCAACTCCCTGCACTTTTCAATCGCCGTGCGTACCAGTTCAATCTTCGGGGCAAGGGATTCTTTATACCAGGAAGACAGATCGATGAGCACGGACTGGTCGCCCATCATGAAATCGGAATAGCCTGCGGAAAGCTTCTCCATCAGTTTTCCATAGCGGTTCGTGCCATTTACACTGTCAAGGCTTCTGAGCCCTGCAAGGATATCCATCATTTCCGCATTGGTGAACAGCGTCCTGTCCACTCGGTAACCTTCCATGATCGAAATACCGCCGCCTGCTCCCTGCCTGGTCATGATAGGAATCCCCGCCCTGCACAAATCTTCAATATCCCGGTTGATCGTCCGTCTGGAAACCTCGAACTGTTCCGCCAGATAAGGCGCCGTAACCGTATCCATCTGCAACAAGATGGACAGGATGCCAAGCTGTCTGTCGATTTTCATTTGTTCCCTTTCTTACATATCATATTCATATTATACACGCCTAAACAGGACATCTGTATGTCATGTTTGGGTGATAAATTAATTGAAACAATATATCTCTCTAAAAATCCGCAATTTTATCCAAGTCTGTTTTCACGCTTTCTCTTATAATGACAACATATAGTTTCGGACAGCCCTCAGACAATACACAGCCTGCATAGTATCTGTATATCTGTCTGTACATACCTCTGTCCGCCCAAGACAATAAGGAGGAAAGTACAATGTCTCAACAAAATTCAGAAAAGACCAATCAGGAAAAAGGAAACATTATGAATCAAACTGCTTTGCGGTCACTGTTTGAAAGCTTCGACAGCGGTTCCCTCAAACTGCCATCAGGAAACACTGCATTCTCCGACCTTCCCTGGTCGAAACATCCCGCCTTTGAGGGCGTGGAACTCAAACATATCGTCACCGCCAAAGATACGCAGGGGCAGTTCAGCTATCATCTGGTGCGCATTGCGCCGGGTAAAAGCATTAAGACCCACATCCATGAGACCCAGCTGGAAACCCATGAAGTCATTGCTGGCTCCGGTGTCTGTATCAATGAAGATACTGAAATCATCTATGAACCCGGAACGATTTCCATCCTGCCTGCCGGTATCCCTCACGAAGTAAATGCGGGAAAGAAAGGATTGTATCTGTTTGCAAAATTTATCCCGGCATTGGAAAACTCTTAACCACTTTCTTATATTCCCCTGGCGTTAATCTGACAATCTTATGAAAACACCGGTCGAAGTGGCTCTGGTCGCAAAACCCTGCGGCGTAAGCCGCTTCGACTACACTTCGCCCTTCTTCCAGTAGTTTCTGCGCTTTCCTGACCCTGCACTGTATCTGAAACTGGTGCGGCGTCAGGCCGCAGGCATTTTTGAACTTCCTGATCATATGATAGGGGCTTAGTGCAATGCTTCCGGCCATGTCTTTTATGGACAATGGCAGCTGCGGTGTATTGGCAATCAGTTGCTTTAAACGCATGGCATCGGTATTTTCCTGCCCCTTTTCAGATAATATGACCGGAACCGGTATACACATGGTTATGATTGAATAGGCCTTATCCTCCGCCGGCTCTAAGGCGTGAGGTATGTCCTGCCCTATATAAAACCATTCCCCTGCATCATAGATTCTTTTCTGTCCGCCGCAGATGACACAGACACTTCCCTCCTGAATGAATCCCACCACCACATGCTCCGCATGGGTATGCACCGGATAGGATTTGTGAAAATTCTCACAATGAATATAGGTTATCTCCTTTTTGCCTCGATAATATATAATCCTTTCATGCATCATTTTCTCCCAGCCCTTCAACATTCTTGCAAAATATGGTCTGCTAAAATTCGGTCCTTTTTTCTTTCCCATTATGTAAGGTTTCTAGTCATGATAGTATTATTTTCTATCACTTTGGAAAGTTTTGCAACAGGGTTTGCCAAAATATTTTTCAACCAAATGAACTGGCCCAACGGCTCTCTTCTTTACCTGGGCCGCCCAAACTCATAGTTTGAAAAATCATCATATTTATAGTGGTAATTTCGTTTTGAATGTGATAGACTTATCTCAGATAGATTTGGCAACGGAAGAGGATAAAAAATACCACATTGATAAATGGGCTAAATTCTTTAAAGCCAACACCTGGGAGGAGGTCAGAAAAATGGCAGAACAGAACGAACATTTACAGGAAGCAGCCAGAAGCATCTTCCATTTCAGTGCAGATGACCAGATTCGAAAGATGTGCCGCGATCGAATAGAATATCATCAGGATCTTCGCAATTATGAGCGGTTCATTGCAAAGCAGGAGGATATTATCGCAGATTTACGTTCTCAGGTTCAGACATTAACCGCCGAAATTAATGAACTAAAATCCAATTTATAATTACATGTAAATCAAAAGAGCCGTTTACTGAATCCTGCGGCTCTTTCCTATATGCCTGTTTTACTTCTAACCTGTCAGCACTGCTGCTCTTCCGCCAGCCCATAAATCTGGTACAGAGATAGTATATTCTGGTACATCAGCTTCCGAGACATCAACTGCTGATAGGTTACCGTCTTTACTTTCCCTTCTGCTTTCATCTTATCCATGGAAGACAAAATCCCGGCATACTCTTCCTGCACTGCGGCAAGCATCTTTTCAAACGCTTCCAAACGCTTTTCATCCATACACAGCTTCTCCCTTTCCGGCTCTGCGTCTATTTTACCACAATTCGCCCCTGCGGCACAGCATATTCTTTTCCGATTGTTCCACCCAGATGATTGGCTATGTAATCGATCAAAACCTGATAATCCATAGTTCCCTCATCCAAGATCAGAGGATTGTCCATAAACATCCGCTGGCCGTCTCCGCCCCGTTTGAGCAGGTAATTCTGGGAAGCAAGCGTATAAATCCTGTCAGGGTCAATGGGCGCATAACTCCCATCTTCCTGAAGTACCCTGACATCCTTTACCCGGCGCACACTCCCGCAGGATACAAACATTTCATTCTCATCCATAGCGACCGAGGACTCCACGGAAGTATCCACCGTAAAGGTAATCCCCGACACCTGGAGGAATCCGCCGTTCTCTCCCACGGCATTTGTGCCATCGCTAAACTCCGCCTGTACTGCCCGGTTCGCCATCTCCAAAGCATCCAGTATCTCCTGTCCGCTTACCTGGGCAACGCAAAGGGTATTTCCGTAAGGATGTACGGCAAGCAGATCCCCATAGGTAATATCGCCCGCCGGCAGATTGGCCCGGATACCGCCGCCATTTACCATGGCAATATCCGCCCCGGAGACAATACGGCAGGCATCGGCACAGAAATCTCCCAGGTTAGTCTCCCGGCTTCTCACTATACGGATACCATCCTTAGAGGCAATGGACAAGTCTGCTTCACTGTGTCCTGCAACCCGCTTCATATCTTCCTCGAAACTGCCCAAAACCTCATCGATATAACATTCTGTTTCCTCGTCCTTCTCCGGATATGTAATCAGTCCCGTGGTAATGGTTCCGCCTGGGGTTATCGTAAGCTGTCCAATATAGTTTAATTCCGTTCCCGTTGAAGACAGTAATACCTCACCGCCGCTTTTATTCTTTACAACCTGACAGGGAATCACACTGTGGGAATGGCCGTCCAGCACAGCATGCACCCCTTCCGTATGCTCGATCAGATTAATAGAACGAAACGGTGCAGAATCCTCATCCACACCCAAATGTGTCAGGAGAATGACATACTCTACCCCTTTCTCCAGACATTCATCCACCGTGGCCTGCACCTGTGTATAAAATTCTTCCCCATTATCCCCGACATAAAAATCATAGACAAATTCCCCCGCCTCATCCATAAAATAGGTCGGCGTGGAACTGGTAATGTTCTCCGGGGTGCAGACGCCGACAAAGGCGACCTCCACATCTCCGTATCTTTCTATACGATAGGGCGAAACTTCTTTCAGGGCGCTTTCCCCTGTACCGGTATATCGTACATTACAACACAGATACGCTGCCTCTGCTTCCTGTATAAGCCGGGAAAGCCGTTCCATGCCATAGTCAAATTCATGATTGCCGGGCACAGCCAGATCATAGCCGATGCGATTCATCATCTGCACAGGATACTCGCCTTCTGACAAAAGGCCGATTACATCCCCCTGTATGGCATCCCCACAATCCACCAGGGTCACATAGGGTGTTTTCTCTTCCATATATTTCTGATAAGCCGCCAATCCCGCATAACCGATGTTGTCCTCCACGGCACAGTGGACGTCATTGGTATAGAGAATGACAATATCCTCCTGCTCCCGTCTGGCCGTCCCACAGCTGCATAACAATAAAAGAACTAATATTATTACAAGCAAAACATTGATAGTACGTCTTCTGTATTTCATCTCTATCATCATCCTATTGTGCTAACACCGTCTTCTTATTGCAGAAAACGAAACCTGCCCTCGGTCTCTTCCACCAGCACCGACTCCAAATCAAGTTTCTCTCGGATTTCTTCCGCCAGGCTCTCCACCTCGTCTTTTTCCACAAAAATCATCTGATAAATGAGAGCCTCATTCTCATGTACGGTTCCCGCCTCCACATACGCGCCATTAGCCGTATATTCGGTATACCCAAGTCCTCTGTCCGTGATCAGCTGCCGAATCTTCTCTCCCGCCTCCTGCGTTGAAAGAACCTGTGCACCCGTCTGTGCATTATTTAAGCCACAGTAGATTTTAAAATATTTCTCCTGCGTTTCGCCGTCCGCATTGGTTTTGCCGCAGGCAGTGAGTGCCATCATTGCCACTGCCAAAATCATCACTGTCTTCTTTAATCTACTTTTCATTGCATCCTCCATCTTAATCTGCTCAATCATCCGTCATTGTAAAATACAAATACCCGTCTCCATAATAGGGCAGTTCATCAATCGTATACAGTCTGGCCGCATAATCGATCGCACTGTTCTTTTTCATCTGCTGCAAAGAATCCTTTCCCAGTTGAAACATGACACCCTCATAGGTAACGGGACAAGTCACTGCAATCGCCTTATAGACGGTACTGCCCTCATTTCCCGACATAAACTCCACTGATATATCATAGGATTCGTCTCCGTTCTGGATTGTCACAAACCCCTCCTGGGCCGTATGTTCTCCCTCCAGCTGCTCGTTCACCGCACTGTCAAACTCAAAGCTGGTTCCCGTATATCTGTCAAAAGCACTGCACCAGAAAAGAATGCCATCACCCGTACAACCACTTGCATCAATGGCAAATTGTGCGCTCACTTTCTTAAATCCGTCTGCCACACCCTCAGTAGCCTCTGCGATGGATACCTTCACATCCGCCGTAAAGTCCCCGGTGATCTCACCGCTTGCCGAATCAAAGCCACCCATCTCCACCTGACAATCTCCCTGCGGTGTGACGGTAATTCCCTGCTTGGCACTCCATCCCTCTTCCTTTTTCTTCAAATCCTTATCATCAGTGCCGCACGCGCATAATAATACAACAGCCAGCACAACCAGCATACCCAGCTGCCACCTGTTTCTCCCTGTTATCATCACACTCATCTCCTGCTATTTCCTCAGATACTCTTCCTGATCGTTAAAATATTCTGTCCGTCCTTATATTCATAAGCAATATCATCCATGGTCTTTTTGACCATATAGATGCCAAGGCCGCCGATTTCCCGCTCCTCCGCAGAAAGCGTAATGTCCGGGTCATCTTCTGTGAGTGGATCATAAGGAACGCCGTTATCAATAAAAGTAATCACCACAGACAAAGGATCATTCAACACCTCCACCCGCACCGTAGCCGGACCCACTTCCGGATTATAGGCATAGTGGGCGATATTTCCAAATAACTCGTCTATGGCAATATCAATCTGCATCTGCGCCTTCATCGGGCAGTCCATCGCTTCCAGTTGCTCATTCACAAAAGCAGTGACCTCCGCTATATTTTCAACTATCGCATCGACTGTCAGTTCCTTCATCCCGTTTTCTCCTTTACCCCTGCTTACACTTCCAGCAGTCTGCGTAATTTCTTAAGTGCACTGCCATGGATCAACTTAGCATAACTATAGGAAATATGCATGATATCCGCAGTCACTTTCAAGGTATGTCCGCTATAATAATGCAGAATAATCAAATCCCTCTCCCGCTTCTCAATCCGTAAAAGGGCATCCGCCAGACGTTCCAACATCTCTTCAGAAAGAACCTGTTCTTCAATTCCCTTATCCTCCGCAGTCAGTTCCGTCAACTCGCTAAACTGCTTCGAAGTACGATAATAATCTATCACCACATTGCGCGTGATCGTATAAATCCAGGTCGAGACGGACGCTTTGCCTGCATCAAAAGAAGACAGGGCCGCAAACGCTTTCACAAACACGCCGGAAACCAGATCCTCCACCATGTGAGGATCTGGTACTTTCCCGGAAATATAACGGGTCACTTTTTCCTTATAGTCCAGATAAATCTGTTCCTGTAATTTTTGATTCTCAACTGTTTCAGACATGGGGATGATCCCCCGTGGCCGCACCCGGCCTGGGCGAAGCCGGCACTTCCCCTGCCGCATTGACAAATTCCAGGTCATCATCCGACAGCGGCACACAGTATCCGGATGCCGCCTGCCCGATGACCGCTGCAAGCCGCTTATTGTTCGCAAACTGTTGATAATCAAACAACCCTCTCAATACCCTGTCCATAGACTTACCTTTCTCACATATCCGCTGCTATGCGATCGGTGTTAACCTGTTTTATCGTCTTTTACCATTGGGTTCATCCCAGTTCCATCTTCCACCGCCAGTTACCTGATCCAGGGCATCGTCACTCAAAGCCTCTGTCTTAGGTGTGATGATAAGTCCTCCGTTTACATCCTTCAGGGCATCGTCCTTTACTCTGTTTTCCTGGTTCTGATTCATCTTGTCTGTCATTGTCTTTTCCTCCTTTTTTCCATATCTTTATCTGATTCATCTTTTCCAGCGGAACTTATCCCGCTAACCACCATACTGTTACAAAATACTTGCTGCCTCTCCTGCATGCATTGTCTATGTACTTTGCGCTCTCATGCCACCACTCACATCTTCCAGCGCCTCGTCATCTATCGGTTCTGCCCCCCCCCCCTGAAATATTCGGGGTTTTACCCTCTGTCTGCTCAATCCATGATCTGGTTTCGTTCTGTATCCTCATACCGCCGTTCACCTCATCCAGTTCTTCCTCTTCCAACAAAATACCCTGTACATTTTTTTCTTTATGATCCATCTTTTCACCTCCGTTATTGACTATACCGCTGCTTACACTTTGATACGAATCACTTCCGCCGCGGTCTAATAAAATCGTAAATTTATTAAAATAATGTGGTTTTCCCCACATGCTGTACATCATCAAGCCGTTGTCTTGCCACCAACTCCGAGAAGTACCCACCCTTATCAATCAATTCGTCATAGGCGCCGTCCTCGATAATCTTCCCCTTGTCCAGCACAATGATCCTGTCGCACTGCCTGATGGTGGACAGGCGGTGGGCAATCACGATCCTGGTGCATTTTAACCTGTCAAGGGACTCCGAAACCGTCTTCTGCGTCAGGTTATCCAGGGCGGAAGTGGCCTCATCAAACATGAGAATCTTCGGTTTGGGGGCGATGGCGCGGGCAATCATCAGCCGCTGTTTTTGGCCGCCGGAAATGCCGCCTGCCCCCTCGGCAATCATGGTATGCATCCCCATGGGCATCCGCCTGATATCCTCCGCCATCCCCGCAAGTTCCGCCGCTTCCCAGGCCTCATCCAAGGTCAGCCAGGGCGCGGAGATGGTGATATTGGAATAAATATCTCCCAGAAACAGACTGCCGTTTTGCATCACCACACCAATCCGGCGGCGCAGGGACTTTAAGTCAATCGTGGTCAGGTCTTTGCCATCATAATAGACCGCGCCTTTCTGGGGCGTCTCAAATCCCAGCATCAGCCGCATCAGCGTGGACTTGCCGCATCCCGTTGCGCCCACGATGGCCACGTACTGGCCGGGACGGATTTTTAAGGAAAGATTGTCCAGAATCAGCGGCATATTTTCCTTGTAACGGAAGGACACATTGTTTAACTCTATCCCGCCGGAAAGTCTGGTAATCACCTGTTTGTTCTCGGCAATCTCCGGCACGTTTTCGAGAATCGGTCCGACCATTTCCATCATGGGTCTAATCTGCGCAATGGTGAGCGCCACAGAGGACAGGGTCATAAAAGCCCCGGAGACCATGCCGTAAGCGGTATAAAAAGCATAGTAGTCCGCCACCGATATCTTCGTGCGGATGGCGGCATAATATATCACAAAAGTGCCCACCAGCGAAATGGCCGTGGAGATAACGCCGTTTATCTTGATCAGCATCGGCGGGTCATAGGCCAGCTTTGCCTGCTTCGCATAAAGATTGCCCCATCTGGCAAAGGCCCGCTTCTCCGCACCGGAGAGTTTGATCTTCTGTACCCCGGAAATCATGGCATAGGACATACCGCCCTCCTTGGAAGCTAACTCCATCTGCCGCCTTACCAGTCTCATCTGCATCAGGGAAGTCAGCACCGTCACCAGGAACGTCACCCCGATCACCAGCAGAGCCGGCGTCACAAGAGCCGGCGCATATACAAATATCTGCGAGATATATAGCAGGGAAAAGAGGGACGTCAGGCCGGCGGAAAGCGCCACCGACACCAGCATCGTACACAGTTCCCCCACATACTGCATTCGGGAAGAAAGTTCCCCGGCGCTGTAATCCTTAAAAAAATCCGCCGGCAGAGACATCACCCGGGACATCACCGCCGCCTGCACATGCACATCCAGCTTCGTTTCCATCCGGGCCATGACCAGTTGTTTTACCGCTGCAAAAAGTGCTGAACTGATGGCAACACAGACCATAAACACCAGGATGGACGATAACAGCCGCATACTGCCGGACGAAATCACCTCAGAGAACAAAATATGATTCAGCTTCGGCGCAAACATTCCCATCAGCGTGACCACGCATACCATCGCCAGAATCATGATAAAGTCCTTGACAGAGAAGGTCTGTAGCATATAGCGGATCAAATCCGAAAGACCCAGCTTTTTCAGGGGAAACGGCTTATAGAAAGCAATCGCCTCCTCCTCGAACAACTCCTGGTTGTTATGATCAAACCTCTCTCTCTTCCCGCTTGCCGCATCCAGATAGCTGTAACCGGAAATTCCGGCAGGGAGAAAAGCCGTGACGGCGCCATCGCTTTTACGCACCCCCAGCATCGCCCCGTCCGCATCCCGATACCAGCCATCCGTCAATTTAACGGTTCTTCGCATAATGCCGTTGGGCCTTAGCAGAAATTCCAACTGCTCATTCATATCTTTGATACTGTCCGGTATCTCCCTGGATTTCACATGGTAGTATTTCAGAATCTCCTCCATGGCGTTTCTTGCCGTCTGCCTAGAATCGTTCAATGCCACAGATACACGGGATCCCATGACTGCACCCGCAATGTTGACGAAGGCATCCTCAAGCATTTCGTTATCATTCTGTTTTCGTAAGCGGATCTGCTCGTCAAACCAGCCCATAGGTTACCTCCCATACTATGCACTTGCCACCAACTCCGTATACGCCCCGCCCTTGGCATACAGTTCCTCATGTGTGCCCCGTTCTATCACTTCTCCCTGCTCCAGCACAATGATCTCATCACAGTCCCTTATCGTGGAAAGGCGGTGGGCCACCACGATGCAGGTAATGCCCCTGTCCTTGATGGCCTTGACCACCTCATATTCGGTCTTGGCATCCAGTGCCGATGTAGCCTCGTCCAGGATAATGATGGTGGGATCCTGAGCCAGCACCCTGGCAATCTCCATGCGCTGCCTCTGACCACCCGAAAGATCCTTGCCGCCCTCCGTGATCTTATAGTTATAGCCGCCGTCCCTCAGCATGATATCCTCATGCAGCCTGGCATCCCTGGCCGCCATGATCATTTCAAAGTCCTCAATCGAACTGTCCCACATCTTGATATTGTTGGCGATGGTATCTTCAAACAGGATAATGTCCTGATCCACCACCGCCAGGGATCCTGTGAAAATGCTTCTATCAATATCTTTCATCGGTTTACCGTCAAATAAAATCTCACCACTCCAGGGTTTGTACAGTCCCGATATCAGTTTGGAGAGTGTGGATTTCCCACAGCCGGAGGCGCCCACAAAGGCAACCCGGCTTCCCGTTTTCAAAGACAGGCTGAAATCCCTGATCAAAGGTTCGGCCAGTCTGGAATAACCAAAAGTCACGTTTCTCAGTTCCACGTTGCCCGACAGTTTGCCGTATTCCATGTCCTCTCCCGCTTCCTCATCATCAAATTCCACATCCACGGGATATTCCATCACATCCTCCACCCGCTCCATCTGCGTGCGCATCTCCTGCAAGGTCTGCCCCGCCGAAATCAGTGTCTGTGCCGGCGCGCTGAAAGATAAAAGGAATCCTTGAAAAGCCATGATCATACCCACCGTAAACTGCCCCTGCATGGTAAGGTATGCACCAATGAGCAAGACCGCTATATTCGCAAAAGAGGCTGTCATCTCCGGGATTGCACCCAGATATTGGTTCAGACGGACAAACTTTACCTGCTGGGTATTTACACTGGCCTGATACCCCGCCCATTTTTCAAAGTATCCGTTCTCCGCGCCGCTGGCCTTAATGGTCTCGATCATCTCGATACCGGAGGCAGTGGCCCCCGCCAGCCTGCCCGCATCACGCATCTGCACACGGGTGATATTCACCCGCTTCCTGGAGATGATATTGGACACGAAAAGGTTGATCACGATCGAAGATAAGCTGATAAGAGCCAGTATGACACTGTAGCGAAGCATGACAATCAAATAGAACACCATCATCACCGTATTGAGTACAAGCGGCGCCAGCGTATTCACCAACTCCTGAGCCACGGAAGCGTTCATCGTCTGCCGCTGTTGGATATCTCCTGCCATCCTCTGGGCAAAAAATTCCATCGGCATACGGAGTACTTTCCACATATAGCCCGTACTGCCCACCACGGCCAGCCTGCCGTTAATCCGCAGGGAATAGACCGCTCGGATCCATTCCACCACCAGCTGCAAGATTCCGATCCCGCCCAGCACAAGCAGAAACGGCGGCGCCCAGCCAGGATTGCGGCCCGTCAGCAGTCTGTCCAGAAATATCCGGGAAAAAACAGGATTGATAATCCCCAGCAGGGACGTGATCATAGTCGTCAAAACCACAAAGGCGATAGCGCTCCCCGCGCCTTTTAATCTCTTTTTCGCAAAGGAGAGCATACTCTTTTGTCTGCCGTCCGGTGCAAAGTCCTCTGCCGGCTCAAACATCAGACAGATGCCCGTAAAAGCCTCGTCAAAATCCTGCATGGTCACCGCATAGTTTCCTTTGGCAGGATCGTTTAAGTACGCTTTATTTTTCTGAAAACCGTTTAATACCACAAAGTGGTTGAAATTCCAATGGATGATGCAGGGAAAGGTTCCGTTCTGCTTTAGGTCTTCCGGCTCATAGCGGTACCCCTGGGCCTTAAGCCCATAACTTCTGGCCGCCCGCAGTACATTTTTGGCATTGGAACCGTCCCTGGATACGCCGCAGTCCGCACGCACCTGCTCCAGAGGAATCCATTTTCCATAATAGGCCAGAATCATGGTCAGTGAGGCGGCACCGCACTCCAGCGCTTCCATCTGCATGACCACCGGCACCTTCGCCACGCCGTTTTTGACAGGCTTATTTATCGCCTTACCCATTTCTTCACCTCGTTTTGTCATAAAGTAAATTTGCTTCGCAAATTAACTTTGCGAGATCCGCTTCGCGGACTCGGATAAGCGGAGCACTTTCTTAGAATTTGCTTCGCAGCCTCGTAAACCCTAATCATTTTCCGCAGTAGTGTTTAACAAAAACGACATCGGAGAAATACTCTCTGTTATCATGGACACCTCATAGACACCGTCAGGAAGCGTGGTCTTTGCTCTCACTTCATACACCCACTCCCCGGCCTGAAACCCGCCCAGATACAACAGATAGGCATCCGCACCCTGTGGGATTGCCACAGGCGCTGTCCCGATATCCATAATCTGAAAGGACTGTTCTGCCACCGTAAGTTCCATCCCCGCTCCCACAGCCTTCCTCACCGCCTCGATATCGCTTTCCCTGACATAACAGGTAAACACGCCGTCCTCACATGTCCCCGCGCTCTCAAGCCGAGTATCCAGATGCCCGAAAATGCCCCAGACGCACACGCCCACAAGCAGAATGATCACCGCCAGAAGCACCATCCATACGCCCAGGCTTGATACCCGCACATAGTCATCCAGCTGCTCCGGTGAGGAAATCCGCTGGATACTGGATTTGCGAAATAATTGTCCGTTCATCTGTCTTCCTCCCCCATCCGCCTTACTTCTCCGCCACGCCTACCTGGAACTTATATTTCTTCTGAAAACGGTCATGGTTAAAGGCATTGACCACATCCCAGCCGTTACAGTGCCCGGAACACATAAAGCTCTCACATCTGGACAACATGTAGAGAGCATAAAAATAGTTGACGGTGGTATCCTCCAGCGCCGCTTCATACGCTTCCCCGCTCTTTTCCTGCTTCTCCAGGTCACTGATCAGCGCCACATCCTTAAAATCGCTGACCCGATGTCTTTCCTGCGCAATGACGCGTATCTTACCCTGAAACTCAGCCTGCATCACATCCAGAATATCCTGATCCTCGGTAGCCAGGAAAATGGCATCATATCGATCCTCCTCCATCCACTCATGTATCATGGGCAGCATTTCGTCCACCGTAGCCATCTTGCGGGCGCCGGTCATCCTGGAGACCACATAGTCCGTTCCCCGCATGAGGATTCCCAGCATCCGTCTGTTGCCGATGACTGCCTCCTCATACTCTTTCAATTCCTGAATAAAACTGTCGCTTAAGATACTGTCATCAAAATCCGCATTGCATTTCGCCACGAAATGAGTCGGTACCAGCGGCACCGTGTTGGTCACATAGATGGTATTGGTCTCATCGGAATCCTCACAGGCCACATCCAGGTTAAAATACCGCTCCAGCATGTCATCCTTGTACCGGGTGCTGTCCCGTTTCAACACTGTTTTCCAGCCTAATTGCTTAAAGGCATTATTAATCCTTGTATAATGTGCCAGGATCGCACCGATTCCTGCCACCATACCCAATCCCACTTCCACATACTTCACATCAGACAGCGGGATATCCATCAGCCACTGCCAGATAAAGACATTGTTAAATAACGGGATCAGGCTGATGGAGCGAAAATCCGCACTGTTAAATCCCAGTGAAAACTGCTGCCCGCTGCGAAGGACATTCCCTTCCGCCCTGTCGGGGAGGTCTGTGGTCACATGCAGTCTCTCATGGGGTTCCACAAACCAGTAAATCCGTTCATCAGGAATCCACACTTCTTTCTCTGTGTAATCCAGGATAATCTTCGTCAGAACCACGCTGTACTCGTTAAGATCCTCAAACACGGCGCCGTTGTACTCCTGAAATACGTCCAGATATAAAGCTTCCCGATCCGTCTCATCGTACAGGTAATACGGGGGCAGCATCCTATATCCTTTCAGCACAGCCATATTGGGCGCCTGTTCATTATTTTCCATATAAATCAGGTCATAATCCTCCCCCTTGTCGTTTCTCACATGAAATCTGTTCTCGCCCTTCAGGACTGCCCGCAGTGCGTTGTGAAATACCTGGTCATTATGCCTTAAGGTCCTGCAATTCTCATTTTTATCCGCTTCTACAATCTGTAACATGCGTTTTCCTCCCTTTTTGTTCTCTGGCTTTTATCGTCTACAGACAGACCAACTACTAACCGGCTTTATTGTTATCTTTACAGCCAGACTACCAACTGATTTTTCCCTTCTTCATATGTATAACTGCTGTCCACAAGCACAGACTTCACCAACCGGATAGAGAGTTCCTCCCCCTCCTCCAGCGGATGATACTGCCTGCCGCCCCATACAAACCGCATGGCCAGCCTGCCGTCCGCCTCATAATATTCCGTGGTAATCTCCAGAGCGTCCTCCCCATCCCGGTTCGGCACAATATTGAGCGCACAGATTTCCTCGAATGCCCGGCGCAGATTCTCTACCTGTCTGCGGCTCAAAAGATGCTTTTCGCCAAACTGCTGCAGGGACTCGCTCATGGCAATAAAGTCATAGTCCGGCGAAGTAATCCGGAACTGCAATACTTTTAGCCGTTTAACAAAAGCCCTGGTTTTCTCTTTCACGGGATTATCAAAAATCTCTTCCGGCGTCCCTTCCTCATATATCTCCCCCTGATCCATATAGAAAATCCGGGTACTCACATCCCTGGCAAACTTCATCTCATGGGTGACGATCATCATCGTGAGTCCTTTGGCCGCAAGCTGCCTGATGACCGCCAGTACCTCGCCCACCATGGTGGGATCCAGAGCGCTGGTGGGCTCATCAAACAGCACGATCTCCGGCCGCATGGCCAGGGTCCTGGCAATGGCCACACGCTGTTTTTGGCCGCCGGACAGCTCATCCGGATAGGAGAGCGCCCGTTCTGCCATACCTACGGTCTTTAGCAGATACATGCCATAGGCAAAGGCCTCCTGTTTCATCTCACCTTTTAACTGCGTGGGCGCCAGCATCACATTTTCAATCACAGTCAAATGCGGGAACAGATTAAAACTCTGAAACACCATTCCCATCCGCTTGCGAAGGCTGCACAAATCCACATCCTTCTTCCCGGTGTCTTCCCCAAACACGGTAATCTTCCCGCCTGTAGGCGTTTCCAGACGATTCAGGCAGCGCAGGAAGGTAGATTTACCGGTTCCGGACGGCCCGATGATGGTAATGACCTCCCCGCTGTGAACCACCGTATTCACATCCTTTAACGGCGACACATCGGCATACTCCTTATGTAAATGCTCCACATGGATCAGATCCCTGGCCTCTCCTGACAATGCCTGTTCCTTCGTCTCTTCATAACAGGCGCTGGTATCTACGCCCTGGGGATATCTGCGCGGCCCGCGCTTCACATCCAGCTTCCACTCCACCCTGCCGATGGCAAAGGCCGCCACCGCCGAGATGGCAAAGTAAATCGCCGCCGTAGCAATCAGCGGGAAAAACGCCTCGTAAGTACGACTTCTGATAATGTCCCCCGCCTTGGTCAGATCCTCAATGGAAATATAACCCACGATGGAGGTCAGCTTTAACATGGAGACAAATTCTCCCCGGTAAATGGGCAGCACCTGCCGCACCGCCTGGGGCATGATAATCTGCATGAAGGTTTTACCCCTGCCAAATCCCAGGGCCTGGGCCGCCTCCCACTGGCCGGCATCTATGGTATGGATACCAGTATTTAAGATTCCCGCCACCGCCACTGCAAAGATCAGGGAAAAGGAAATGATACCCACCGTCACCGGCGCAATCTTCACCGAAGCAAACACCACAAAATAAATGATCATCAACACTACAAGACTGGGGATACCCTCCATCAGATGACAGAGTCCCTTTGCCAGCATGGCAAGGGGTTTATTACGGCATCTTAACCATAGGCACAGCAAAAATCCCAGAACTGTTCCGATCATACCCGCCAGAACGGCAATCTCAAGTGTCACCAGCAGGCCGCTCCAGATCAGCTTCCAGCGGTCTTCCCGGATAAAGGTTTTTTCAAAGCTGTCCGCCAGTCCATCAAAAAAGCCGGCCTCTTCCACACAGTCTCCCTCATCCGCCACCGCCATGACGGTTTCCACATAAGTATAGGGGATGGAAAAAGCCATCACTTCCCGTTTCTCCGGTGTTTCAAACAGGTTGGACATGATATAGTCCACCTTGCCGGACACACAGGCCGGCGTGATCCCGTCCCAGTCGTAAGTCTCCACCGCCAGTTCTGCATTGCACCAGCCGGCAAAACGTCTCATCAATTCCAGGTCATACCCTGTCAGTTCTGTCCCTTCATAGAAAGAATAAGGTTCCACCAGTCCTGTGGTTCCCACAGTGATGGTATAGTCCGGTTCCTCGGCCTCTGCGACCTCCGGCATGGTATAATCGTGTTCTACCAGCCAGCGTCTGCGCATATCTTCCAGTGTCCCATTTTCTGACATTTCTGTCAGAAATGTATTGATCTTATCCTCCGCATCCGGAATCCCCGTCACCGGGCTGATGGCCACTGCCACATTGCCCGGCTCTCCGACAGTGGCATTCCCATAGACACGCAGTCCCTCATTACCGCTGGCAAGATAGCTTTCAAGAGTCGTCTTATCTACGGCAAAGGCATCCGCTTTCCGGCTTGTCACCGCCAAAAACCCACCTATGGCATCGTCCACAATAATAAACTTCGCCCGCGGATAGACTGCCTTTGCGGCAGTTTCTGTGGTCGTACCGGTCTCTACGGCAATCACGGCAGACTCTCTGTTCAGATCAAAAGTCTCCGCTCCGTCCACATTTTGCGTCCGGCACAGAAAGACCGTGCCGCCCGAATAATAGGATTCACAAAAATCCACACTCTCGGCACGTTCTTGCGTAACAATGATACAGCAGGCCGCAATATCCGCTTTATTCTGCTGGATAAAAGACACCAGGGAGGCAAACTTTGTCTCGATCAGTTCCACTCCCATATCCAGTCTGTCCGCGATCATCAGTACCAGTTCTGTCTCAAGTCCTGCCGGCTTTCCATCATTGCCAATATAGAGCATGGGCATATTGGTGCCGTCAAAGGCAAAGCGCAGCACGCCGCCGGGACGCTCGGAAAGATCATACAAAGACCAGTCAATCTTCATGATCTCCTCGTCTCCGCTGAGCCATTTCCCGGCCAAGGCCTCAATGGTTCCATCCGCTTTCAACTCCCGGATGACTGCTGACACCTCATCCGTCAAAGGCCCATCCTTTTTCAGGATCATGCTGTAATCATCCGCAGAAATAATCTCCGGAAATACCGCAAACTCCCCCGGTCTCTGGGCTGATGCCATCTGCGCCACAGGGCCGTCCAAGGCCACCGCCTCCACATCGCCCTTTTTCAGGGCCTCCAATTGCGTAGTCAGATCGTCATAATGGTTGTAGCTTAAATCATCAAATTTTTCATCCAATACCTGGTCATACAAAGATCCCGTCAGCGTGGCAATGGTAGTGCCCTCAAAGTCTTTCAGCGTCCGGTAGACTGCATCTGTCTGTTCCTTATTGCCGCATCCCGTTACTTCGGCCAGCGCCGTACATATTATTAAAATGAAAAGTGCCGCCTTATATCTCGCCATTTGTGCTTTCATTCCTTTTATCATTCCACCGTCAGGATATCCGAAAATCCTGTGACTTCAAACACTTCCATCACTGTCTCACAGACATTCCGGATGACCATACTGCCCTGTTTGTTCATGATCTTCTGTGCCGAGAGCAGGACTCGTAACCCCGCAGATGAGACATACTCAAGATTCGCAAAATCAAGAGCCAGTTCCGTCATGCCGTCAAGGGATTCCTTGAGCGCCTTTTCCAGTTCCGGGGCCGTCATGGTGTCCAGCCTGCCTTCCACTCCCACTGTCAATGTTGTCCCTGTTACATTTTTGTTGATTGTCATAATGCTTCTCCTTTTCATTGTTATTGTGAAATTACTTCTGATGCTTTCACAGTCCGCACTTTCCTTCCGAAAACCATCACCGCGTCACTTTCTGACTTTGACCGCCATCATGGTAATATCATCGAACTGCATGGCATTTCCCACAAAGTCATCGATATCCGCCCTGACCTCCTGAAGCAGTTCCTGGGAACTGGCATCCTTCTTTCTGTTCAGAGCCTGTAGCATCCTGTCCGTACCGTAAAGCCGGTCGTCCTCATCGGAAGCCTCCGCCACCCCATCGGTATACACAAAGAGCATATCTCCCTTATGGAGTTCTATCACATACTCCTGATAGGAAACATCTTCCATACCCGCCATCACAAAGCCATGTTTATCTTTCAACAGTTCAAAAGAGCCATCCGCCCGTTTCACCGCCGGATATTCATGTCCGGCATTGACCGCCGTCAGTTTTCCCGTGGCGATCTCATAGACGGCCAGCCAGACAGTGACAAACATCTCGGCTTCGTTATTTTCCAGAAGCTGGTTATTTACGGTCTCCATCGCCTCCTTGGGTGACAGTCCCGACTGCACGGCATTTTTTAATAAAGTCTTGGTAATCATCATAAACAGGGCCGCCGGCACTCCCTTACCGGAAACGTCCGCTATCACAAGCGCCAGATGGTTCTCATCCACCAGAAAGAAATCATAGAAATCGCCGCCCACTTCCTTGGCCGGATGCATGGATGCATAAATATCAAACTCCTCATATTCCGGAAATGCCGGAAAGACACAGGGAAGCATGGAAGCCTGAATCTGCGTGGCCACATGGAGTTCCGCACCGATCCGCTCCCGCTCCCGGTTATCCAGTTCCTGCTGCTTAAGCAGACCATGCGTCCGTCTGGAGAGGGTAACGCCAATCAGATAGACCACCACCAGGATCACGGCTCGCGGGATATAATAAAAATTAAACACCCGCAGCAAGAGATTATCCCCGGCCGCTGTGGCCTCTCTGATAAAAGCCGCCCGGAATGCAGCATCTCCCGGCAGATCCACACAGCGCATCATATTGGCATCCCATACCCCGAAATACAGCCCGACATACACCGAACAGAGCATGCAAAGCAATACCCCTGCCAGCGTGATATGGGCAAACTTCGGAGAATAATAGTGACAGGAAAGGATAATCGGACAGGCCCATGCCATCACCAGCTGAATCGTCAGTGTGGAAGACAGAATCCCCAGCCCCAGAAGAAAACACCCCATAATGAGATATTTCAATAACCACTCCTGCCCTTTCCACACCCGTACCAGTAATGACGGCAGCAAAAATAATGCCACACCGACAGGCATAGCAGTGTTCATTAAACCCTTGTCCACTATAAAAAATCCCAGTATATTCAAGATCCACATGAGCGCCGCAATGCCTGCCGCGATCAAAAGACAGAAGGCCGTATAACGGTTCGCCTTCTTTTCATTCAACTTAAAAATATCCAAATGCATTGTATCCATCAGCTTCAACAATCTCCTTAAGCGTAAGACGATATCCCTATTCTATATCATTTTATGCATAAAAAAAGCGTCCGGCAAAAATGTTACCTGACGTTTATTTTCGCAGTTAAATTTTGAAATTTACACAAATACTTTTATGCTATACTTATGTTTAAATCAATCTTCAGGAAATTAAGAGGTGAAAAGATGTACAGGATACTAATGGTGGATGACGATCCCATGATATTAAAGAACAATCAGACTTTTTTCTGTGCGATGGGATATGATGTGATCTGTGCTGATACCGCTGCCGCGGCGGAAGAGATCATTCTCTCCAATGCTCTGGATTGTATTATTCTGGACGTAGACCTTCCGGACATGGATGGCTTTGCGCTGTGTGAAAAGATACGTTTAAAGACCGGTCTCCCCATCGTCTTTCTCTCCGGCTATACCGAAGAAGAAAGCCGCATCCGCGGACTCTCCGTGGGCGGCGATGACTATGTATGCAAACCTTACAGTCTGAAAGAACTGGAACTGCGCGTACAGGCCCGCATCCGGGCAGGCAGGGCGGCCGAACCGCCTAAAACACTTAACTTTGGCGCTTTTTCCATCAGCCCTTCCTCTTGCAGTGCAAGCTATGACTCCCGCTCCGTGGACTTTTCTTCTTATGAATTTGATGTGCTGTATTTCCTGGCCAGACATCCCGGCAAAATCTTTACCCCGGAGCAGATCTATGATTCCGTGTGGAAGGCGCCTATCATCAAAGGTCAGAAATCCCTGCAAGTCATTATGGGACGTATCCGCAGAAAACTCTATGAACTATGCCCTGACCACGACTACATCCAGACCAAACGCTATAAGGGATATCTCTTTGTCCCTGATGAAAAGAGTGACGTATAGTCTGTTATCGTCTATTTCCTTTTGGACGGCGGCTCTTTGGGGATGCTTTCTTTGTCCGCCTGTGTCTGCGCAGACTGCCTGTATGGACAAAGTACCCTGCCACACCGGCGCCGGCCGACAAAGTGATAAACCCTGACACAAGAACAATATTTCTGGTGGTGTTAAGCCGCTGCTTGATGGTTACCTGCCGGTGCCTGCTGACATTCGTATCCTCTCCGTCAGATGCAGGGGACGCCAGTTCCTGCGGCATAACTTCCATGATTTCCGTTGAGACCGTCTCCACTGTGGTGGAATTACTGTCTTTGCTTTCGCCTTTGGAATCTTCGGGCATGTCCGTTATAGAAATATTACTGCCATCTGCATTTTCTGGGACATTGCTGCTTTGGGACACATCGGCATCCACAGAGCTTGTGGTGCTCTGATCGGCTGACTGACCGGCAGCGCTGCTGTTACTCTCAGATGATGACTCAGTATCTGATGCGTCATCCGGCGCCTCATTGTCACTGTCCTTATTTTCCCCGGGCTTTGTGCTCTGTGACGGGTTCCGATCGCCTGTAGAGGTGTCGTCAGAGTCCTCTTTCGGATTGTCTGGCGGATCAACAATGGATGTGCCTCCTCCGCGGCTGCCGCCTATATCTTCTGCGGCCACCATATTACCTGCCTCATAACGCAACACATTAGATAAGTACGTTTTATCGTTTTTTTCTCCCCGCAGGCGTATATATAGGTAAGGGCTCCGTTCCTTGTCCCAGTTATCATAAGAGAAGTAGATACAAAAGCCCTCCTTCTCGGAAGTTACGGTTTTCTTTTCACTCTCAATCCAGCTTGTACCATCAAAAGAATACTCTTCCGTCACCGTAAGAGGAAGCTGCCCCTGGGGTTTCGTATAATCGCCCTGAACGTAATATACACTGCCGCGTAAAAAAGCATCCACCTCGGTAAAAGTCAGCGGATAATCATTATAAACCACAGTACAGACCGGCGGCACTTCAAATACCGCCTGAGAAGAAAGGCCTTCCACCCGAAACCGCCGTCTTTCCTCCTGCTGTTTTTCAGTTCCTGCAAGATCCCAGGAAACCTGTATCATCCTGTTATACTGTATCTGCCCCTGATAATTGACTTTACATGGAATCTGTGCAGGCAGAAGACCGTCTGCGGACTGCTCCTTTTCCACAACCACGCAGACAGAAGAGGATTCCATCACAAAAGGCGTGTCCGCATAATGAATCTCTCCGGACACCCTGCACGAGGCATAAGTATTCCCCAGAAGAAGACCTGCGCCTTCCTCCTGCCACAGGGTATACTGCGAAGAAGTCCCTTCCGCCGTACTTTCCACAATGACACCGTCAAGTGTCAGCATGCCGCCTTTGATTGCATGAAAAATGCCCTTACTGCCGCCTCTGCCGCGAAAAATAAGATGTCCGTCACTGATAAAGGCGATATTGCCGGCAGCCGTAACTGTATAAACATCCGTATCCACCACAATATCCGGCAGATTAGCCCCGTTAGGCGCAAAATAATAAAACTCTCTCAGGACAATATTATTTGTCAGTTTTACACTGCCGCCGCCGTTTTTGTGTGAGTCAAGCCACTCTATAAAATCCTCGGCTGTGGATACCGTATCCGGTTCTGTATCCTGTGCCGTATTCTGACTGATAGTCGTTACCGGCTTTTGCAGCGCATTCTGACTGATTGCTGCCTTTGCATTTTGTGATGTATTCTGACTGATCGACTCAGGCGCAGCCATTGCCACAGATGTATCCAACAGATATAATGAAAATATCATTATAAGGGCCCAGAACCCTACATCCTTTTTCCTATTTTTCATACAACTGTTCCTCTCACCAATCAGATGGCTATCTGTTATACCATCGCCTCAATGCCCCGAAATGGAGATTACCATGAAACAGACAATCTTTTCCAATTATGCAAAACAGGCCGTCCTGATCATAGCCGGCACAGCCATCCTGACTCTGCTCGGGCTTTGGGCAATCACCTGTTATGATAACAAATATATAGCAAAATCCGCGCACACACAAGATAATTCTACACAAATCCCCGCAAAAGGATATGTCTCCCTGGTGGATGGCTGGACACTGTACCCAGATATTTTACTTAATCCGCAAGATCTTGCCTCCCAGGCTGCGGCAGACCATCCGGCCTACAGCACCTGGGCCGGTGAATATCCGAATCTCTCCCTGTTTCACGAAGATCGAAGTCCCTACGGCACCGCCACATGGCATCTGCGTCTGCAGGGCAAGGGTGTATTCACCCTCTATCTGCCGGAACCCCTGTGCGCTGCCAGGGTGTTTGTGAACGGGCAATGTCTTGGTCAGACAGGGGAAGTCCATCCGGAAAGTTACAAGCCCCTGATTCGTGATTCTTTCTTTTCCTTTGCCCTGGACGGCGAGGCAGAACTGCTTATTCAGACAGCCAATTACTCTCATTATTACGGGGGCATCTGGTATGTGCCCGTAATCGGAGATCCGGACAGCATCCATCATCTGACTGCCGCCCGGATGACTGTCTATGTACTGCTCTTTGCAGTCTCCTTCACCCTTTCCCTGTTTTGCATGGTTCTCTGGAAACGCAGCCACACTGCAAAAGACCGGGTAAACTTTTACTTTGGGATGGGGAGTATTTCCTTCGCCCTGCGCATCTGTTATCCAGTCTTTCGTCTGTCAGGCGTACCGCTTGTGCGAACCCTCTATGCTCTGGAAGACGGTGCGGCGATGCTGGGCATCTATTTTTCCCTGCAAATTGCACTTCTGCTGTTCTTGCCAAACAGTTCCCAGCGCTTCAAGAACGTCCTGCGTGCCATTGCCCTGATCGTTTCCGGCACAGTCGTTGTGATGCCCATGCTTATACTGCCCGCGGTTCCCGGTCTTGTCCCCCTGTACGGGACATTCATCTCCTGGTATAAACTGCTCATGTCCGGTCTTTTCATCAACCTCACCATCTATGGCGGTTTTACAGGCGCTGACCATACCAGAAGCATTCTTGCGGCCGCCTGTGCAAACGGTATCTGCCTGCTGTACGGTGTTCTCTCCATCGGCGGATACGAACCGATCATTGGCGCATATCCGGAAGAATATGGCGCCTTCTGCATGGTCATTGCCTTCGCAGTTCTCATGATACAGCGAAATCATGCCATGGCTGAGGAGAACAGGAACCTGAATCTGCATTTACAGGAAGAAGTACAGGAAAAAACAAGACATTTACAGAAGCTTCTTGCTGAAAGAGGACAGCTGCTCGCAGAACTGGGACACGATATGAAATCGCCTCTGACCGCCCTCTCCAACATGGCACAAATCATCCGCTTAAACGACATTATGCTGGACGAAGATACCCGTGAGAGAATGATCCACATAGAAGAGCAGTGCGATATTTTGTCCAGACGGCTCAAATCCATTCAGGAGATAGCCGCCCAGACCAGCGCTCCCATGTCCATGGAACCTGTCGTACTGAACACTTTTCTCTCTGATTTCGGACGCAACTGCCGTCCGATTATAGAACTGAACGGTACCAGTTTTATAGAAAAAATCGATTCCTGTCCATATCGTGTTATGGCCAGCCGCGACCAGCTTTTCCGCGCCCTGGAAAACCTGCTGTATAACGCTGCCGACTTTACTCCTGCTGACGGAGAGATCTCGCTTTCCCTGACGGCAGATAAATCAACCGCATATATTACCATTGCCGATACCGGATGCGGGATATCGAAAGAGGACCTGCCGCGCATTTTCCATCGCTCCTATACCACCCGCGCTGACAAAGGCGGCCAGGGTCTGGGACTTGCCATCACCCGCGCCATTGTATTGGAGCACGGCGGACAGATCTCGGCGCAGTCCATAGAAGGAGAGGGCACCACATTTACCATCAGGCTGCCGTTACTTTCCTGAATGTTTTCTGCGCTTTTTAATTGTTACAGGTTCCTAATTATGTCAGGACTATGATATTTTTCACTTTTTTGCCTCCCATATTTTGAAATTCTGATATAATTCCTGTATAATTTTTATGTAATACGTTTTGAGCCTTTTACTTTATCATGACTCGGGTCAGGATACCGTTACAAAACATTGTAAAATTCCAACACATACCACAGAAAGGAGCATCCACATTGAAAGCCATAACATTTACCGATGAACACGGAAGTTTTACCATGAAACAGCCCGAAAATACAAGTTATCTGTATTTTCCCCTTGCCTCGGAAACCGGATTGAAAAGCTGCGTCACACCAAACCTTGGCGGCGATGCCAAGATCGATCAGGAGACCTTCCTTCTGGAGCCGGTGAGTTCCGAAAACCTGCATAACAATCGTTCCGTCAGAAATTTCTGGTGTGTCATAGACGGTGTGGGCGTATATTCTGCTATGGGCGCTTCCGCCGAACAGGAAGCCGCCAGATTCTCCCCCGCACAGGACGAGTGCGAACTGTCTGCCAGTTTTATGTGGCAGACCATTAAACGCTCCTCCAAATCTCTTCCGATCGAAACCACCGTCACCTCTTTTGTGCCAAGAGATGCAAATGTTGAAGTCATGTCTGTGACCGTACAAAATATGTCCGGCAACCCTCAGCAGCTGACTGCTTACGGCGCCATTCCTCTTTACGGCCGCAGCGCAGACAACATCCGCGACCACAGGAATGTTACTTCCATGTTGCATCGTATCCGGACGACCAAGAACAGTATTTTGGTCTGTCCCACCATGTCTTTTGATGAGAAAGGGCATCGTCCGAATCATAAGATTTATCATGTCAGCGGTTTTACAGGCAGCGGTAATATGCCCGAAAGCTTCTACCCCACCGTAGAGGATTATATCGGCGAAGGCGGAACCTACACCCATCCCCGCGCCATATATGAACAATATCCCGGAGTTTCGGCTTTTTGTACCGCCCAGGGAAGAGAGGCAATGGGTGCGATGCGCTTTGAGAAAGTCTCCCTCGCTCCCGGAGAAAAGGCCGAATATATCCTTCTGCTGGGTGTGGAGGAAACGGAAGACCAGATTACGGATGTTCTTCAAAAATACAATACCGCCGAAAAGGTTCAGGCTGCTTTGATCCAAACCAGATCATATTGGCAGGATCGGGTATCCGTCAGTTATCATACAGGAGATGCCGACTTTGATCAGCTTATGAAATGGATCAGCTTTCAACCGTTTCTGCGCCGCATATTTGGCTGTTCTTTCCTGCCCCATCACGATTATGGCCGCGGCGGCCGTGGATGGCGCGACCTGTGGCAGGACTGCCTTTCACTGCTGTTGCTGGAGCCTCAGGGCGTTGGAAAAATGATTGCCGCAAACTACGGCGGTGTCCGCATCGATGGCACAAATGCGACCATTATCGGAAGCGGAGACGGTAACTTTATTGCAGACCGCAATGGCATTGCCCGTGTCTGGATGGATCACGCCCTCTGGCCGTTCATGACTACCAGGCTTTATATCGATCAGACTGGGGACTTTGAAATCCTTTACAAACAGATTCCCTATTTTAAAGATGCGCAGGCCATGCGCGGAACCGACATCGATACTTCCTGGTCTTTGACAGACGGCAATCAACAGCTTACCGACCAACAGCAAATTTATGCAGGCAGTATTTTAGAGCATCTGCTGATCCAGCATCTCACCGCCTTTTATGAAGTTGGCGACCATAATATCTATCGTCTGCGCGGTGCGGACTGGAATGATGCACTTGATATGGCAGCAGAACACGGGGAAAGCGTTGCCTTTACCTGCGCCTATGCCGGCAACTTACAGGATCTGGCAGCCATGCTTCGTCTTCTGGACAGCGATTCCCCCGCCCACACGGTTGAACTGTTGGAAGAAATTGCCATCCTGCTGAACGATGATGCTCAAATGTATGATGATATCCACCAAAAGCGCAAGATTTTAGAGGAGTACCTGGAACACTGCCGCCATACGATTCCCGGGAAACGCAGAGCCTTCTCCCTCTCTTACCTTGCCGCGAACCTGTCTGCAAAGGCAGACTGGCTGATGAGACATATCAGGTCTCAGGAGTGGATCACCGTTTCCAAGGAGGAGGGATGGTTTAACAGTTATTATGACAATCATGGCCGGTCTGTCGAAGGATTACACAACGGCCAGATCCGCATGATGCTGACAGGCCAGGTGTTTGCCATTATGAGCGGCACGGCGCAAAATGAACAGATCCATAAGATTGTCAGAAGCGCCGATCATTATCTTTACCAGGAAAAGATTGGCGGCTATCGCCTGAATACGGATTTTCAGGAATTGAAATTTGACATGGGCAGAATGTTCGGGTTTGCCTATGGGGAAAAGGAAAACGGCGCCGTCTTCTCCCATATGACGGTCATGTACGCAAATGCCCTGTATCGCCGCGGTTTCGTAAAAGAAGGCTGGAAAGCCCTGAAAACGCTGGCCGCAACTGCCCTCGACTTTGATACCAGCCATATTTATCCGGGCATCCCGGAATATTTCCGTGCTGACGGACGGGGCATGTATCATTACCTGACCGGCGCCGCAAGCTGGTTCATGATGACCATGATCACGGAAGTTTTCGGGATTCGCGGAGAGGCCGGGGAACTGACCCTCTATCCCAAACTGCTGGCGGAACAATTTGATGAAGCGGCAACCGCTTCCATCACTGTCCCCTTCGCCGGTAAAATGTTCAGGGTCATTTATCGCAATGAATCCGGGAAGGATTTCGGTACATACACAATAGGTTCCGCCTCCTGTGATGGAACTGAGCTTACCGTAAACGACAGCCCCTTCGCTGTCCTTCCCCGGCAGATGCTTGAAACATTGTCAGATGGGATTCATGAAATTATGATAGAACTTGTTTGAGTCAGACAACAGCAGCAGATTATCCCTTGTCCAATAAACGCACAAAAATGCTGCCTCGCATTGATGATATATTCAATGCGAGGCACTTTTCTATTTTACTGCTTATATCTCAAATTGCCATTCTGTAATACTTCCAGCTTTCCGGCATACATTTCTTCAATCACCTGCTCACACGGAACTTTGCGCATTTGCATCTCTTTTGAAGCATCATGGACTCTGAACATAGTTTGGTTTCGCTTTCTTAGTTCTTCAAAATACGCCTGGATATACGGATCCGCATCCTCCCTTGAAAGAGTTCCGCCCTTGTTAAGCAGCATAAATGCTGAGAGTACGCTGATGCATCTTGCCCTGCCAAGACTCACTATTCCGTTTCGTGCATTTTTATCGTCCGAACAGAAAATATAAATCTGTTCACCCAGTTTTGTGCTCAATATTTGAAATAGCACATAATTTTTCAATTCACCAAGATTCTTTCCTTCTCCAATTTCACCACAATCTGCCTCTAATTCCTGTAAAAAGGAATCCCCAGATATTGTAGAATAGTCCAATGCCTGCAATCGTGCAAAGTTCTCCTCAAAGTATCCTTTCTTGTATGCTTCACACCCGTTCCTTAACATACTCGCATACATAGCCTCAGCCGAACCAAAATAGATGGTATGAAGGTCATCTATTATCTCCTCATCAGTAACGCAATGAACAGATCCATCTGAAATCTTCGCATTCAGCCATTCAGGCGAATTGCCTATATTATGTCTTGCAATCTCAATCTTTATCTGTTCATGACAGTAAAATCTGTATCCCTGCATTTCCATTATCCGGTCAATCATCTTATTTTGATCGTCCTTCCGAATCAGATGAGTCTTGGAAATAAAATCAGTATCCAGAAGAGCATATTTTTCTTTTGTCATATGCCACCTTAACCTTCATTACAAAAGCCCTTTCTGATTTTTTCCAGGTATTCTCTGTCCGATTCCTCCCGGCTGTCAGTCAGCAGTTCGTTGTTCCTGTTGTATTCCATATCGTCTAAAAGGCTGCCAAAATAAGAAACATCTTTACTGTTCTGCTGCCATGCAAGAGCTCTTCCAGTAAGATTTATACGCTCTGACACAAAAGAAGCATCCATTTTCAGAAGCTTCTGAGCCTTCGCAGGTGTAATGTCATGATTTTCAACAAGACGGAGTACTACTGCCTTATATGGAAGCGCAAACAAATCCATCAGCGTCAGCACGTCATCTACTGTTATTTTCTCACCGATAATTCCATAAAGCTTTATCTGCTCATCCAACATGCTGTCCGGCATCAAAAGTACTCCGGCAAATGCATTTGCCTCAAAATCCTCTTGTGACACAGCCATATCATCAGCAGTTTTCGAATCCAACAGTGATCCGCCTGCAATCGTATCCGGAACAATATCTTCCGCATAACAATGGATATGGTATAACTCGTGCGCTACGGCAAAAATCTGTTTGCACATAGCAAGCTCGGCATTCACGCAAAGAAACAGTGTTCCTTTCTTTACGAATGTAAATGCCCACAACTCTTCATCCCTAAACGGATATCTTAGTACTTCAACAGACAATTCCCTCTTTCTCGCATAATTCATGACAATGGCAAATATTGAGTCGCGAATGATCGTGGTCCCACAATAATTGGCCGCAAAAGCTTTTGCCTGGAAATTAATCTTATCAAATTGTTTTGGCTGCTTATTGAATAAGCTTTCCTCCAAAATATCTCCCATCAATCATCCTCCCAGGCAACCATCATGGCGTTTCCATTTTCACGAACTCTTTTATGAAACAGTATCATATCGGAAAGTTCATCAGCAATCCGCAGTGCCTGTTTTGCCTGTTCAGACTGTACCTTACCCATAAATGCGTGGACTACATTCGTATCTGCCTGCTTGGAAGAAATCCTTGTCAACTCCTCCATCTTTACCCCAAGATACTCTGCAATAGACTTAAGTTCAATCGCATTAATCATACGAGTACCATTGAGCATCTTGTTCACTGTCTGCTTATTTGTTCCGAGCGCATCCGCAAGATCAGTTTGTTTCTTATTCTGCTTTTTGAGCAATGCAAGTATATTGCCCGCAATCATTGTATTCATATCAACCAGTGTCCTCGCCTCCTTATCCGGTAAAAATTCCGCTTCCTCTCCTGTATTATACTTTGGAGAATCTTGTCGGTCAATATATCATTTACTATTTTATTTAAAGTATTATTATAGTAATCATTTTGTTTATCATCTCAATTTCCAAAATCTTCACTTTTCATTTCGCGATTCTGCATTCTTCCACTATACGAATCGCAATCTCCCGGGCTGTCGCGCTGGATACATTTGGATCATCCGTCTGGCCCAGATAGACACAGAAATAAATATTCCCTTCCGTGCCCTCAGCAAATCCCGTAAACCAGGCGTCCACAACAACGCCTGCGACTTTGCTCATACCAGTTTTACCATAAATCGGAACTATCGTCTGCTCCGGTTCCTCGACAAACATAACCTCCTTAAGTTCATTTCTCGTCTTTTCTGAACAAATAGAATCCCCGCCAAAAATTCGCTCCATGACCTCCGTCTGTTCTATGGGAGAAATTTTCAGAGATGACTCTATCCAGAATCCGGTCAAAGCCCGGTTATTATTATTCGTATTCAACTGCCCTTCCCAGTCGGAAATGTCACAATTGCCATACTCCAGCCTGTCCAGGCCGTCCTGTATCATTTCCGGCCCCATCTCATTTATGACTTCCCGAAAATACCAGACACAGGAGGTGCAAAATGCCTCCGGAAAGGCAATGTCCTGGTTCCAGTCTTCATTCCAGAATACCTCCCCGCTCCATGTATGCATGGAATCTTCCGGCTGGATAATACCGTTCTCCAGAGCAATCGCGGAAGATATGATCTTAAAAGTAGAACAGGGAGACCGTCTGATGGCAGCCAGTTCCGGATTATATATCATATAACGCGAAGCAGAGGCATCATACAACACAGCTGTCCCGTTTAACCCGGCAAAATATTCTGACCAGTCTGTCTCTACCAGTTCCGGTTCCTGTGACACATCCTGAGACAGCGAGACTGAGTTCTGGGATAATACCGGTTTCTCATCTGCTGTTTCTGTGTCTTGTCCTGTTGTGTCGTTATCTACTGTCACATCCTGTTCTGCTTTACCAGCCTTTATAACATCTTCCTGTGGTGTTCCAGAATCCGCCGCACAACCGCATAAAATAAATATACATGCCATAAGGATACATATTTTACCAATATATTTCAAACGCTTTATCATACTCATTCACAAGTATTCTCCCCACATCAATAAAGTTTCCTTTTTCTGTCTTCACAATAACGTAAAACGGCTTCCCAAACAATGATACTGCACCTCCCGCAGCA
This sequence comes from uncultured Lachnospiraceae bacterium, assembly GCA_946566685.1. Taxonomy (GTDB): domain Bacteria; phylum Bacillota; class Clostridia; order Lachnospirales; family Lachnospiraceae; genus UBA3282. The sequence goes on from CAMNXA010000006.1 coordinate 80,554, forward strand.
TTTTCCCGCCAATCTCATGTTCCATATAGTGTCCGGCAGATATAAAACCGCACTTCTCATAAAATTTCCTGGCACGCAGATTTTCCTCCAGTACCCATAAGAAGATTTCCTGATAACCCAGCTTTTGCAATTCCCCAACTGCCGCCTCCAGCAGAAGCCTGCCATATCCTCTGCCTATATATTCCGGTAAAAGATAAATGGATATAATCTCTCCGGACCCGCCAAACTGCTCCCATCTCGACTGACTATAACTGGAAGTGCCGATCAATCTACCATCCTCTTCCACCACAAGGGAATCTACTCCCTCCTGATCCAAGCAGGAGGCCCAGCGTCCTTCGGGGATACTGTCCAGATAGTCCTGTGGGACAATTCCACGGTAAGCATATTTCCACCCTTCTTCATAAATGTGGCTGATGGCCAGTCTGTCATCACTTTCCTGAATATGCCTGATTTCCAATTATCGAATCCCTCCGTTCTGCACCTGAGACTTTCTTGCAACAATCAGATACCGATGAATTGTTCCCTCGATCCTGCCCTCTCTTTCAATCATCTCCTGCATTTTTAATAGCCGTTCAAAGCACTTATCTACGGAAAAATCAGGAAATTCCCATTCTATGATATGGGCAAACCACACAAACGCCCCTACATCATAAAATATAATATACCCCGTTCTGACATAATAACCGGAACAATTCCTCCGCGTCAAAATCACCATGCCTGTTGATAATCAAATCAAACTCCCCATCCGCAAACGGAATCTTTGAAGGCGTATTACATTCCTTGAAGTTGATTCCCAATGGCAGCAGTTTTTCACTGCACAGCTTAACATTCGGCGGATACCCCTCCGTTGCAGATGTTTTACTGTATGGATGATTCAGGGAAAGCAGGAACTCACCTCCGCCCGTATCATAGTCCATAAGATGCAGATCGCTTTTCAGATATTGCCTGACAATCTTTTCATAATTCCACGGCAGATCATTTTCTTCCTCATATCTGCCGGAAATATGTGAAAAATCCCACCCATGAATATATGCCGCCTGTTCTTCTTTTATCCAAATTGCTCTTAAGTCTGCTTGATCCATCTTAGCCGACCCCTTTCTGAATTATCTTGATACAATATAGAAATGCTGCAATCCTTTGCGACTTCAGCAAGAATTGCACCGCAATTCTTGGGACGCAGACTGCTGAGTCTGCGTCCATTATATCATCCAAATATGCGTTTTTCTATCATTTCATTCCCAATATCACTTTTATCATTTTTGCGACTGAATATTGAAAATAAAAAGCAGAAGCACAAATAAACTTTGTCTTGACAACTTCCTGAAGAAAGCGCACGATAGGACTACGGAATCAGTCCAATCATATCTTTTCTGGTTCTGTCGGCGCTCGCCGGATTCTATCATCATATCGTAAAGGAGACATATCTATGACAAAAGACACATCATCTTGTTCCACATCTACTGTCAATACGGATTCCGCAGACACTTTATTTGAAAATGCACACGGTTCAATTCCCTACAACATGACGAACGATTATATGTTCCGCGCCGTCCTGCAATCCAATAATAAAGTACTGCGTGGTCTGATCTGTTCCCTGCTTCATCTGGACGAATCACAAGTGCAATCCGTGGAAATCACCAATCCCATCATTCTGGGGGACGCCCTCACAGATAAAGAAGTACGTCTGGACATCTATGTCCTTCTGAACAACCAATGTATCATCAATCTGGAAATGGAAGTGAAAAATCATCATATTTGTAATTGTAATTTCGTTTTAAATGTGATAGACTTATCTCAAATAGATTGGGCAACAGAAGAAGACAAGAAATACCAGATTGATAAATGGGCTAAACAAATGCTTACAAATGCTCTCATCGAAAGAGACAACGCCCTGGCTACCATCGCCGTCCTGCGGGCTCAACTTGAAAAAAAGTGATGTAACCCAAGTAACCCAAAATAAGGGGAACCACAAACTGCTCTGGTTCCCCTTATCTACTTCTTTAAAAATTCTAAAATCCGCTCATTATAATCCGGTGCTTCCTCATACGCTGCATGCCCCAAATCTTCATACATATATATCTCGCACTCCAGCACATCGGCTATTTCCTGCGATGCCTGCCCTGTTACGATACGATCTTGCTGTCCGCCAATCACAAATACAGGACAGGTAATCTTATGAAGTTCCGGATAGGACTCACAAGTCAGACAGGTTCTTGCAAGCGTAGTGAAACGGTTCAAATCTTTCGACTTGACTATTCTGCTAAGAACCGGGTACATCCATCGATATTTCCTGCTATAGGCATCTGAATACATTTTCACATACATATCTGTAACGATAGCCCCACAATCATCTGCCTCGGCCATTTGAATCCAGTCATGTATGACCTTTTCCATAACCTCATTGCATCTTGATGCCGTGACGCCAAGCACAAGTTTGTGCACAAGATGCGGATGGTCAATGGCCAGATACTGGGCGATCATACCACCTTGTGAAACACCGAAAACATCCGCATTCTGAAGGTGCAGGCGTTTCATTGCACAAGCCACGTCATTGGCCATATCCCTGATGGTGTATCCCGCTGGTATATCAGCTTTTTTATCCAAAACATATACCGTATACTCTTTCGTAAAAATGCGGTACATGAAAGCCAGCATCACAGCCGCTCCCCTTACACCCTGAAAGCTCAGGCCCGGGAGCAGGACAAGAGTTTTCTTACCTTTGCCAAAGCGAACACAGTCTAAACAGGTATTATCCATTTTCAGTGTCAGGTTCTTTACGTGTTGAAACCACATTGCGGGGGTCTGCCTTTCGTGCAATTTCTTAAATGATATCATATCTGGACGTTTATGGTCAAACCGAGCCTTTCCCCAATACCTGTCGCTGATACCCGTCAGCCTCGCCCTAACCCTCTCCTCATCCCCCAAAATACCATACACACCGCCATACACACACCCAAGATAAGCACCGCATACTCTCCAAAGCCCGTCCATTCACGATACCACAGCCTTTTTACAAACGGCAGGGCCAACACAATCAGAAGATACCAGAATACCGGGACTAGCAGCCGATTCCTCTCTGCGGTCGAAGTGACACTCAGGTAAAGTATACACAGCGCCGTAAAATAAGTAACAGTCCCAATCAACGTGTGAAGCCTGTCGGGCGTAAGCCACCCCGCCGACAAATACCACTTATCCAGCCAAATGGGAAGCCTGACAGCAAGTACGATACGGATACCATTTACAAAGATTGTGAAAAAATATGCAAGGATAAGACTGTACACGATCCGCCTGCATCTGCCTGGCATACCACCCTTTCGCTGACAGGAAGTTTCATACACCGGTATAAAGACCAGCATCAAAAAGGTCAACAGCATAAACCGGATGCCTGCACAGGAAGCCGCAATCAGAAATTGATACCCATGGTTCACATATCCCTGATGGGGCAGGTATTCAAAAGAAATCCCACCGAGAATACCGGCCCACCTTGCGGTGGGCTCCAGTATCCACTTGAGATTATCCGTATCGCTTATTCTGCCAAAATAACGCATGACCAACATGAAAACGATCACTGCCAGATAAAGCGGCCAGTCATTACGTATCCTTGTTTTTATCTGCATTTTGTCCATATGCATATACATATATCCCTGCAACTCCATTTCTCCCCGGAACAGACTCCGAAACCGGGCTGTTCATTACCGATCCGTCTGTCTGCGCCGCCAGCACAGCTTTCTGAAAAATACTACCAAAACCAACATTCCGCCAAGCCATAAAACACCCGGTTCCGAGCCGACACGATATCCCACCGCCAACTCAGATACTTCCGATGGAAGAGGCAGGGGCTGATCCACATCCGTTGCATCACCGTCAGGATTACGCACAACATCCAGAACCGCAATAAAGGAGGTATAAGGCGTGATCATGTGATAATCCAGTCCGATCTGTGTTACTTCTTTCTTTACCTTGGGATCATCGGCATCCTTTCCAAAGTCAGTCAGGCGTTCCACCCTTTTACGCGCCCAGAGATATCCGATGGCATCATTTTCCCTGGCAGATGCATCCGCCACATTGATTGTCTGGGAATACTTTCCCTTACCGGTCATACCCTCAATCTGAACGGTTCCTGTGGCCTCCCCCTTCCATTTCCCAAGCAGGACAATCGGTTTCTTTGCATAAAGTGTAGGCATCACAGCCGGTTCCACATCGTATGTATCAAATCCCTGAAAAGAGACTTTGATATCCGTCAAAACGGGAGACTGTATGTAAGTGCGGAACTGTTCCGCCGTCCGCGCCGCTTCTCCTGTATCGGTAACGATAAAAGGCTCTCCCTGCCCGATGGAAGCAATCCCCTCGATCAGGTAACGGTTCACCGCATCCCCGATGCCAAAGGAGAAGAAATCCGCCTGCTCCATATTATCATGGATGATTTGAAATATTTCCTTCTCACCGCTGATATACCCATCGCTTATGATTACGATACTTCGGGAAGCATTTGGCACCGCCGGCGTACGCACGGCATCTTCCAACGCTTCAGCAAGTTCCGTACCGCCCGCACCGGACTGTTCTTTGATCAGGCAGGCCGCCTTGTTGATATTTTCCTCTGTGACGGGCACGGAGCGATCCGACATCTTAAGAGCAGAGCCGGAAAAAAGGATCAGGTTAAAGCAATCCGTCTCCCGCAGCCCGGAGAGCAGGTTATAGATCAGCCCCTTGGCTGTTTCTATCGGGAATCCCGACATGGAACCGGATACGTCCAGCACAAAGATATATTCTCTGGGCGGAATCTCCTCCACTTCACAGCGTTCCGGCGGCTGTACCATGAGCATGAAAAAGTTCTCCTTTTCCCCCTGGCTGGTAACCAGTCCGGTACTGATCTGTTCCCCTGTCAGTTTATAATTCAGGATAAAGTCCCGGTTTCCTGCATAATCCGCAGGATTTTTCAGACTGACATCTGCCGTAGTATCCCCTGTGGGCTTCACCTGGATTTCATGGGAACTGCTTGTCAACTCCGCAATCGGTACACCAGCGGAAACCGATACATTGATATTATAGGTATCAGACGGTGCAGAACCATTCTTAAGATAAGGAGTTCCCGTCCATTCTTCCCGCGTGCCGGTATCATCCAACGCCGGACTTACGTAGCGGGGACCGACAACAGTCGGATAGACGAACTGATAGACTCCTTCCGATGGCATAATCATCTCTGTATAGTGCAGTTCTATGCGCACCTGATCGCCGGGCATGATATTTGCCACATCCATGGTAAACACATTGGCTCTTTCCTCAGATAACATGGAAGCGCTTTTGCCTTCGCTCTTGGCCGTATCAAATTCCTTCTTTGCTTCCTCCTTCTCCTTGATGACCGCTGTCACCACCTGGTTTCCAATCTGCATCTGCATCCCGTGCACCGTAACTTTTGTAGAGGCCGGAAAAATATAACTGGCATTAATCGGCTGACTTCCCTCATTGGCATAAGTCTGCACCACATAGGTATCCGCAATCATTCCCTCAATCGATACATTTACATCCGTACTTTTCAGGGGAAAGCTGTCCACCCCGGTCTCTTTGCTCTCCACATAAAAATAGGGTGAACAGGTTTTGTCCTCTTCTTCTGCGTCCTCCTTTGCATGTACTGTTGGCACATAGCTTAAGAGAAGAGCAAATACAGATAAAATGCACAGCAGTTTTGTGCGTGTTTTGTATTGTCTCATGTTTTCTCCATCCCTTCCTCATACCGGTTAACTGTTTTGCAAGGCTGTATTTCCTGCAATGGTATTGTGATGTTTTCATGCTACAATACAAAGGCATCATAACTGCATCTTTTATGCATCAAAGAACCATCAAATTTGCATCAGATTTGCATCATATAATAATTTACCTGTATGTACTTCTTCTTTCTCCTTTTTTGCATCTTTCTATCCCTTTTCTTCCTTTTTCTTCGAAAGGTATGAAAGCCCTCTCAGTACAGCGTACGAGACCACTGTGAAAGTAATGAAAAAGCAGATGGACGCCCCAAGGATATGCAGTGGATCCGCCTTTCCTCTTAATAGCATACCAAATACCGCACTGAATACTCCCGTACATATGACACTGACGATCAGGTCTTTCCTGGGTGTGCTCTTGGTCTGTGCGTGATTCCATACACCGTTTTTTACCATATAATAGATGTATGTCAGACCACCTACAATAAAGATTGCCGTTTCTCCCATAATCAGTGACAGATTTCCTTTCATAATCATTTGCACGACAATTGTCACCGCACATGTCAGGAACATAATGCTAAAGGAGATGCTTCCTATTTTTTCTGCTTTTTGCCTTTCCAATTCATGATAATCAGCTACTTTTAATAAGGTTTCTTTCATTTCCTGCTCCATCTTTCCACCTTCCCTTTCTCCATTCAGGATTTCCTTGATTTCCACATGATAAAACTCTGCAATCTGCACTAAAATACTGAGGTCCGGAAGATTGTTTCCTGTCTCCCACCTGGACACAGTCCTTCCCGAAACACCTAAGATTTCCGCCAGTTGTTCCTGCGTGATTTCTTTTTCTCTGCGAAGATGTTTTAGAAACATCCCTATTTTCTTTGGATCCATAATACGTTCTCCTTTCCTCTTTGGATTCCTCAAATCCCTGTCTCCTCCTTTTCCTACATATTACTCTCTCCCAGAAAAAGTAACACGACATAAAACGAGAAAACAGAAAATTCTTGTATATGACATTTATGTCAGTTCGTATTTTAATATTTTCTTACTGTTATACGCTATCATTTATATAAACAAATTGACACGCTTTCATTCGTATGATATATTTAGTCCATATCTGCAATATCTCTATTTTCATAAGGGTTCTGTTATTATTTTTTCTTATATCAAATACATTCCCCTTATATTCTGAGCAACAGGTAATTATTATCTTCTATCATTAATCTTTTTGTCTACAAAAGAAAGGCACATCTATGACTCTGACCAACAATACTTCACCCTCTGCTCCTGAAACCATTATTCCGCCCAAATGTCATGTCAACTGGCACGAGGCTGCCACCTGTGCAGTACAGATTGAACTGCGGGACTACACAGATATACTGGATTTCCAGACTGAATATATTCTGGGCAGCAACAGCTATCGTATCGACCTTCTAGTCATCCGGAAACTGTCTGATCTGCCAATCCTTAAAAACATTGCCCGTAATTTCAAACGCTACAATCTGTTTGAAATCAAGGGTTTTCATTCTTCCCTGACAATCAATTCATACTACAAGACCATCGGTTACGCCGGACTTCTAGTTAGTCAGATCAGCGGGCAAGAACAATTCAGCAGTCTCGATGTCACCCTGTCTTTCCTTGCTTTCCATCATCCCAGAAAGCTGATAAAGCATCTACAGAATGAACGTCATTTAACAGTTGCAAATTCCTCCCAGGGAGTATATGATATCATTAATGAGACATTTAAAGCACAGATTATCGTTACCCAGGAACTGCCGCCGGAAGAAAATCTCTATCTGTGCTGCCTGACAGAATATTTGCAGGACGCTTCTTTAACCCGCCGTCTTGCTGATGATTATACCTTACATAAAGGGCAGGATATTTATACAAAATATCTGCATCAACTAACAACTGCCAACATCAAAGCGAAAGGAGAACGCTCTATGGTATGTGAAGGACTTTTTAACCTGTTTGGTACAAGTTCTGAGGAGATTATTGCACGGGCTAAAATGGAGTCTGATGCGTATTATCTTCCAAAAATTAACAATTTATCTTCTCGGGTTGATTATCTGACAAACCTGTTAAGGCAGAATAATATTTCTTTTGACACAGAATTCATATCAGATGAAGGGAACACCTCCATCTAGTCTCAATCCGTCTCTCCATTCAGGCTGTTCATGCCGTCTCCCCTTTTTAGAGATTACTTAGAGATAAGATTGCTATAATAAATTGGGGAATTTATTTTCTCACAGGCTGCGTAAGCAACAAACCATGTATCTTACATAACAGGAGGGAGAAAATTGAGCAACTTCAGAATGGAGAGAAAAATGAGACAATTTAACATCACAAAAAGAATTGCTGCCTGTCTGATGGCACTGACTCTTGCTGCCGGATTATTTACCGGCTGCGGTGACAGCGGTGCCGGGGCTGACAATGCGGATGGCAGCGGCGCCGGCAGTACGCCGGCCGCCAATGAAGCGGCACAGGACGAAGAACAGGGCACTGCCATGGGCCGCTATGTGGAGAAAGAGGCAGATCTTGGCGAAAACAGTCTGACTGACTGGAACAGCCGTGTGTTCCCTATGGCAGACGGCAGTTATCTTTTGTCGGATAACAGCGGTTTCGTGCTGCGTTCACGGGATAATGGCGCAAGCTGGGTAAAGGAAGATTTGCCTTGGCTCAATCAAATGAAGGCAGACAACAAATACATTCTGACCATGGCCTTTGGTCCGGATCAGACAGCCGCCGTAGTATGGACGGAACCTGAGGAAGGGAGCGGCGATGACGGCAACGGCGTTCAGCTTAAAATGGATATGCAGCTCACAATCGTAAAGCCGGACGGTACGGAAACTCCGGCGGATATCAACCTGGAAGCAGAGGATATGTGGGTCAACAGCGTTTCCATATCGGACACGGGACGGATTATCGTAAGCACCCTGGGCTCCAACCTGTATGAAGTTCAGCCTGATGGAAGCTGTGAGAAATTCTTGAATGTAGGAGATGGAAGTCCGGCACTCGTACGGTTCCACGGCAATATTATGCTCCTGGACGGATGGGGATATGACGTGCCTCTCCTTTACGATATGGAAGAAAAGGCATACATCGAGGATCAGGTTCTGATAGATTTTGTCCGGGAAAACTTTGCAGCAAGAGACTGCAATCCGGGCAGAAGCTATGACCTGTTCCTGGTTTCAGGAGGCGATGACGTCATTTACCTGGCGGGACAGACAGGGATATACCGCCATGTGCTGAACGGCAGCGCTATGGAGCAGGTTATGGACGGAAGTCTGACCATTTTGGGCAACCCGACCTGCCAGATCATGGATATGACCGTGGCGGATAACAATGAATTTGTAGTACTGCTGACCGGAGAAAAAATGGCACGCTTTATCTATGATCCAAACGTACCTTCCAGACCGAATGAAAAGCTGCAAGTATGGAGTCTGGAGGATGAGATGGTGGTACGTCAGGCAATCAGCCTCTATCAGAAAGAAAACCCGGCAGTTTATGTAGAGTATGAGATTGGCCTTGACGGAAGTTCCATGACCAGGGAGGATGCCATCAAAAACCTGAATACGCGCACCATGGCTGGAAAAGGGCCGGACGTCCTGGTTCTGGATAATATGCCCATGGATTCCTACATCGAAAAGGGAATCCTCACGGACATCTCCCCACTACTGGACGGCATGGGTGGAGAGGATGCCGTTTTCCCGAATATTGTGGATGCTTTCAGAGAAGACGGACATGTCTATATGGTTCCCTGTGGAATCCAGCTTCCCTATGTGCTCGGCAGGAACGATGACATCAAAAAAATGACAAACATGTCAGATGTGGTAACTATCATGAAAGAGATGCGGGAACAAAATCCTGGCACGGATCTGCTGCGCCTTTCATCGCCCCAGGCAATTATGCGGGTATTCTCCCTGACATGTGCACCGGCCTGGCGTACAGAGGAAGGCGCCCTTAACGCGGAGGCCATCTCTGATTTCCTGACACAGACAAAGCAGATCTACGACATACAGATGGACGGACTTTCGGAAGAAGCCGTTCAGGGATGGGAAGCTGAAAAGGAAGTTTACCTTAGCTACTATAGTGTAAACGGTGAAGGCCTGGAAGAATCGGACGAGATCAGGACACGTCATCAGGGCGTATATTTTATGGGGCAGGCACAGCAGTTTGCAGTCGGTTCCACCGATAATATAGGGGAATATAACTGTCATATGTCCCTTCCTAAGTCAGAAGGTTTTGAGGACTGCGGCGTCATTCCGATGAATGGCCAGTGCAGCAATGTGTTCTGGGCTAAAACCCTTTTGGGAATCAATGCCTCCTCGGAAAATAAGGAGCGGGCACAGGATTTTATAAAGACAGCGCTCAGCACAGAAGTGCAGATTGATATGGAGAACGGTTTCCCGGTGACACAAAAAGCCATCATGGATAGCTATGCGGATCAATGGAAGCTGTATAAGGATAACGACTATGTCTCCGGATCTGGTGGTACAACTGATCCCGATGGAAACGAAGTCATCCTGTTAATCCGCATTCCTGACGAGGCAGAGGTGCAGGAACTGATACGGTGGATCGAGTCGATGGACACTGCCTATGTGGAGGATAAGACCTTTGAAGGAGTTGTTTACGAGGAAGGCTCTGCCTATATGCTGGGAGAAAAGAGTCTGGAGGAGGCTATGAACTCCATCGAGACAAGGCTTGGCATTTATCTGGCGGAATAGTTTATGAATAAATAAAGCCATGAGGGAGTATCGCTCCATAACTATATTTTTGTTATGAGCGATGCTCCTTTTTTAATAGGCATGCCATAACAGACTGAAAAATAAGCGTATATCGGCAGTCATCAAGAAACAAATATTGTCCCGTTCTCCATATAGTTATCAAAACTATTAAAAGCAGTTAGCAAAACTCTACTTTGTGATATTTACCTGCAAAACGATTGCATTTACAGCACAAACGTAGTATCCTATATAATAATAACCAGACAGTCTTGCAGGCATTCAGTTTCCTTCTCTGTCTGTGGAAATATTTTGTACAAGGAAGATTTACGATATGAGCGAGACCTTTCATATTATCAGTGACGGCTCCTGCGATCTGCCGCTGGAACTTGTCAAAGAGAAAAATATCACAGTCGTTCCCTTTTATGTATCTTTCGATGAGGAACATTATTACAAGGAAAATGTCGAGATCGGCATCCGCGATTTCTATCAGATGATGGTGGATAAGAAGGGCGTATACCCCAAATCCTCCATGCCGTCCATTCAGGATTATGAGGAGGCCTTCCGCCCCTTTGCTGAGGCGGGGACTCCTGTCATCTGTATCTGCATTACCACTAAATTCAGCGGTTCCATGCAATCTGCCCTCAACGCCAGGGAATTGATCCTGGAAAAATATCCCCAGGCGCAGATTACTGTCATTGATGCCACAATCAACACCGTACTTCAGGGACAGTATGTGCTGGAAGCCGCAGAGTTGCGCGACCATGGCGTCAGCTATCAGGATGCCATAACACGGTTGGAAACGATCAAAAGTACCGGCCGGATATTCTTTACCGTGGGCAATATGGAATACTTAAAACACGGCGGACGCATCGGGAAGGTGGCGGCCCTGGCAGGCGGTGCCCTCGACATCCGCCCCATCATCACCTTAAAGCAGGGAGAAATCTTTCCTTCCGGTATTGACCGCGGCCGGAAACGTACCTTAAAAAAAGTCATGAACCTTCTTTTGGATTATCTACGAGAAAGCAGTCTGGGAATCGACTGCTACAGTATCGCAGTGGGATACGGCTATGACATAGAGGAAGGCGCCGCCTTCCGTGACCAGGCTCTTGCCACCCTGCACGACAAAGGATATGTAATCAATCAGATACCTGTATATCAGATTGGCGCCACGATCGGTGTGCATACCGGGCCTTATCCGCTGGGATTTGGGATTATTGAGAAAGGGATTCATTCATAGAAAAAGCAATTTCCTAAAAAGGCGCCCTGCTTTGATGCAGAGGCGCCTTTTTTATGAACAGTAAGATATCTGTGTCTGTTAAATACTAATTTCAGTTCTTGGTGGGATATGCCCGTCCCAAATTAACAGAAATATATTTATAATCCGTCTGACTATAGTGCCATGACCATGCATGATACGATGTTGAATCATGTTTGTCTGCCCATGTATATCTTGCTAAAATCTTGAAAGCATACTGTAGTGACAGCGTGCTTTTAGACGCAGGCGTTTTCCTCCACAAGGTATTGGTATCCAGGTACAATGACGTTTTTGAAATATCCGGCAGATCAGTTACTCCATCATTACTTGCCGCCCCTTTCGGGAAATTCGAAATCGTCCCATCATAAGGAACCCGCTGTTTAAACACCCATGTATTGGAGTCTTTTTGTACAATATCCCACTCCGATATATTCTTTGTGATTGAATTGCTTATGGTATAACTTGCCGAAGCCGCCATACCTTCCGTTCCCGCTTCCACGCCGATACTGAACTCGTTACCGGCAGTATACTGCACTTGATTGCTCACATTGTTAGGACTGGATGCCACGGAGACGATTTCAGAAGAACTGATATTGGAGCCATCAACCTCCACTGCACTCAAACTCCATCCGCGTTTATCTGCATTGTTGTCACACATGGTCACCGTTGTATGCCCCTTACTCACAATATTGATCACCTGCACAGGCGTTGAATAATTGGCATTATCATAATAGGCACTGACATCAATCCCCATCTCCAGGACAATGCTCCCTGTCGGGGGTGTGAAACCACTTTCGCTCGCCCCCACCGGTCTGCATGTCATATATAAGATTAGCAGATCTTTAAACCATAATGTCTTGGGAATATCTGCCGGCGGCTGGTTTTCCAGGGCCGTGCAGGCAATGCGCCCCTCTTTCTTCAGAACATGCATACTCTCCCTTATCGTATTGATAAAGGGCTCCAACTCAGAAATCGTAAGATTTCCTCCCGGCTGTATCCGGAATTCATCACTTTTAACAATAGCAATTTGATCCTCTGCATCCATTCTCATCAGATCTCTCTGACACACTGCCTCGGTCTCCATGATACCACAGTATTCGAGCGTCTTAATATACAGCTTTCCCTCCTCATCTCTTTGTGGGATCAGACAGCATGCAAGAGCCGGATCCTCAATGCACACGGCTAGGATATCCGCTTCTATAAGCATCTTCTTATGAAAGCTTTCCGGTTTATAGAGCAATATGGGCTGATCATTTTCCAGTACATTTTTGATCGTACCAATCATATCCCCATATGCTTCTCCAGTACGGTAACCCTGACAATCAATGATCAAAAGATTGTTTTTTGCTGCCAGCAGGCTCTCTGAGGTCAGATCAGCTTTACATTCAGCCAGTCTCTGAAACCCTCCATGCATGGAAAAAGCTGCATCAATAATATCGTCCGGTTTTTCCGTTCCGCATAAAATAAAATTATAGCCCATACTCTCCTCCTTTTCTTTCGTTATACCAGTTGACGTTTACAAAACCATTATAAAACTATATTTATAGTAATTTAATGCTATCACATTGTACTGTAACCGTCAATGTAAACCGGCTATTTAATCTGATTGAATCAAATATAATACTCACCGACAATAAAAAAGGAAGCCCGCATCTGATTACCAAATGCCAGGCTCCCTGTTTTATCCAAAAATCCTTACGTCATCGCCGCGCCGTCAACCGAAAGAATCTCTCCCGTGACATAAGATGCCATATCACTTGCAAGAAATAAGAATGCATTGGCTACATCCTCCGGCTCCCCCACGCGCCCGAGCGGGATTGTGGCGGTAAGGCGTTTCACCATCTCTTCCGGCAGCGCCGCCACCATATCTGTCCGTGTCACACCAGGCGCCACCGCATTGACACGGATCTGATCCTTGCCCAACTCCCTTGCCAGGGATTTGGTAAGGCCGTTTACTGCGAATTTCGATGCCGGATAGCCCACGCCTGCCGGCTGTCCGTAAATGCTGACCATGGAACTGGTATTTAAGATGACCCCGCCGCCCTGCTCTCTCATGATCTTTGCCGCCGCCTGTGCGCAGATAAAGACAGAATTCACATTCAAATCAATGACTTTCTCAAAATCTTCCGGCTTGTACTCGTAAAAACTGTCACGCGCGGAGACTCCTGCATTATTGACCAAAATATCCAGACTGCCGTACATATCCCTTACTTTCGTAAACACTTCTTCTACTTCCCCCGCATTCATCAGGTTCGGCCAATAACCGACAACCTCGGCATCTGCGTCTTCCTCTTTGATCTTCTGAAGCGCTTTATCCACCGTCTCCTGTCTGGAACCAAGCAGCGCCACTTTCGCGCCATTTTCCAGAAACTTCTTCACCACGGCGAATCCGATTCCTCTGGTTCCGCCTGTAACCACCGCTACTTTTCCCTGTAATAACATAATGTTACCTCCTCAGATACTATAATTGCCCTGCAATTCTTGTGACGCAGAACGCCGGTTCTGCGTTTATTATACCGCAAATAGCAAATTTCTGTACTGAAAATTTTTTATGAATCCTATTAAAATTCTGCGCTCAGCAAAAAATCCGCTACGTGCATACTTCGAATCCCCTCATAATTACCGCCTGCAAATTCATCTGTCCGTAATACATATTTGGGGTAATTGTCCCGAATTTCAAGCAACCGCTCATATTCCCGTTTCTCTGTTTTTTCAGAAGCAATCCGCTGTGTCACCTGCACATAGATTTTCTCGTTCTGACGGCTGGCAACAAAATCAACCTCTCCCCTGCCCATTTTTCCAATAAAAACATGGTATCCACGCCGGCACAATTCCAGATATACCACATTTTCAAGACTTGAAGCCACAGTATCTTCCCGATATCCCAGGACACTGTATCGAAGAGAAGTATCTGCCAGATAAAACTTCTCCTGTGTCTTTAGTATCTCCTTTCCCTGCAGATCATAACGCGAACAGCGATGCAATAAATAGGCCTTTTCAAGCTTCTCAAGATAACCATACACCGTCTCATAATCCAAAGAACGGCGCTCCGCTTTCAGGTAATCCGAGATGGATTTTGCAGAAAAAGTATTTCCCACATTTTGAAACGTAAATTTCACAACACGTTCCAACTGGTCTACCTTACGAATCTGATTCCGCCTGACGATATCCGAAAAAACTGTAGAATAATAAATATCCCGGACAATGGTATACACCTCATCCTGACCGTAGTCCTTCAGATGCGATGCCGGAAATCCGCCAAGCCGGATATAATTCGCAAGCTCTATCCTGTAATCCTCCAACGCGGCATACTGTCTTTTAAAAGTTAAATATTCACCAAATGACAAGGTATAAATCCTGAAAACCACATATCGCCCTGTCAGATAAGTTGATATTTCAGAGGACATCATTCTGGAATTTGATCCTGTCACATAGATATCCACGTCAAAATCAGACAGCAGTGAATTGACCACCTTTTCCCAGCCATCTATTTCCTGCATTTCGTCCAGAAAAAGATAAGTCTTACCGTTTGTCTTAAGTCTGCCCTTTATTTCTTCATACATCTGCTTGGCCGTCATATCCTCGTATTCCATGGAGTCAAAGCGATAACTGACAATCCGCTCCTGCGGTATCCCTCTCTCATGCTCCAAGTATTCCATGATCATCTTGAGTATCGTTGATTTACCACTTCGGCGGACACCGGCCAGAATTTTTACAAATGGAGTATCGATATATGTTTTTATCTTATCAATGTACATATCCCTATAAATCATTCTATCACCCCCAATAATTTGATTATAACCAGAATTATTGTATAGTACAATATATTTTAATTGTTTATATCCCAAAAATAATATTCCTGTCTCCCTTTCGCAGGATTTGTAATCATGAATCTATCCACCATTTTACAATCCGGTCGCTCCCATCTTTTTCCCACTGGATCATAAATTTCGCTTTCCCTACACAATGTACATTGCCGCCCTCACCGCTAAGATACTCGGAGACGACTAAGGCATCCCTGCCCTCATACTCCATACTGCATATATTATAATATCCTCCGACATTGTACCCGACTACACGAGTTCTGTTCGGTTCAAATATGTTTTCCGCCTCAAATGCAATCGTTTCATCCAGATAAGGGCAATACGCGCTATAGGTATTCTTCTGCGATTCCTGTGTCACTTCAATATAAATTTCTCTGTCATCCCCTTCGTAAGACTCGGACGGGAAGTCCATCTTTTCCATACTATGATCTTTGTATTTCAATATCCGCAGATGCCAGTCTCCCGCGGCCCCATTACCTGTTCCACGCGATTCAAACACAATCTCCGTATGCCCATCATCGTCAAAATCCCCCGTCACCACATCCAGATCAAAAAGAAATGGATAATCATCATCCCTGAAACAATACGCCGGATCCTCATTCATATAAAAATAAATACAGCCCTCTCCATAAAGGTAAAACTCACCCTCCTGTACCATTGCTGCCATATCTTTCTGTCCATTTCCGTCCAAATCTTCTATTAACAGGTCGGTAAGTTCCGCGGTTCCGTCCAGGAACACATTATCCGCACATAGTCTCTCATAATACAGTTTCGCTTCCTCCCTGTCTACTTCCAGAGCCTGCGCTTCCTCATAGAATTTCTCTTCATTTCTCTTCTTTCTTTCCTCTACTGCCTGATCGGCCTCCTGGGCATTCTCTTCGGTTTCCGATGCTTCCTGTTCTCCGCAGGCCGCAAATATCATTCCGCTGCACATGCTGACCCACAATAAAATGATAATTCTGAATTTTTTCATCTGCATCCCCCTGCCTCCATCTATATTATACATAAAACCCAACGGAAAGACAGCGGCAATTGACAGCGTTCCAAATCTATGCCAAAATAAAACAAAAAACGACAATCGTAAGATTCTAAAGGGAGAACGCATATGGCAAACAAAGCAAATGTCTTAGCCCAATATGACAAACAACACAAGAAATATGAACGCTTTGCAAAAGAGGTGGAACACCAGCTCCGTTCAATCCTTGAGGAAGCGGGCATCGTCTGCAATGCCATCACCAGCCGGGTGAAAGAACGTGACAGCCTCGATAAGAAAATCGATATCAAGATGGATAAGTACAGTAATCTGGCGGAAATCACAGACATTGCGGGCATCCGTGTAATCACCTACTACGACAATGATGTAGACCGGGTCGCCGAGATTGTAGAGCGGGAATTTTGTGTGGATAAGGACAATTCCATTGACAAACGCAAAGCCCTTGATCCGGATAAGTTCGGCTATTGCAGCGTTCACTATGTGGTCTCGATGAATGAGACCAGGCTGAACCTGCCGGAATGCAGAGCCTATACAGGATTAAAATGTGAGATTCAGATCCGCACCGTATTACAGCATGCCTGGGCGGAGATCGAACATGATCTGGGTTATAAGAGTGAAACCGGCGTTCCCAGAAATATCCGGCGTAACTTCTCCCGCCTGGCAGGACTGTTGGAGCTTGCAGATAAGGAATTTCAGGAGATTCGCGAGTTTTTAACGGAATACCGTCATGATGTAAATTCCATGATGGAACAGGATGCCCCTGAAGCGGCTGACAGCGAATTGGATGCTGTGGTGTTGGAGGCTATTGTAAATACCAATCCGAAGCTACAGGAACTCAATCAAAAAATCGGGGAAATTTCAGGCATGGAAATCAATGACAATGAGCCCCAGCAAAGATATGTCGGCACGTTACAGCAATTAAATTATTTAAAGATTCATACAACACTCCAATTAAATCAGAGTGTTGACCGCAATATGAATCTTGCCATCTATTTGGTGGATAAATTCTTACGTGACAGCTATCTGGAGGATCCGGACGATCAGCCACTGCCAAAAATAATCGGCCTTTTTTATATTTGTTATGCCGAATTGCTGTCAGGTGAACCTGATGAAGATGACATTATTCAATATTTAGATACAAATGATATTGCCGGCCCTGACGAATCCGAGTATGATTTCGCTGAGAGACTGCTGCAATACGGCCATGAATTTGCTTCCCAGCAATAAAAAACTTTGACACCGCGAAAAAGGCAGCAACCCATACAAGCTGCTGCCCTTTTTACTGTGTCTATATAATATCTACTCCACAAACGCGAAATCCGAGTCATTTGTGGTAAATACCGGAATTACCGAGAGCGGAGCATCGCATTTAACAGTCACGCCGCCTTCATATACTTTACCGGTCTGTACTTCTTTCCATGTCCTTCCGGCGGGGAGATACACATCACGCTCCCGCATTCCCTCATAAAGCACAGGCGCCACCAGAATATCAGGGCCAAACATGTATTCATCGTTGATATCCCAACAGGTCTCATCCTCCGGATTGTCATAGAACAGAGGCCGGATGACCGGTGTTCCTTTCTCATGGGCCTTCACCATCTGTTCTGTTACGTAAGGCCGCAGTGTCTCACGGGTATCCACCAATCCTTTCAGGATCTTATATACATCCTCACCATAGGAATAGAGTTCATTCTCCGCGCCGCTTCCAAATGGCTGGTTCCACATTCTGGCCGCATTGGAGATAGAAAAATCAATGGGATCGCGGAATCCATGAAGTCTTGTCACCGGACAGAACAATCCAAACTGGAACCAACGGATCAACAATTCATGGAATTTCGGGTCATGTATGTTTCCGCCGGTAAAGCCGCCAATATCTGTTGTCCACCACGGAATACCTGAAAGTCCTACATTCAGGCCGGCCGCCATCTGATTCTGTAAGAAATCAAAGGTGGAATGGGTATCACCTGACCACAGAAGCGCACCGTAACGCTGACTGCCCGCCCATACACAGCGCAGCAGGTTCAGGATGTTTTCCTGGCCTTCTTTCTGCATTCCCTCATAAAAGGTCTTCGCATACTCTACCGGATAGAAATTGGAGACTTTTAATGCCGGGCCTTTATGATATCTGAAACTGTCGAAATCATAGTGGAACATGTAATCCGGCTCTGCCTCATCCAGCCAGAAAATCTTGATGCCATATTTATAGTAATGTTCTTTGGCCTTATTCCATACATATTCTCTCGCTTCCGGATTAAAGGCATCATAGAGATATTCATTGCCCATGAACTGCATCTGCACGGCATTGGCTCTCTCTGAACGTACCAGGAGTCCCAGTTCCTTCATCTCGTCATAGTTTTCACTGTTGACATCCACGGTCGGCCAGATGGATACCATCAGTTCGATGCCCATGCTCTTTAATTCATCCACCATTGCCTGCGGATCCGGCCAGAATTCAGGATCAAACTGCCAGTCTCCCTGGTTGGTCCAGTGGAAGAAATCACAGACGATCACAGAGATCGGAATACCGCGCTTCTTGTACTCCCTTGCCACACTCAAAAGCTGTTCCTGGGTCGTGTAACGCAGTTTGCACTGCCAGAACCCTGTCGCATAGTCGGGCATCATCGGCACCTTGCCGGTAGCCTCCGCATATGCTTCCTCAATCTCCGCCGGCGTATCCCCTGCCGTGATCCAGAGATCCATGTGCTCCGAGCATTCTGCGATCCACTCTGTCAGGTTATTGGCAAAGGTCACGCGGCCAATCGCCGGGTTGTTCCAAAGGAAGCCATATCCCCGGTTAGAAAGTGCAAAGGGGATGCTTGCCTGACTGTTGCGCTGTGCCAGTTCCAGGCAGCAGCCTTTCATATTTAACTGTTTTTCCTGCCTCTGGCCCAGACCGAATATTTTCTCCCCGTCCTGGCCCTCAAATCGCAGGGTAATCTTATAATCACTGGAACCGATCAGAGGCTTGTACTCTCTGCCGCAGATTGCTAACGGGCTCGTCTTATCGCCGCCGTTATTCACTCTCCATCTCTCTTCTAAGAGCACTTCCCCTTTCTGGTTATAGTATGTCAGCCAGCCAAACTGATTAAATTCGGCCCTGATCTTACCATTGGTGATGCTCGCTGTCTTACCGTCTACCTGAATCTGTGCCTCGCTCTCTTCCGGCTCCAGCAAAGCCCAGGGCTCCTGTGATATTGCCGCTGTCTTTGTTCCGCGGATTCTCAGACTGTTTTTGCCCCACGGCTCTAACTGTAGGATTTCACTGTCATTCCGATAAATCAGCTTATTTCCTTCTACTTTAAATGCCATATTTTCCTCCTTTTCTGTGTTATTCTTCCTTAGAGTTACCTCATATTCATTTCATGCACCCAGACTGTCATCTCATTTTCTCCGCGGTTCGCCCATGTGTAATAGGGAATGAATGTCAATTCCGCAGTCTGATAATTCCACTCCACATCGGATGCATACAAAGCGGTTTCGTCTTCCATTTCCATCAACTTAAGGCCCAACGCCCTGACCTCATAAATACCGCCCAGTTTCTCCGGCTGGTACTCTGTCTTAAGTTCAGATTCCTTCGGAAGGTAAATGCGCTGCAATCCCTCTCCGTTATCGACTCCTTCCAGGCAATATACGAGCGGCCCTCTCTGGATCGCCACCTTACCCACGTCCTTAGACACCTTAGGATTTGCATAAACTCTCCTGGGCGTAAAGTCCAGCGTAAGCGTTATCACATCTCCATTTACCCAGTGACGTTCCAGATGCAGATACCCGTCCTGTATCTCACCTTTTTCCTCTGCATGGTTAACCTGGACATGCCATTCCTGTCTGCTCCAGGATGGAATCCTCAGACAGATTCCAAAATCCCCCTCTGTCCGAACCGTAAACTGCACCGTGCCCTCATGGGGATATGCCGTCTGGGTATCCAATACGACCTCCTGATCCCTGAGCCTCAGTTTTGCCTGATTCTCCATATATAGATTGATATAAATGTCATTGTCACACAGCGTGTATATGTATTCCGGAAGCGATGTGATCATCCTGCTTAAATTAGGCGGACAGCAGGCACATCCAAACCAGGCCGGACGCACCGGGAGCACGTGAGCGCGGTCGGGATTCTCCCGGCTGATCACCGGATCTACCTCCAGCGGATTGACATAGAAGAAACTTTTGCCGTCCAAAGCCATCCCCGCCAGACAGGTGTTCAAAAGTGCACGCTCCATCGTATCTGCATAATCGCCTTTCTGTTCCACTTCCAGCAGACGTTTCATAAAGAACATCATGCCCACCGAAGCACAGGTCTCACCATACACCATATCATTGGGAAGATCATAATCGGATGTAAACATCTCTGCTTTTGGTGTAGAACCGATCCCGCCCGTCAGATACATCCTGCGCTGTACCATATTTTCATACAGTCCCCGGCAGGCATCCAGCAGTTCATCATCACCCGTCAGCCGAGCCACATCCACGGCGCCGCTGGCCATATACATACAGCGCACCGCATGTCCCTCAAAAGTCTTCTGTTCCCGGATGGGAAGATGATACTGGGCATATTTCGGCCCGTTGCTGTACATCCCATAGGGCGGATAGAGATAAGAAAAATGTGACGCCCTGTTTCGCTTTTCAAACTCGATGTCAAAATAATAGGGCTTCTTTCCTCTCTCATCGATAAAATACTTGGCCAGATTCAGATATCTATGTTCTCCGGTAGCCTGATACAGTTTTACTAGAGCAAGTTCAATCTCCTCATGCCCGGGATACCCGTGCCGCTTATTTTCTTCCGGGCCGAAATTCTCATCGATCAGATCCGCCATCCTACACATGATCTTCAACAGACTGTCTTTACCGGTCGCTTTATAATAAGCTGCTGCCGCTTCCATCATGTGTCCGGCACAATACATTTCATGACACTCGCACAGATTCATAAAACGATTTTCCGGCTCCCTGATCGTAAAATAGGTATTCAGATAACCGTCCGCCTGCTGGGCCCTGCCGATCAGACTGATGATGTCATCCACTGTCTTTTCCAATGCTACATCCGGATCACTCATCAACCGGTAAGAAACTGCCTCCAGCCATTTGGCCAGATCACTGTCCTGAAACACCATCCCATAGAAATCGCCCTGCTCTTCTCCAGCCGCAATTTTGAAATTGGCAATACAATGACTCGGATATCCCTCATCATTTCCTTCCGCCACACTGAAATTCTCGATACTGTGGTCGGGAACAGCATCCTTGGCCGTATCAGTCAGAATATCCCACTGGTAAGGTAAAACCTGTTCCTTTACCAGCTTGGATACCCTCCCAAACAGACCGTCACCGATCGTAACCTCATTAATATTTGCCGATGCAATATATTTTTTTGCCATACTGATCTCCATTCCGGAGAATGCCTTATTTCAGGCATTTTCCTGCATAAGTTTACTCGCTGATGTAATACATGTCTGCATTCTCTGCCGTTACCACTGCACAGCCGGAATCACAGGTTGCCGGAAGAGACGGGAATCCCTTTGCATACCAATCATCTGCCGATTTGATATTCTCCTGATTGCAAAGCATATAGACATAGATCATGCTCCAGAACCCTTCAGCATAGGGTGACTGGGAAAGTGTGGCATCTACGGAGCCGGCCTTGATCGAATCCAGGGTTGTAGTATCCGTGTCAAACCCTACCACCTTAATCTTTCCTGTCAGGCCTGCTTCTGACAAAGATGTCTCTGTTCCCAGAACTGCCTGCTGCAATGCTGCAAAGATATAATCAATATCGCTGTCTGTCGCCAGAAGGCTGGACAGGTTCGCTGCCGCCTCGTTCTCATCATTGCCGGCATCTACTACCTGCACCAATTCAATGTCCGGATATTTTGCTGCCAGTCTTTCCGAAAAACCCTGAATCCGCTCATTGATATTGGACTGTCCTGTTCTGGTCAGGCACGCTACTCTGCCCTTACCGCCCAGCTTTTCTGCGATATAATCTGCCGCTGTCACGCCTGCATCATAGTTGGATGTACCGATAAAGGTTGTCCTGTTGCTGTCCGGTGAATCGGAATCGAAGGTTACGATCGGAATACCGGATGCAATGGCATTGTTGATCGGGTCTTTATAAGCATCTGCATCCATAGCCGTCACCGCCATGCCTGTGGGCTTCAGCGCAATGATCTGCTCCAGGGAAGTAACCGCCGAGTTTACGTCATACTCTGTGGTCCCGCCATACTTCGCTTCCACGCCCAAAAGATTGGCTGCATCCTGGAATCCTCTCCAGCACTCCGTCCAGAATGAATAACCTGACAGGAATGTCACCATATAATAGGTCTGATCCGGATGCGCTGTAAACCCGCTTGCTGCCGCCGCCACCTCGCTGTTTCCTTCTGCTGAAGGCTCTGCCGTATCCGCTGCTGCCTGTCCATTGTCTGCCGCTGCCGCCTCAGGCGCCGCGGGCTGTGTCTGTGTTTCGCCGCCGCAGCCTGCCAATACAGATGCCACCATGGCTACACTGAGTAACACTCCCAATACTTTTCTTTTCATGTTTTCTTCCTCCTTTTAATTTGATACTGTAAATGTGTAAATGATTAATTCTTTTTGCGGTTACTGAGTACATCAAATATGATTGCCAGAATCAGTATTGCACCCGTAATAAAGTTCTGCCAATGAACAGAAACGTTCAAGATAACAAGTATATTACTGATCACACTCATCATGACCACACCCAAAACAGCTCCCGCCACCGTGCCTTTACCTCCGGCAAGGCTGACGCCGCCGATAACCGCCGCTGAAATAACCGTCATTTCTACGCCTGATCCGGTACTGGATGTAGCAGTTCCAAATCTGGAAGCCGTCAAGACACCGGCAATTCCCGAGAGAACACCTGTCAGGACATATACCATCGTTTTGACCAGCCTCGTATTGATACCGGACAACATAGCCGTCTTTTCATTGCTTCCCACAAAGAATACATTTCGTGCAAGTCCGGATCTGCGAACCAGAATATCGCCTATGATCACAAATACCAGACATACGATCACCAGTACCGGTATATTACCTACCGACCCGGATCCCACATATCGGAAAGCCTCCACGCCGGCTGCATCCTGTAGTCCTATGGAACCGCCATTCGTCAAAACATATACGATTCCCCGCGCCATCTGCTGCATACCCAAAGTGGTGATAAAAGCATTCAGGTTCAGATAACCGATCAGCACACCGTTTATCCCGCCACAGATGATTCCCACCAAAATGCCAACCAGACATGCCAGCCATATACTGACCCCGTTATTCGTCAATACAACCACACTGACTGCACTCAGTCCCAATACAGAACCAACTGACAGGTCAAAACCACCGCTGACCAAAGCAAGCGTCATCGCTATGGCAATGATAGCATTACAGGAAAATCCAATTGCCGTGGTCCGCAGGTTGGTCACCGTAAGAAATGCCGGCGACATAATCGAAATAAATACAATCAAGACCAGTAATATCACAAGCACAGAAAATTCTTTCATGGAACGTATTTTCTTCCATGCAGATACCTGGCTGTTTCCTCCTTTACTATCCGACTTGCTCTTCATATGATTCCTCCTTCTGTCCTTCACTGAATTCAGAGATTGTCGCAACAATCTTTTCCTGGGTGAGCTGTTCCCCCGCGATTTCCCCGATGACCCTGCCGACATTGATAACCACTACCCGGTCACAGACTCCAACTGTCTCCGGCATCTCCGAGGAAATGACAATAATGCTGATTCCCTCATCACTCAGCCTTCTTAACAGCTGATGGATCTCCGCTTTTGCGCCCACATCGATTCCTCTTGTGGGCTCATCCAGGATAAGCACCTTCGGTTTCATGGCAAGAAGCTTGGCCAACATCAGTTTCTGCTGATTTCCGCCGGACAGGCTTCCGATGTTTTGAAATGGCGATGCGTATTTCACATTCAGCATTTCTTTGTACTTCTGTGTTGCCAATTCCGCCTCTTTGCTGCTCACTAACCCATAATGGGAAAAGGCATCGATCTGCGGCGCAATCATATTTTCAATCAGGGACATTTCCAGGAACAGGCCATCTTTCTTACGGTCTTCCGTCAAATAGCAGATACCTGCCCTGGCCGCTTCTTTGCAGTTCGAAATAGTCATCTTGTGTCCTTCTACATAAATATCCCCCGCCTGCCTCTTATCTATGCCGCAGATACACCTTGCGATCTCTGTTCTCCCCGCGCCCACAAGTCCGCACAATCCAAGGATTTCTCCCTGATAAGTGGAAAAGCTGATGTTCTCAAAAACGGGTTTTCTGGTAAGTCCCTCAACCCGCAGCATCTCCCTTCCGCGCTTGTTGCTCTTTTGGGGATAAAGATTTTCCAGTTCCCTGCCTACCATATTGGAAACCACATGCTCTGCATCCGTATCCTGGACAGACAGCGTCTCTATCTTACAGCCATCCCGCATAATGGTGATCGTATCGCATAGCTGAAAAATCTCTTCCATTTTATGACTGATATAGAAAATACCGATTCCCTGATCAGCCAGTCTGCGGATAACCCTGAACAGTCCCCTGGCTTCCCCTTCATTTAAACTGGAAGTGGGCTCATCAAAAATCAATACTTTGCAGTCTGAAGATAACGCCTTGGCAATCTCCACCATCTGCTGCTTCGCGACACTTAAGGAACTGACCAGTTCTTCCGGCGCAATGCTCTTGCCGCTTTCCCCGAACTGATTCAAGATACTTCTGGACTCCCGATTCAGACTCTCGTTGTCTACCATACCTTTCGCGGTTGGCAGATGCCCGATAAAAATATTATTTCCTACCGACAGATCCTGACACAACGCCAGCTCCTGATGCACAAATCCAATGCCGGACATCTGGGCGTCATTGGGATTATGAAAATGAACCTGCTCGCCATCCAGATAAATACTGCCGGCATCAGCCGGGAAAACACCCGAAATGATGTTCATAAGGGTAGACTTGCCCGCACCATTCTCGCCAACCAATGCATGGATCTCTCCCTTTTTCAGTTCCACCGTCACACCTTTTAAAGCATATGTACCGGTAAAATGTTTCTCTATATTCTCTGCTTTCAGCACCACATTCTGATCCAACTTCTCTCTTCCTCCTTCCTGTTCGTTTTTATTCATTTGTGTTCGAATATGTTTATATTTTATCGCTTTCTTTTGTTTTGTCAACATTTTTGTTTGTATTTGTGTGTTTTTGTAAGTTTTTTACGAATTCCATTTTTTCTTTTTGTTTATATTTTTGTTTTTTTATTTATTTGTCTCTTTCCCAAAAATGTCATACTATGTTATAATGTCTACGAAAGTACTGAGCAGTGCCACTCCATAAGATGGCAAATTGGCTGCTTGCAGACGTAAAACTTTCTATATCATAAAAAGAAACCGGAGATTTCAAATGTTACCACTTAAACGTCTCGAAGAAATCAAAGACATTCTGACCAAAAACAAACAGGCTGATGTCATTTCCCTTGCCCAGACTCTAAATGTGACGGAAGCAACCATCCGCAGGGATCTCGAAAAGCTGGAGAACGAGCACTTTCTCACACGTACACACGGCGGGGCTGTGCTAAATGAATCCAAACACCCGGAAATCTCTCTGTTTACTTTGCAGGAAGACAGCATTGAACGATACCAGAATATCGGCAAAATAGCTTCCCAGTTTATCCAGAATAACGAAACCGTATTTCTTGGCCCCGGTACCTGCTCCCGCTTTGTAGCCCGCAACCTGACAAACAAAGTGAATGTGACAATCGTCACAACGGATATGATGGTAGCCCACGACTGTTCGCTATACAGTCCCAATGCGGCTGTCATTCTCGCCGGCGGGAACCTGAATCCCACCACCCTGGAATTATATGGACAGACAACTGACAATTTCCTTGAGACCTTCTATTTCAGCACGGCTTTTTTAGATATTGACGGGATCACTATGGCGCGGGGATACTCTGTATCCTCACTAAACAAGGCTTTCTTGACTCAAAATGTACTAAAACTATCAAAAAAAGCTTTCGCACTCTGCCCTTATGACCGTTTTGATGTGGAATCCTATGCTACCGTAGGTGACATCAACCTATTTGAATCTGTCATCACGAATGAACGAGTTGCAGATTCTTTTAAGGAATACTATTTCCAACACAAAATACAGTTATTTGCAACTTTTAACATAATGTAACCGCCCGGCTGCCGGGGAGATTGCAGTAAACTGCTCTGACATGGGGATGCCTCAACCAGTCGTGTTGGCGCCCCGGAATGGAGATGATCATGAAAGATATTTTATTATCCTGTGAAGACATCAGTTTGTCCTTAAACGGCATTTCTATCATCGAAAATATAAACCTCTCCCTAAACCGCGGAGAGTTCCATCTGCTGCTCGACAAAAATGGCGCCGGCAAGACCACCATGGCAAATATCTTAAGCGGTATCTACCCGTATGGCTCCTACAGCGGTAATATTTATTATAAAAACAAAGAATTACAGCTGAAAATTCCCAAAGACGCCTTAAAAGAAAATATTGTCACCATTCATCAGGATATCTGTCTGTTTGAGGACATGACGATCGCAGAAAATCTCTATGCCAACCTGCCATCCAAGACCGCCCCAAAGACCTTTACTTCCCTTGAGAAAAAGATTAAAATGGCCAATGAATTTTTGTCTGAACATGACTGCCCCATCGACTCTTCACTTCTTGTCCGTCAGTGCAGTCAATTTATAAAAAGAAAGATAGAACTGCTGCGATTGTACCTGATGCAGCCTGAGCTTTTGATCTTGGATGAACCTGTGGCTATCGTGAGCAATTATGATATGAAATTCTTCCTGGATCTGCTTTCCTATTTTAAAAAGAAGGGGGTTACCATACTCTGCATTTCCTATAATTATGAAGCTTTTATCCATTTGGTAGACCATATTTCCATCTTCCGCGAGGAAGGCCCCGGCTATACCATCAGCCAATCCGACCTTCAGCAGGAAGACCTCTCCCATCTTCTGGTCAGGGATTTCTGTCAAAACAGATACCCCAAAATTGATGTGAAAAAGGGCGAGGAGGTTCTCTGCGCCGAAAATCTTTCTAACGACCTGACAATAAAAGATATTTCCTTTACTTTACACCAGGGAGAAATCCTGGGGTTCTTTGGCAGTTCCGGTTCCGGCAGGGAAACCCTGTCCAAAGCCTTATTCGGTCTGGAACCCTGCCACAGCGGAACCATCTATATCGATCGGCTTCCTGCCCATATTACCTCTCCGGAAAAAGCTATCGATCTGGGAATCGCATATATCACAGATGATCGGAGTAATTACGGACTGTTTCAAAATCTGGATCTTCTTGAAAATGTAAACTCCGTCAAAGGAAATAACTATAAGTCTTTCTGGACAAGAACCCATGCGGAGCAAAACAGATATGCCTGGTATGCTGACAAAATGAATCTGGAACTTTCACCGGATTCCATCGCCAGACACTTATCCGGCGGAGAACAGCAAAAGCTTATTCTAATGCGCTGGATCATGTCTTCTGCCCGGATTTTTATCTTTAACGAACCGACACAGAGCATTGATATCCCCTCCAAGATCGATGTGTATAATATGTTCAACGATCTGGTCCTGAAAGGGGCTTCCATACTTTTATTCAGTTCTAATCTGGAAGAATTGCTGGGTGTCTGCGATCGGGTAATCTTTATCAAGCAGGGGCTGATCTCCGGTGAAGTATCCCGTATGGATATCGCACAGCCTATTGAGGATTATTTTTAAACTATAAATCAAATTTTATTCTTGACGCCATTTCAAAAAGTGATATAATGACATTATAATGACATGTCATATTGGCCGAAAGGAGAAACGATGAGTGCAAAAATCATAAAAGGAAGCGCAGAACTGGGACTTAAGATCCGGACGAGGCGGAACGAACTTGGCCTTACGATTGAGGATGCCGCTTCCCGGGCAGGCGTTGGCACCAAAACCTGGAGCCGGTACGAAGCGGGGGAATCGATCCGGCGGGACAAGATACTCCCGGTCTGTAAGACACTGAATTGGCATGTGCTGCCAGGGCAGGAAGAAACCGTTCATGAAGATAACAATATTGACGAATACAGAACCAGCAGCTTATGGTCTCAGGCCCTGGCCGATTGCTGTGGAGAGGCCGCCGCGGTATCATTTGTCATCGGAAGCGATATTCTTCTGGACAATATCACGCAGGATTTGGAGAGTCTCTCCCGCAGACCCAAGGGAACACATATTGGGGAATTGGAGCTTTCCTGGCTCAAAGACAGTCTGCCCGCACAATTCCTGATGCAGTATGATTATGACTTTCTGTGTTATCTCAAAGCCACCCTCATTCGGTATCGGGAACAGGCCGCAGACGGGGATCTTTTTGTAGCCCATACGGTTGCAGAAGAATTGACACTGTATTTGATCATGGAAGAATCGGAGTTCTTGATGGAGAGCATCCTGCCTGATCTGGAACAGGATGAGACCGACTCCGAGGAATGTTACTTTGATGCCGCCAATTGGGCAGACTGGCCGTTTGACCTTTTTGATGATATGGATATTGTTACCTTTTTATACTCCGGCCACTATCTTGACAAGGATCATCCCTACCACTTTGACCATTGGCAGGAAGCGCAGTTTTACATTAGATAAATCTTTTGACGCCGCATGTCTACTTTGGCCATAGCACCGTATTGCAAGGTACATCTCGGTATCGCATGTCCAAAATTCACATTATAGACAATCGGCAGTTCCCTTTTGTTTATCACCTTTATCAGGATATCCTTATATTCCTCATAATAAGCCTCATCCTGCGGCTTTCCAACCAAAACGCCATTTACCGCATCAAAGACACCCTTTTCCTTAAGGGCACAGAGTTCTTTCCGGAAAAGTTCCGGCACGGGCTTTTCTTCACTGGTCTCTATAAATAATATTTTGCCCTTCCAGGCTTCTTTTTCCGGAAAGATTCCATATTTGCCGCAAACCTCTTTTTCATCTGCATATCTGGTAGACGTCAAAATATCATATAAACTATCCAGACAGCCGCCTAGCAACGCTCCCTGAAAAACTTCGCTCCCCTGAAGCAGTTCAAAACCATGCTCTTCTCTATGAGCCTTTCTTTCCGTTCCGATTGCCGCTCTGGAAAAGTCCGTTCTCTCCTCATACCAAACCTCACTGGATACGATCTCACGAAGTTCGTTCCCTTCCAGATAGCTTTCAAACGCTCTTTTACTATAGGGAAGCATCTCCTCTGCCAGTTCCCCCAAGTCGCATATAAAGTTGGGGCCGTAATAGGTCGACAGTCCAAGCTTATAAAACATCAGATGATTGATTGTCGTATCGGAAAAGCCGGTAAATAATTTCGGATTCTTATGCACTGCCTGGATAAACTCCGCATCTTCCATCAGATAGGGCAAAAGCCTATAGGTGTCATCCCCGCCGATCGCGCAGATAATTCCCGCAATGGAATCATCCAAAAAAGCTGTTTTTAAATCTTCTGCCCTCGCCTCCGGATGATCTTGCAAATACTGCACACCCCTTAAAGCATTTGGCATAAATACCGGCTCCAGCCCGTACTCCTTTAATCTTTTTACCCCTATTTCTATCGTGTGACTGCAAAAATCCTCGCCCAACATACCGCTTGATAAACTTACGACCGCTACCCTGTCACCTTTACTCCATTTTCCTGCGTACTGCATCTATATCTTCTCCATATAATAGTCTAAAAGCTCATAAATCCAGTCTTCCAGCCGCGAAAACTCATACCCCAGAGCCTTTGCCTTGTCCGTACATATACTATATTCCGGTGCCCCATTATAGGGAGCCTCGTCCCCTGACGCATCGATGACCGCCCTGGCTCCGGTCCTTTTCTCAACATAGGCAATGATTTCTCTTAAGGAAATGGTGCCATAAGAAGCGCCGTTAAATGCCCCGGTCACATCCTGATCCGCCAAAAAGGCCATAAATTCTCCGGCTTCCTCCGAGCGGATAAACCCCATCTGACAATCCACATTATC
Organism: uncultured Lachnospiraceae bacterium; assembly: GCA_946566685.1. Classification (GTDB taxonomy): domain Bacteria; phylum Bacillota; class Clostridia; order Lachnospirales; family Lachnospiraceae; genus UBA3282. Next base: position 111,038 of record CAMNXA010000006.1, read on the forward strand.
AATGTGCATCGGTATGGACTTCATCGTGTGCTCTACATAAAACAACAGCCTTTTGGTATAGTCGTCCTTCCCGATCACAAACGGATATCTGACAGCCACCCATCTTCGGTCCGGATACCGCTGCCACAGTGCATACTCCGCCTGACGCTTTACCTTTTCATAAGTAAAATCTCTCCTGTTGCACCAGATCAGTTCCCCGCCCATACCGTCAAAATCTTCCTCAACAGTATTGATATGTTTGGGGTCATATATCGCCGTACTCGACATATAGATATACAGGCCGCAATCTATGACATCCATAACGTACTTAATATCATTGGAACAATAGGCAATCTTATCAATGACAACATCATAATGCACACCGGCTAAAGCAGCCCGGACACTTTCTTTTTCAGTTCTTTCCAGAAAGATTCTTCGCACCTTATCTCCAAAAGGGTCTGCTGCCTTTCCGCGGGTTGCGATCGTGACATCGTGTCCCTTTGACAAAAGGGCATTCACCATGGGTATCCCGAAAAATTTCGTTCCGCCAATGACCAAAATCTTCATGGCATTGCCTCCGTTTAAATCCTGGCAAGCGTACAGATCACTCTGCAATACGCTCATAGGTTATCCACTTCATCTCCATCGGTTCCATCTCAAGATGTGTATGCAGTTTGCCCATCACATACAGATCCGTATCCCTTGGCTCCTTGGAATTATTGATGACTGCAATTTTGCCTGTTTTTTCAAAAACAGCCAGTTCCGTATCCACATTTGTGACATAGAATTTCTTCATCTCCTCTTCCCGGTGCGCAGCATAATAGATTGCCCGCAAAAGGAGTCGGCAGTTCTGCGGTGAATACGGAAGCCCTGCGAAATACACGCTTCTGCCTTTCCCGTATTCATTGACTACCAGACGGCTGTATTTCCCGTCCATATTTAGAATCTGATAGTGCTCACCCTGTGCGTAGATGCGGCTTTTGCCTTCTCCAAAATCAATTTCTCCCGGAATGTCTTCCAGAATAAAATGTTCGTCATTCAGTTCATTGTATTTATCCGTGCTCATGGAAAAGCCCAGTTCCCTGTCCACTCCCAGTACATCGCTCAACTGGAAATAACGGCCCTGATACTGACAGGCGCTCGGTTCCCCCACGCCGATGAAACCGCCGCCCTCATCCACAAACCTGCGGATAGCGCAGACCACCTTTTCATCTTTCCAGTTCTCCGCCCCGCTCCATGAGGTATATGCGTCCCCGGCATTGATGATCACCCTGATCTCCGGGTCGATTCCGCCTCGTATCTGCTCAAAGTCAATAAAAGCAACATCGATGGGCATGCCGCTGAGACATTCAATCACACCAACGTAAGAATAAATCTCCCTGTACCACAGGGCATGATGTACCTGATTGGACATCCAGCGCCGGATACTTCCCCAGCAGTTTAGAATGCCAACCTTAAAGGGCGCCGTGTAAGCCGCCGTCCCATCCATGTTCTGGTGAATCTGGCGGAATTCATCCACAACCTTGCGGATCTGATCGATGAAACCGGGCCATTCGGCCGCCAGCTTCAGATAGCCGCCGTACCCAATCCGGTCCAACGGAGAACGCAGGATTGCCCGCCTTGCCTTCAACCAGTTATCCTGAGCCTCCCCGATGGGATCTCCCCCTTCGGTAAATACATCCGGGAAAAAGTATGGAAGAAGGCGTCCTTCCGTATACTTTACCCCCTTGATATCCGAAATCATCCGCAGTGTAACGCCATCGCCCACGGAGCCCACCACGGCATCCAGGCCGATATCTTTAAAATACTTACCAAAAGGCTCTGTCCCGATCCAATGGTCCCCCAGGAACATCATCGCTTCCTTGCCATAACTGTGAACGATATCCACCAATTCCTTGGCCAACTTGGAAACCTCGATCTGCTGAAACTCCATAAAATCCCGGAACTCTTTGGACGGTACCCGGAAGGTGGAGTTGTGATACCCCTGATCCACAATATATTCCGGCCGGAACGGATAGCCCGCCCATTTCTCAAACTGTTCCAATATATAAGGGCTGACGCTGGCGCTGTAGCCAAACCACTCCACAAATTTCTCCCGCTTTTTATCATCAAAGGTCAGCGTGAACTGATGGAAGAAGGTGGTAAAGCGCACCACATTGACATGTGGATTTTCCTCGCACCATCTCTTCAGTTTATCCTTGACATAACTGCGCGTTTTGGGCTGCCGCACATCATAAGTCAGCTGGTGCGGCGCATCTTTCCAGTCATTGGTAATAAAATTATACATATGAACCGGATCCCATATCAGGAATGCAAGGAAACTGACCGTATATTGATGATAGGGAATCGTCTCGATCACAACCTCGCCGGTCTTATCATCGTACTCCCATTTCTCTGCCGGCACCACTTCTCCTGTGGTCCTGTCTATGACCTCCCACCAGCGTTTCGGGGAATCAATCGTATTTACCTTAAGCTGCTCCGTATGAAATCCTCTCATCAGTTCGATGCGCAGACTCTCTCCCCTTGCCGTTACCCGATCACTGATCAGGTACTCCTGCTGAATCTCCTCAGGATTTTTCATGGCCCAGTCATTGTCTTTCCTGGTCGTATAATAAGTCGCATAAATCTTGGCATCCTGACTTAACAGTTCTTCCGGCATCGTTGTGCCGTCACAATCCCGCAGGGCATCCGCGCCAAGCATATTTTTGAGCCGTATCGTCTCATCGACCATATCCACATCCGTAGGCAGAGTCAGCCTGCCTGTATTTTCCAGATTCATCCTAATAATACCTCCCAATTATCTAACATAACTTAAGCATAATAAAAACAGGCATACGAATCAATCAGATAGTTGCTTTCCATTTTAGAATTATTGTCAACTTTTTCTCCTATAGACAAGATATATAAAGTACATTACAATATTATTTAAAGTAAGAACGCAGAAGAGAGGTATCTCATGGGAAATACAAGGCACTCTATCAGGGACAACGCCCCCTCACCTTTTAACGAACTAAAACTCCTATACGTTTCTACCTCCAAATATGAAGGAGACTGGCAGAGTCTTCTTCACTCACATGCTTTCTGTGAACTGTTCTATGTAGTGAATGGAAACGGTTTCTTTATCACGGAAGACAAGGAATTTCCGGTACATGAACATGATATGGTCATCATCAGTCCCCATGTACAGCATACCGAGAAGTCCCTGCACTCGGCACCCCTTGAATATATCGTGCTGGGAATAGACGGTCTGATCTTCTCCTTTGAAAATATTGCCTCCGCCCCTGACAGTATCCTTTTGCAGACTGCCGCCGGCAATGTATATAAATACAATACTAAAAATTCAAATGTATATGCCTATCTGAACATTATGCTGACGGAGATCACTGACAAAGAGGAAAATTTTGAGGCGGTATGCCAGAGTCTTCTGGAAGTGGTCATGCTCTGTATGCTCCGCAACGATCACCTGTCCATTAAACCCAACAATACCTCTCTTTTGAACCGGGAATGTGTCCGGATCAAAAATTACCTGGATGCGAACTATATGGAAAACATCACCCTGGATACCCTGGCCCAGCGCTCCCATATGAGCAAATATTACCTCGTCCATGCCTTTACCAAATACATGGGCATCTCCCCCATTACCTATCTTCTGCAAAGAAGAATCGAAGAAGGGAAATCTCTGCTCAGTTCCACCTCCTACTCCATCTCACAGATTTCATCCTTACTGGGCTTCTCTTCACAGTCCTATTTTGCACAGGCTTTCAGAAGGTCTGTCGGACAGACACCTGTTCAGTATCGGAATACGTACAGAGGGCAGCCCAGAACAAATACTAACTCAATTTCTTAATTAAATATTAATGTTGACAATAAAATAGTAATTCCAACTTCCTTTATGATAAAATAAACACATTGAGGAGGAGATGACATGGCATACAATTTACAGGAAGATTGGAATCAGTTTAAGAAAGTTACAACACAGTTATGGAATGAGAACCGTTACAGTTCATCCTGCCAGATATGGAATGATGACATGACCAACCTGGTCAACAAATACAAACAGGAAGAAACGGAATGGTACAACAGCCCTCAGATTACCGAAAACGGATTTATGACGACAACACAGAATCTGTGGTATACCCATTATCTCAATAAAAGGCGGCTTAGGTCACTGGGTTTGACGGCACATTATGATTACATAACCCCCACAAAATACGAAAGGGAAGAAAACCATCGCTATCCCTACTGGGATTATCGTCATGATGGAAAGAATCTGATCTGCAAAATCAGTGATGAGATGACTTACCGAAAATCCTTCTATGACATGAACCGCTGTGTATGGTCAGATGAAAAGAAAAAAGCATCGGGAGAATACTATATCATCCAGTCCAGAAGCATGAATGGAAATTATATCTGTCCGAGCTGCGGCTGGGAAGGCCCCCTGGAATGTTTTGTGGATGGCTGTGACTATTGCCAGACCAAATTCCATATTGAGGACCTGAAGCAGAAGGTCTCCTCCGTATATAATTCGGGAGATTGGACACAACACCGGGACGGCTCTACGATTCATAAAAATTTTGTACCCACATATGTGATACTTGGTATCATTGTATTTGTACTTCTGGCAATCGGAATCAATATGGGCGGCAAAATGATGATGTTTACCCCAATACTCGGCATCATTGTGATGGCAGTGGTCATGTCGTTTTTCGTGGGAAAGAAGGGACAGGAAAGCATGAAAAGCGGCCCCGCCCGGACGAATCAGACACTTGAAAAGATACGCAGTGTGGACAACCATTTCTCCATGGAGACATTTATCGGAAATCTCTCCAACAAACTGCTCAGTATCTGCTATGCAAATTCGCCGAGGGAGATTGAGGCGTTTGCCGTGTGCGATACGACACCTTTCATCCAGATGTATTGCGGTGTGATTGATTGTAAACTGTTGGAATGTGTTCTGATGGATTATCACACGGACGGCAATTTTCAGCATTTACAGGTAAAAGTGGGCATGCTGCTTACCAAATATGAAAACGGCAACGTATACCAGGGGAAGTCATACCTGACGCTTGGTCTTCTCAAAAGTATCCGTGCACTGACGCAGAGTATCAATGATGTGAATGTATACCGCTGCGATTCCTGCGGTGCGAGTCTGTCCCTGTTAAACGGCGGCAAGTGTGAATACTGCGGACAGGGCCTGGATTTAAAGGAATATGACTGGGTGATTGAAGGATATCAACAAACATGAATCTATTACAACATATAATCTTTAAATCGCAATTAAGCGCGGAGAAGATGGAATGGATTTTCGAAAAACATTTGACAAAATACCGGAATTTTTTGATAAATACAGACCAAGATATTGTAATGAGTTATTCCAGGAACTGGAAACAGTATGTGAATTAAATCCTGAAAAGAAAGTACTTGAAATTGGTCCAGGAACGGGTCAGGCGACAGAACCCATATTAAAAATGGGATGTGACTACACCGCTATTGAACTGGGGGAAAATTTCACTTCTCTGATGAAAGATAAATTTGGCTGCTATCAGAACTTTCATATCGTAAATGCTGATTTTGAGAAGTATGGTTTTCCTGATGATACATATGATTTAGTGTACTCGGCCGCTACAATCCAATGGATCCCTGAACAAATAGCGTTTACGAAAGCATACAGAATGTTGAAGCCGGGAGGCCGTCTTGCCATGTTTATGACCCGCTCGGATGAGACAAGTGCAAACCCGTCTTTAAAAAGCGAGATTGATAAAGTATATGATAAATACTTCCGTGTAAAACAAAGATATCATTGTAAACTGAACTATGAAAACGTTCTTAATTACGGATTTGAGAATTTGCAATACAAAGAGTGGAAAAATGTGCGGAAACTGAACGCAAATGAATATATCTGTTATATCAGCACCCACTGCGAACACATAACTTTAGACGAGCCATATAAATGGATGTATCTTATTTGCAATCCGCAAACATGCCTCCACATGCATAATCCAATGTCTTGAAAAAGGCATTTGAAGCAGCCCGCGAACATCTTTGTTACACCAATACTCAATCAGCCAGACTGCGCTCTCATCTGAACTTACCACCTGCAGCGATTTCAAATATCCTTTTCTTTCTTCCGATATCTTCCTTTTCAAATCATCATAAGATAGACTTTGCACTATCTGTTCTGTGCTCTCCTTCACCTCGAGAATATAAGCATAAAGTTCCTGTAGATTGAGCTGCCCTGAAAAATCAGCAATCTGCTGTTTGACAAGTTCATTGCCGGTCGTTATGATTGGGGATTGAATCCGCTCCTGATAATTACCTGCGGTAAATACCTGTTTATCCTCGTTTATCAAGATATGCGAAACGATATCTTCAATCCGGAAAATATGCCATATGGAATAGGCGATGGTTTTACTGTGATAACCATCTGCATTTATAAAGGGAATCGCGCTGAAATCTTCTCTGCTTAATTTATCCTTAAATGTTGTCAAAACCTTGTACAACTCATTGCGCAGTTCAAAGAGCATGTGTATGCCGGTTTCGTAAGTGTCCCTTTTTCTGATATGCGCCTGCATGCTTTTATTAAGTTCAGACCATTCTTTATTCATGGTAGTCTCCCTTATAGCTGTGACATGAATATTTCCCTTTGTTTATATTCCAATCCATACACCAGTTTTTACTCATCATCCGTTAATAAAGGCATATTGATCAATTCCTGCAATTTCTTCTGCAATACGTTCTTATCTGGCAATTGAAGTTGATACTCTGCAACCATCATTGGAGACAATGTTCTGCTCATAGCGTACTCTACGACTTCATCATCTTTAGATGCACATAAAATCATACCAACACTTGGATTCTCATTTTCCTTTTTTATCTGACGATCAAGAGCTTCCAGATAGAAATCCATTTTTGATACATATTCCGGTCTAAATTTCCCAATTTTCAGTTCAAATGCTACAAGACACTGCAATCCTCTATGAAAGAAAAGTAGATCAATCTTATAATCTTCACCACCTACCTGAACTCTAAATTCTTCGTCAATAAATGTAAAATCCCTACCAACCTCCAAAATAAAGTCTTTCATATTTCTAATCAAGCCTTTTCTCAAATCGGCTTCTTTAAATTGAGATGGCAAATCAAGAAATTCTATCACATAAGAATCCAGAAATGGATTTTCCCTCAATCCTTTTATTGACTCTGGTAACAGCTTTTTCTTAGACAACATATATCGTTCATAATATCCACTTTCAATTTGCCGAGATAACCCCCGTGCCGAATAATTTTCTTTTATACAAAGAGTTATATAAAAATGACGTTCTTCAAGCGTTTTTGCCTTGGAAATTATAGCTAGGTGATTTGACCAGCTTATTTGTGACAACAGTGTTGTCACAAACTCATCATCTGCATAAGTTTCATAAAATTTCTTCATACGATACAGTCCACGCCGGTTAAATCCCTTGATTCCAGGAAATGCATTTTGAATCTCTTCTGCTACTGCATCTATATAGGCATCCCCAAATGATACTTTTGCTGATTCTGTGCTCAGGTATTCTCCCACCTTCCAGTACATTTGAATCAGTTCTTCATTAACTTTTTTCAGAGCATTTTGCCTTGATTGACTTATTATCTGAATGAGGTTACCCACTGTTGAAATATCATTTTTCAAAGAAATCTACCACCTTTCGAACTTGTGCCAACGCCGTTGTCACAAAACATATTCTTTCTTCCTTATAATCCCAAAGATTTCATTCCGAAGCTGTCCAGTAGTCTCCTGCCTGAAAACAAACTATTGCGTATTTTGTCCACTTAAATTGTATTATAACGTATATCTTAAAAATATTCTATTACTATTGCCCAAAAACATAATCGTATTTTCAGGGAAAAAGGTACTGGATATTTTACCATTGACGTAATTTTCTTATTTTGGTAATGTTTAATCAGAGCAGCTGTATACTCAAGTGGATTCTCTATACAAACTTTGCAAGGTTTGGGGATATACAAAGTATCATCATCCGGCTGTAATCGCAGGCGAAGTGAACTGGGATGCAGAACTTTTCCGGGTTATGCCAGAAATATTGAAAGCGGCTGATTCGGAGAAAGCAATAGAAACTATTCTTATTCGCACCTCAATATAGAATATCAAAAATATCAATCAGAAAGGAATGCTGCCATGAATACTATCATAGAAAATATGATCACAAGAAGAAGTATACGAAAGTTTAAGCCCGATATGCCACCGCAGGAAACGATCGATGAAATCATTACCGCCGGTACATATGCTGCTAACAGTGTGGGACGTCAGTCCGCAATTATTGTAGCCGTAACCAATAAGGAACTGCGTGATAAACTGTCCGCAATGAATTGCGAAGTTGGGGGTTGGCAGCCTGGTTTTGACCCGTTTTATGGTGCGCCTGTCGTGCTGATCGTACTTGCAGAAAAAGACTGGATGAGCCGTATCTATGACGGCAGCCTTGTCATGGGTAATCTCATGTTAGCGGCGCACTCATTAGGAGTGGGAAGCTGCTGGATACACCGGGCCAAAGAAGAATTTGAAAGCGCAGAAGGAAAAGAAATTCTGCGCTCATTAGGTATAAACGGGGAATACGAGGGAATAGGGCATTGCGTTATTGGCTATCCTGCTGAACCCCTTCCCGAAGCTGCTCCCCGTAAAGAAAATTTTGTGTTTTATGCAAAATAAAAAACAGACGGGTGTCACTATTATAGTGCCAACCATTTTATAAGTAACTGGAAAATTGCACAGTATTGTTATTGTGTTTCTGTCAATTTCTGGATTGCTTCTTCTTTGGTTGGCACAAAAAAGAAGTCACTACCATTATTGGACTCATAAATAAAGTCTTTTAATGGTTTGCTTGTATATTGTGAATAATCCCCATAAATGGCAATTCTGACATGATAATTGATAAACTTTTGAAGTATTTCGCCTGCCATGCCGCTGCTGAGAACAAAAAATTTCTCACACACTGCCGATTTACTGATTACTATATTTGCTGCACCTGTTTCATACTTAACAGTCATAGCCAGATCTAAAGCAGATTGCGTATCAACAATCAATTCTTCTTCACTGGAAATAACTGCAATATCTGTTCCATTGTCTTTCAAGTGTTCAATATTCATAATGTCCTCCTAAACCTCATTTGCAGTGCAAATTTCCAGTTAAGGCCATATTCTACTTGTAAAACAATAGTTTGTCAAGTGTTGCTTAGGTTACCAGTCTATTCATCTCGATTCAGAAGCAGGGTCATTTTAGTAACCATCTCGTTAATCGTATTTGCCTGTGTAGAAATCTCCGCAGTGTCGCTGGCATTACTTTCTGCCATTTCTCTGATCACACTATACTGTTCATTCTCGCTCCTGATGCTTTCCGCAATATCCTGATTGATCAATACCGTGTTCTTGATCACTTCCGACTGCTCTCTGTGTGCATCTCCCATGGCTTTCACAGCATCCACAGACACATTCAGCAGATTTGTCATGTCTTTCATGCCGTCAAAAACATTTGCAAAAAATTCATTCTGTTTTCCCAGTTTTGCAGAATTTTCTCCTACCTGCGCAGTAATCTCAACGACATTGTGCTGTACCCGTTCAATTACCGCCTGCACATCTTTTAGAGATTCCTGCGTGTTATTAGCCAGATTACCAACTTCTGTCGCAACAACAGCAAAGCCTTTTCCTGCTTCCCCGGCCCGTGCAGCCTCAATGGAAGCATTCAATGCCAATAAATTTGTAGATGACGAAATATCATTAATAAGGTTTAAAGTAACTCCTATTTCCTTAACGGCGTCTGATAACTTCTCTGTTATACTGATTGTAGCATCCATGGATTGAGATACTTCGCTATTGATCAGAGACAGATCATTCAGCAGTTTCTCATTCTGTTTTGATTTATCCAAAAGATTTCTGGAAGTA
>CAMNXA010000007.1 GCA_946566685.1 uncultured Lachnospiraceae bacterium
TGAAGGAATGCACCTGGGATGGGGAAACGCTTTTTATTATGCTCTAATTTTCCCTGAATTATTTTGATACCCTCTGGCCGCATACGCAGAGACGTTTTGATCAGATCCCTGATGGTAATCTCCTGACATCCTTCCACGTTTGCATTTCTGGTCTCCATGCGTACCAGATTGGGAATACTGCGTATCTGTAGTTCCGCACTGTCTTCAATCGTGATGATACGCTCCTGCGCGGGAATATAATTGGACAGCGCATTTAGAAAAGTTGTCTTGCCGGATCCTGTGCCGCCGCTGATAAAAATGTTGTACTTGGCCTGCACCAGCCTGTCGAGCCACCGGCATACCCCCTCTGACACTGAGCCAAAAGAAACCAGATCCTCCATTGTGATAGGTTTGTCCGGGAAACGGCGGATGGTCAGAATCGGCCCGTTTAAGGCCACCGGATTTAGCACCACATTGACGCGCGATCCATTCTGCAATCTGGCATCCACGATTGGGGAAGCCTCATTCACCACCCTGTTGCAGTCCGATACAATCTGCTGTACTACATTCTGAAGCTTCTCCTCGCTCTCAAATCGAAGATCACTTTTATACAGCCTGCCTTCCCGCTCCACGAAGATATTATCCGGGCCATTTACCATAATTTCCGTGACCCGCGGATCATCCACAAATTCCTGCAAAACATCCAGCTTGCGGATTGCATGGAAGAGTTCCCTGCGCAGACTGTCCCGCTCAGCCAGGCCAAGCGGCGTTTTCTTGCTCTCCCTGACCAGCATCTCATCTATCAGTTCCTGAATCTCTTCATCGCTGCTCTCCCGCGAATAATCGATGCTCTCCGCCAGTTTTTCCTTTAATTCCCTTTTTCTGTCCTGTATGCTATCCATAAATATCCTCTTTGATGATCGATCTCACATACGCCGCCAGTTCACCCTGTGTCATTCGCTCCAGATCCGCCGGCAATTCCCGGAATATAGGAAATCTGCACTTGACCGTCTTCTGTGCAATCTCATCCAGTCCGTTAAACTGCAAAGTCTGCTCATACTGCTCCATCTTCGCCTGCGCAAAGGCATCTTCCCTGGTGACGGTATAGACCTTGCAGCAGTTTTTCAAAAGAGTAAACAGTCCGTTCACACCTTCGTCCAAATCCAGAATGATATACTCATACTGCCCGACCGCCGCCACATGCCTGCAAAATTCCAGCCATTGCGCCCCCGTCACCTCTTTTAACTCCAGGGAATGCTGTACCGGCGGGATATAGTCGAGTCCGCCTGCGTTCTGTACCATGGAGGGCATTCGCAGGGAAAGCTTCTCTCTGGCTGTCTGAAAATAATACATGGCATCCATTATATCCATGGCATATTCCCTGTTGAACAGCCGGGCAAACCCGGAACATGTCTCAAGGTTTAAGTACAGCACCTTATGATCCCTGGAAAGGATCTGCCCCAGACACAGAGCGAAAGATGTCTGCAAGCATCTTTTCACTGGAGAGTAAAGACCAATCATCTTTGCATCTGTCTCCTTGTCCACCTCTTCCATATCCCAATCCGCTAAGTCCGTGACAGATTCTATAATCAGCTGTATTACCCTTTCCGGACTCTGGTATTTACTGATATAACACAGATCATCCTGCTCCTTGTGCTCAGTCTCCTGTAAGACAAACATCTGCTCCACCTGCTGTCTGAGATATTCCTGTTTCAAAAGCCGCAACGCGCTTTCAGCAATCAGCAGCACCGCTATCTCTTCGCGCTTTGCGAATTTTTCCAGTTCACTGGCCGCCGTAAATAAATGTAATGTATAAGGTAACCTTACCTTCTCCAGTATGTATTCCGCCATGCGAAAAGCATATCCCTCCTCTATGTCGCAGATGGCCATAATCTTTTGACTCAAAACAATCCTCCTATTCTCATCGCTGCGCTGAATAAGACCGGCACGGCAAAATGAATCTTATTCCTGCAATATGTATGATAATCCTGCACCAGATCTTCTCCATATATTCTCCAGTGCCCTGAACGCATAACCTCCGACAGATAGGAAAAGAAATAATAAATCCTCTCCCGGCCGTTATGCTCCACCAGTAACTTCACCAACGAGAATCCCGCTCCGATCACGAAGGCTCCCGCCAGTATGAACAGAAGTTCTTTTGCCGTACAAAAACTTCCAATCATGAGAAACAGCTTTACATCGCCCGCGCCCATTGCGCCAATCATATACAGGGGATATAGAAGCAGAAACGCTAATGATACGGAACCAGAGATTTCCAGGATATTCCGGCCAGAACACAGACTGCTGCTCAAACCGATCAAAAATCCGAGTATAAGGAACCCGTTGGGAATCCGGTCCGTCTTAAGATCTGCAAAAGCTGACAGCAATAGCAGAAAAAGTAAAACAGATTGACAAATATTCAGTCCAATAGACCACCTCCATCACTTATATAATTTAGACTCAACGAAATAATTGGGAGATATCCCCGATGCCCGATGGCATTGAATGGAAGCCTGCGCTTCTCACAGAATTTCTTGAGTTGTGAATTGAATTATACCACATTCGTAAAACTTGTCCATACCTATTTCCTAAAAATATTTTTTTTGTGAAAATATCACAAAATTTTGAAGAAGTGAATTCCGTAAAGTACGATAACCCCAGGAAATCCAAGGATTCCGGATGTCAAAACCGTGAGGGGATTAATCCCTACTGCCACAGGGAACTGCTGAGATGCCAGCAAAAAATTCAGTCCATAAATCCCTATGGTACCCATAACTGCCCGTAAAACAAAATTGACCAGCCACTCCACCTTTTTACCCATGGCACCGATCATCAGCACCACCAGACATACACCGAGAATCGCCGCCATACCGCCCATATTTTCCATAAAATACCTCCAAAACATCCCTGTCATTACTTGTCTGCTAATACCATATGCGCGATGCCCGTCTAATATTACATGAATATTTATCCAAATTTTACCTATACTTGAATGAGAAGAACTTCTAAAGGCGTTTCGCCATGGGACGAAACGCCAAGAAGTTCTAATCTCATTCTGAAGAACGCTGTAAAGCGCGTTCTTCCTGATTACTTTTACTTATGAAATGGAATTTTAAAGGCGTTTCGCCATGGGACGAAACGCCAAGAAGTCTTGTGAAAGGTGGGTAATTGTATGAGAGTTATTTTCAGGCAGAGACCGTGTATTCCAATGGATAATGATGTGATCGTGGATGGTGAGAAACTGACGATAAGAGACGAACTGCTGAAAACAAGATATGCTTTGGAGAACGCTTATGCAGGATTTGACAATGTGACTGACCCTGACCTGATTGACTGTTACATCTATGAATTAAATGCTGTTATGAAACGTTATAAATACTTATTACAACAGGCAGCAGAAATGGATCTGCTGCCCGAAGAAAAACGTGCCGAAGCGTACCGCCCGCTGGTTACCCAGTAACCTTATACACAAAAACCCCTGTTCGCGGCGGGATCAGCTATGTTCTCTGTGAGTGTGCTTCTGCCATACGTAAGTCCGGCATACACGGTCTGGCTGTTGCCCATAACAGGCCCTGACTGATCCTGCCCCTCTATCTTCTTATAGGCCTTGTGGAGTTCTCTGATCACCATACGGACATGTTCCAGGTTCTCCATATCACAGTGAATCGATGCCTGCGCCAGTTCTCTGTTGATATAGAGATACAGCTGCAAGAGTTTCTGTGCCAGATCATATTCCAAATGCAGGGAATCCATCAATTCATTCACACATCCCTGTATTTTACGGACTGCCATCTTATAATCCGCCCTGTTGTCCGTATCCAGAGCCTCTTTGGCCTCATCAATATAAAGCAAGATCATTTCATAAAGAATCGTGATCAACTGCGTCTTATTCGCCTGCGTAATCCGCAGCGTATACTCCTGTTTCAATTCCTTGGTCATTACGCTACCTCTCTAATTAACATTTCACAGCGTCAAACATTTCATCAGAGAATTTGTCCCGACAAATTCTCTCGTAGAAAATCTGCGGAGCAGATTTTCTACACTTATTGTAAAAGCTGAAGGATCTGTGATGGCCTCTCGTTTGCCTGTGCCAGCATGGACACCGATGCCTGCGAGATTACCTGCTCCGTTGTATAACTGGTCATCTCTTCCGCCATATCCACATCCATAATACGGGAATAAGATGCTGTCATATTCTCGCTGTTCACGTCCAGATTATTCACGGTATGCTCCAGACGATTCTGATAAGCTCCCAGTCTGCTTCTTGCTGAAGATATATAAAGGATGCCTTCCCTGATCTCATTAATTGCATCCGAACAGCTGTCCTGTGTGGTCAGCTCTGTCTTCTCAATTCCCAGTCTGCTCAAAGAGATAGTCGGGATACGGATATCCAGCTGCTGGCCCTCATTGGCGCCTGTCTGGGTATCCATGGTGCCGATGCCTGTGATATCCAGAATCAGCCCGGTACTGGCCGTCTCTTGTCCGCCGCCGACTGCAACTGTCTGTGGTGCCGGCTGCGGATCGGTTCCAGGCACGTTACCCGGTCTGGTACTTTGGACTTCCAGCCGGAAACCGCTGTCATTGGTGATCACTATTGTGTCTGTTGTGCCATCACTGACCACAGAAGATACCACTGCATCCTCCGGTATATCTCCCGCAGCAGCTTGCAATGCAGTTGCAAAAGAAGTTGCGGTGGTGCCCATATCCAATTCGGGCTCATAATTTGATCCATCGGCGTTCAGCACATAATTATACGTAACATCAAATGCAGGTACCGTAACTGTTGAAGACTCTATCGGACTCACAGTTTCATAACCCGTGATATTACCATCCGCATCTTTTATCGGTTTGGGCTCGATTTTCAGCGTCATCTCGAAATCCTGAGGCCCTTTCAGGATAACCTTATCCTGCCCCACAGAATCAAACTTTACGCCGGCAGGGAAGCCATTTTCCCCGTCATACTTTATCCCCACTTTTGACGCGTCCTTATCAATGGTACCGTCTTCATTATACACAATCTCCAACTCATCGATCACATATTTCTTGGGAACCACTTCATCAGAATAATAATCCACCTTAACCTGATAATTATTCGTATATCCTCTCAGGTCAAAAGTTCCGTCCAGAAGCGGCTGTCCGTTAAACTCGGTATCCGTAGCAATCCTGGTAACCTCTGCCTTAAGCTGCTTGATCTCCTCATTCAGTGTCATACGGTCAGAAGTGGTCAGTGTTCCTGTCGCTCCCTTTACTGCCAGCTCATTCATTCTCTGCAGCATTTCATGTACTTCTGTCAGAGCGCCATCCGCTGTCTCAATAATAGAGATACCATTATTGGAATTCTGCGTTGCCACGGAAAGACCCAAAATCTGTGTATTCATCTTCTTTCCAATGGCATAACCCGAAGGATTATCCTTCGAAGTGGTTACCTTAAGACCGGAGGAAAGACGCTCCAGGGATTTCGACACTTTCCTGTCCGATGCATTTAGTGCATTACTGGCGCGCATCGCCGCCGCGTTATAACTTATCTTCATTCTCGTTATCCTCCTTTATGCCGTCACACTCGTGATAAATGCTCTCGCTATCCGGTACAGATCCGCTGTCTGTATGCTTTCATCTGTCTCCAGATCCTTGGCTGTATACCCATCTGCATTTGCCTCTTTGCTGTACATGATACCAACACTTCCAACTTTCAAAGATCCGCCGGCCGATGATTCTACCGCCAGCGCCTCTTTCAGGCCATCCTGTATATCCCACAGCTTTTCTGTGCCTTCCTTGTTATCGCAGGCAACATAGCCGGATACGGTCTGATTTCTGACTGCAAACTGCGCCATGATGCGTCCGTAGGTTTCGGTCTCCATGGATGCACTGACTTTGCCGCCCTCGCCGCCGTGCAGGATCTTGAGATTAACGGCTGTCAATTCCCCATTTATTTCCACCGGAATCTGATAATTCTCCTCTTTGGCCAGATTCCCCGCCAGCGAAAGCTGTTTCTGGCAGTTCTGCAAAGTCTTAAGATCCAGATAGGATGTCTCCTCTTCCTTTGCTTCTTCCAGAATCTCCTGGAAAGTATCCTGCATCTTTTCATAAGCCTCTTCGGCATTGTCTTTGTCTGTCAGGCTCTCTATCATATGCGCAGCCGCCTCTTTCCCTCTGGGAGCGGCCGTATCTGCTTCCAGTTCATGCAGCTTCTTATAGAGGGCGCCCGGTTTTCTGCGAAGCGCCGCTGCCGCTGCCAGATTATTGCCTGTGACCGGCTGTTTATACGCCAGAAGTTCCCGCACCACAGCATCTTCTACTCCATGCAGATCCTGATAAGATTGCAATTCTTCCTGTAGATATGCCGTTTCAAGCCTTTCGTCAGCTGCCATTTGTTCCATGCTCTCGGCCATCTCTTCCATGGTCATATCCGCCCGCAGTTCCATCTGTGCAAGCATTTCCGGCTCCACGGTATCTGCAATCTGACCGGCCAGCATATGATAATAGGCTGCCGCTTCCTCGCTTCCCTGCTGTCCATTTTGCTGTGAAAATGTCTGCTCTTCAGTAGCAGCCTGTTCCAGCATGGGAAAAGCGCTTAAAATCTGATCTGTAATGGATTTGCCCTTGTTTACGGCATTTACACCGTTAAACTCATCATCCACCGTGTAGTCCATGCCCTGGCGTTTCGTGCTGCGCATGGCTGTGAGAAGATTCTGGAAAGAAAGTCCCACGCCTTCTCTGATCAGGCTTCCTACTGCGGCATCATCCGTCTTTTCTAACTGTCTGAACATCCGATAGATGCCGATATAAGCCTCTCTCTCCTGCTCTTCTATGGCATGGTTCTGTTCCAGTTTATATAAATACTTACTGAATTTTTCCTCTTTCAGCTGTTCCCCATGACCGCTCTCATCCAGATATTGATTCAATTCTTCTACGGTCATATTCAGCGGATTCTTACCGTCCCTGATCATCTGCAAAGATACTGCCGGCGTCATCTTACGGATGGCCTGACGAAGTTCCATATCGTACTTCTTCACGGCATCCATATTGTCCTGCGTGATATCCATGCTGTTATATCCCAGGATTCGTACCGCCCGGCGGTTCTCCTCATTCTGCTCAAGTCCCATATCCTTCAGGATATCGTCCACATTGCGGAATGCTTTGCGAATGGAATCTCCCATATCCGCCCTTGGAGCCGTCATCAGTGTCTCATAAGATTCCCTGGCTGACTCATAGGCATTCTTGAGCGCCGTACCGTTCGTATGTACACTGTCCAGCGTAAACAGTTCCTCTTCACTGATATAGCGCGCCAGTACCGCTGCCGGCAGATAGGGTATCTCCTGCGTCTTGGACTGCACTTCGCTGTACAGTTCCGCTTTCTCCGATGCACCTATCTCTCCAAAAAGCTTCTGGTTCAGTTCTTCTTCCATCTTCTTCAGGGCTTCCACCAACTTCTCCAACTCCGTGGTGTCGATGGAGTAACCGCTCTCTAACAGTCTGCGGTTTGCCTCTATGGTCATCATCAGCCGGACTTCTTCCAGCTGGCGTCTCGCCGTAACTGCCTCCGGCGTATCTGCCGGCAAGCCGTTTCGTTCTATCTCCTGCTGCGCCTTTTCCAGATTGCGCAGGTTAACATCCTTTTCTTCAGCAACCGTCCTGTCCACAGCTTCATCGCTGATCTTCGCAAAAGCTTCCGCATAGTCGGCAGCCTTCTCCCAATTGCTTCTGCCGTCCGCCAGATTGGCCTTGTCTGCACTCTTCCCATCCGAAATGGCCGCCGCCACTGCTGACAGAATCCGCGCCGTATCCTGGGGAAGTTCCACCTGCCCGACTTCATGCAGTTTCGCCATAGTCTCTTTGGTCAGCGGCACTCCTGTTTCGATCAGCCATCTCGCGCCTTCCAGATTTTCCTCGGTAATCTCCAGGCCTGCCTCTTCAATCACCCGTTCCATCTGCGGCCTTAACTGCTCCCAGTTATAATCTTCAGCCTTTTTTGCATAATAGCCGGTATTATCTGTCGCATAATAACCATGACCCTGTCTGTGGCTGTCCGGCGTTGCGCTGTGCTCCGCCCGATAGAGATTGTCTATGGTTGGTTCCATATTGTTCTCTACCATATATTTCACAGTGCCTTCCGCAGGTGTCTCCATCTGCACTGCCCTGTCATA
The DNA here is from genome assembly GCA_946566685.1 of uncultured Lachnospiraceae bacterium. Classification (GTDB taxonomy): domain Bacteria; phylum Bacillota; class Clostridia; order Lachnospirales; family Lachnospiraceae; genus UBA3282. Next base: position 8,124 of record CAMNXA010000007.1, read on the forward strand.
CGCTTCTTTGGCTGCCGCCACATTCTCCCTCGTAACCGGGATATCATGCGCCTTAAACTGTTTATAAAGTTCCCTGGCAAAGGCCTCACTCCCTGTGATCTGGCGCAAAGTCTCCGTATCCAGATCATCCGTATAGCCCTCCACCTGCGTGCCGCCCTTGATAAGCGCTGCCTTGATAGAGTCTACAATGGTGACAACTTCCTCAGTATCCATGTCTCCGGGATAATATCCTTCTTCTTTCAGGCGCTGATAATCTTCCTCAGACATAGCTTTAGACATTACTGCCATATAGTCTCTCTGCGCAGCCAGGTCTTTTTCATCGACCAGCCCCGCATCCTGCATAACCTCTTCTGCGGTCTTTCCATGACCCCCGTAAGCGTTGTTATCCGTAACTGTGCCAGAAATGTCTAATGCGTAATCACCCGTCCGCTCCGTCCTTGGCTTCTGGGTGTTTCGATATGCTGTTGTCGCCCTGTCTACATTCTGATTGGTATTACTGTGATCAAATGTAATCTTCATATAGTTCTCCTAATAAATAGATAAAAAGGGCGAATGTTATTCACATTCACCCTTTATTTCGGCACGATTTTCCACTTTCTTAACCTTTGCGGCACAATTGCTAGAAAACAAAAACTGCTGCGGTGTAGGGAGGCAGGTCAAAGGAAATGCTGTAATCCTTGTAATTACAGGTTTCTTTGACCGCGGTAATCTCCGCCGGAAGCTCATGTCCGTTACCGCCAAAGCGTTTCTCATCACTGTTCAGGATGAGTTTGTATTTCTTTTTCTTAGGCACGCCCACTTTGTAATTCTCCCACATCATCGGCGTCATATTGAGCACAAACATAATATTGTTCTTGCCCGTAGCATCTTTCCTGAAAAAGCTGTACACACTGTGGTCGGCGTCATCGGCATTGAGCCACTCAAAACCGCCCCAGTCGTTGTCAATGGAGTACAGGGCCGGATACTTGCGGTAAAGTTTCAAAAGTTCCCGCACATACTCGTGCATACCCTTGTTCTGCTCTTCGCCGAGCAAAAACCAATCCAGTTCCCTGGCTTCGCTCCACTCTCTCTCCTGTCCGAAGTCCTGCCCCATGAACAGAAGCTTCTTGCCTGCATGGCCGAACATATAGCTGTATCCCACACGCAGATTCGCATATTTATCCACCGGATACCCCGGCATCTTGTTGACCATGGAACATTTCAGGTGCACCACCTCATCGTGGGACAAGGGCAGGATATAATTCTCACTGTTGTTATAACTCATGGCAAAAGTCATCGCATAGTGGTTATTTTTACGGAACAGCGGATCCAGTTTCATATATTCGCAGAAATCATGCATCCATCCCATATTCCACTTAAAGCTGAATCCCAGACCGTCATCTTCCACACTGCCGGTCACCTTAGGCCAGGCCGTGGATTCCTCCGCGATCGTCAGGAATCCGGGGTAAGCGCCATGTATCACGGAATTTAAATGCTTAAAGAACTCAATAGCATCCAAATTCTCTCTGCCGCCATACTTGTTAGGCACCCACTGCCCCTCTCTCTTACTGTAATCGAGATACAGCATGGAAGCCACCGCATCAATACGGATACCGTCAATATGATACTCCTTGATCCAGAACAGGGCATTGGCGATCAGGAAATTCCTCACTTCATTCTTGCTGTAATTGAAAATCTTCGTACCCCAGTCAGGGTGCTCTCCAATCCTCGGATCCGGATGCTCAAAGATACACTGTCCGTCAAAGCATCCCAATCCATGCGCATCTGTGGCAAAATGCGCCGGTACCCAGTCCAGGATGACACCGATCTTATTGCGGTGCAGGGTATTGATCAAATACATAAAGTCCTCAGGATTTCCATGTCTGGAGGTAGGTGCATAATAGCCTGTCACCTGATAGCCCCAGGAACCGTCAAACGGATACTCTGCAATCCCCATCAGTTCAATATGCGTATAGCGCATATCCTTCAGATATTCCACAACCCGGTCGGCAAATTCCCGATAATTATAGAAACCTTCCTCCGTGCCATCGGGGTGCTTCATCCAGGAACCAATATGACATTCATAGATTGCCATAGGCTCTTTATTATAATCTTTCTGCGCCCTTTCTTCCAACCAGGCGCTGTCAGACCATTTAAATTTACTGATATCAAAGGTCTTGGATGCATTGCCGGGACGCATTTCCGCATAGTTTGCAAAAGGATCCGCCTTATAAAGCTTCTCCCCCGCGGGGGTACGGATCAGGAACTTATATAATTCGTTCTCCCCCACACCCGGAATAAACAGTTTATAGATACCGCCCGGCCCGAGTTTCTCCATCTGATGAATCTCTTCATTCCAATCATTAAAAGTACCGATCACATTCACGCTGGCGGCATTGGGCGCCCACACGGCAAAGAACATGCCCTTGACCCCGTCCTCCACGGAAGGATGCGCACCCAGTTTCTTATAGATATCATAATGGCTTCCCTGTGCAAATACATACTGGTCAGCCTCGGAGATAAATACCTGATTCTCCTCCACTTTCTTTGCCGCTTTCTCTGCGGGCTTCTTTGTCGTCTTTCCAGCCGGTCTCCCCACCGGCTTCTTCGCTGTTTTCTCAGCCGGTCTTCCCACTGGCTTCTTCGCTGTTTTTCCAGCCGGCCTTCCCACCGGTTTCTTTTCCTGTTTCGCTGCCATCTACTGTTCCCCCTGTGTCTTGTTGATTTAGTAATGCATGAAATCCTTCTCCCGCAATATGATCATATCCTCTTCATCATATCTCTTCGCCAACAATACGTCCATAAAATGCCCCGGCGTCTTCTTATTGGCATAGGAAATAGCCTCATCTACCAATTCCCTTACCTCAGCCAGGCTGACCTCATGATCGCTGGTCTGTCTGTCTGCAATCCTCGTGTGAAGCGCCAGAATACCAAACTCATCGATGGCATATTCCATCTCCTCCGCATATTGCTTCGCATACGCTACAAGCGCCTCATTGTCAAGCGGTTCGATATCAATCCGCAGATTAAAGTTATTGGATAAAGCCGCATGGTCTGCAAGCAGCTGGTTGATATTCTGCTTCGTATCTACCATGAGAAGCAGCAGGCCCATATTGTCCTTCTCCAGGAATTTGATCATCTTGGAAATGGTCTCCGCTCTCAGCCTGGATGGTTTATCTATGATCAGCGCACCATTATCCAGCCTGCCAAAAGTTGCCGCCACATCCTTCTTGTTGAGAACCGGCCCGTCTATCTTCGCTACTTTGCCGGAGAAATTACCGTCATTATACTGCATCTCCCGAATCAGCGCCTTCGCCAGATCCATTGCCATGTCCTGTTCTTCGCCGCTGATCAGCACATTACCCGTACAGGATGCCAGGCTCATATTATCAAGCACATTCACAAGCTGTTTTCTGGATTTGCGGTGATGTACAAACTGTCCGAAGAGTTCCTGCTCTTCCGTTGTCAGATCGCGCCCCTGCGCTCCTGGCTCCTCAACCGGTTCTTCCGCCGGTTTCTCTCTTCTGCGAGGCGGTCTTGCGGATTCTCTTCTTCCGCCCCGCTCTCTTCTTCGTTCTTCCTCAACTTCTTCGGGCTCTTCCTCCTCAACCGGCTCTTCCTCTTCCATCTCTTCCGGTTCCTCAATCTCAGCCGGCTCCTCCATTACCGCAGGTTCTTCTTCTGCCTCTTCCAATACGGATTCTTCCTCATCGTCATCCGGAAGGATCACTTTCTTAACCTTGGGCTTCTTACCCGATTCTTTCATGATAGCCGCCATGAATGCCTTCTCCAGTTCCTCCAAAAGCCCATTCTTGGTAGCCTCATCAAAGTTCGCAAACAAACGTCCCGTCTGCGCCATAATATGCTGACGGACATCTTCCATGCGTTTCTCTTCGTTAGTCTTCTTAACCTGTTCCCACTCAGCCATGATATCATCAATACTGAGCTGGCCGGTAATCTGCTTCTCCATCTTCTCTGCCTCAGGCATTACCAGACTGATCTGCCCGTCATACTCCTGAGACAACATTTTATCAAATTCCGTGGGTTTGGTGTTTAACGGCGTGAGCGTACCTGTCGTTGCTCCCGGTACCAGGCCATTCTTTTTCTGATTGGCCGCCTGTGCGCGCAGAGCCGCCTGCTGGAGTCTCTCGGCCTCCTTTTTCATCTGCTCAATGATCTGCTGGGCATCAAAGAAAAGCGCCTCATCCGGAACGATCTCCTCCTCGTCCCCCTTGTTATCCTCCGCTGTCTCATCCATATCCACCGGCGGCAGTTTAGCCGTTTCCTGTAAGAGAGGCGCAATAATGGATTCTGTGATAGAGGGCGTTTTCTGCTCCTCCTCTTCAAATGCGTCCTCTTCAAATGTTTCCTCGTCTAATGCTTCGTCTGCAAAATCCTCCTGCTCCGCTTCCTCTATTGGCATATCTTCTTCCAGCGGTTCCTCCTCTGCAAACTCATCCTCCTCATCCGGTTCATCATACTCCTCTTCCATCAGATCAACCGATTCGTCTTCCTCGTCTTCTGCCAGAACCTCCCTCATGCTCTCAGCCAGGGCCATCTGCAAATTAATCGTATTATACTGTCCCACATCCACAGTCTTGACTTCCGGCAGTTCGGTGGTAGGCGCCGCGAGAATTTCCTCATCTTCCCCATCGTCCTCGTCCGATTCATATGCGGCATCATCCTCGTCCGCCATGTCCTCCGGCATCGCTTCCTCTTCCATCGAATCTTCCTGCTCTTCGCCAGCGCTCCTGCCGGCAATCCAGCGGTCATATTTTTCCTGCTGTTCCGGGCTCAGGGGCTGGTGCAGCGCTTTAAGTTCCAACGCCTTGATGACATACCTGCCCTCTCCGAACCAGAGAAACATCTCGTCACATTCCTCTACACATTTGGTCGTCAAACCAATCCTATGATACAGATATGCCAGTTCATATACCCATTTTTCCCTGGGCTCACGTTTCTTGAACTCCTCCAGGACGGCAATCCTTTCCTCCATGCTCACGTCCTGTGCTTCGTAAAGCTTGTACTGCAAAACATATCTGTTGGTATCTTTCGGCGCTATCTGTACAAATTCCTTATAATACTCAATCGCCTGCACATACTCTTCCATCTTAATAGCCAGTTCGCACAGGGAATACACGATCAGCCTGCCTGTAGGGTGTTTCTCATATGCCAGAAGAAGAAGATCCTTACTCTCCTGATATCTTCTGTTAATCTTATACAGATCACTGATGGTACACAACATCATGACGCTTCTGACTCTGCGCCAGTCCACCGTATCTGCGATCTTAACTGCTTCTACGTATTCTCCTTCTGCTATCAATGCCTTGATCTCATCGGCACGAACTTTGTATTCATACTTATCCAAGGTGCTCACCTCATTAACGTACTTTGCCACTTTCTCCTAATTACACAGTATATTCCCCAACAAAATTCAGGGCCGCAGATCGGATTCCTGAATCAAGGGAAAACGCGATTTTATTCTGTTTCAGTTTACCATAGACGCCTGACAATGTAAATAAAATATGAAGAAAAAAGCACCTCCAGTTTGGTATCTTACTGTAAGAATATACCAAGATATGGAGATGCCGCAATATACAATCACTTTATATTGTACTTGTATCCCAAAACCCCTACTGACCCTTCACGCGTCCGAGGCGATTGCTCAGTTCTGCAAAACGTTCTAATGTAAACGTCTCCCCGCGTATTGTTTTGGAGACTCCCATCTGCTCCAAAACATCCTCGACCTGCTGCCTGGTCACCCCCAGACTGCCCGCGTTAACAAGGCCGTTCACCAGCGTTTTCCTGCGCTGATTAAAAGATGCCCTGATCACAGCAAACAGATAGGCCTCATCCTCCACTTCCACCGGCGGATTGATATGACGCGTCAGGCGGATTACCATACTGTCCACTTTAGGCCGCGGTATAAAGCAGGATGCCGGTACCCGCACCATCACTTCCGGCTTTGCAAAATACTGCACCGCCAGGGACAGGGCGCCATAAGCTTTGGTGCCGGGCCCCACCTGCATCCGCTCCGCCACCTCACTCTGTACCATGACCGTAATGCTCTCCAGCGGAACATGGCTCTCAAAAAGTTCCATGATGATCGGCGTGGTAATATAATATGGAAGGTTCGCCACCACCTTAAACTGCCGGCCGCCCTGTTCCTCCCAAAGCTTTTGCAGATCCACTTTCAGGATATCCTCATTTAAAAGCGTAATATTATCGTACGGCGCCAGTGTCTCTTCCAGAATAGGGATCAAATCCTTATCTATCTCCACCGCGATCACACTGCCGGCCGTCTCCGCCAGATACTGCGTCAGAGTGCCAATCCCAGGCCCGATCTCCAGCACACAATCCTCTTTTGTAATCTGCGCCGCTTCCATGATCTTACGGAGAATATTCGTATCAATCAGAAAGTTCTGTCCATATTTCTTCTGCATACGGAACTGATATTTTTGCAAAAGTTCCGCTGTACTACTGATGTTGCCCAAATTTGCCATCATCGGTCCCCTTTTCTCAATTCACATATCCACACGAGCACGCCTGCCCTCCCATTGCCTGCTAAGACCCCCCCCCTTACCATTATATGTTATAAATGAAACAGTCTTCTGGCATTGGCCTCCGTCATCTCCACCACTTCCTCATAAGATATCCCCTTAAGTTCTGCGATCGCCTCTGCCACACAGGGCAGATTCAGAGAGGTGTTTCGTTTCCCGCGGTTGGGTTCCGGCGCCAGATAAGGACTGTCTGTCTCCAGAAGTATCTTATCCATCGGAATATATTCCACTGCTTCCTTCAGCTTCCTGGCATTTTTAAACGTGATCACACCTCCGATGCCGAAATAAAAGTCCATGTTCAGATATTCTCTGGCCATCTCCCTGGTATAAGAAAAGCAGTGCACCACGCCGCCAATCTCTCCCGCACGATGAGCCTGCAAAATCTCCAGCGTATCCTTCGCCGCCTCCCTGGAATGAATGATAACAGGAAGTTCTACCTGCCTGGCAAGCGAAAGCTGCTGCTCAAACCATTCTTTCTGCAGGGCAGGCCCCGGCTCGGGCCAATGATAATCCAGTCCCGTCTCTCCCACCGCCACGATCTTATCCAGCGTACACCATTCCCGCAGCAGTTCAAAGTTTTCCTCATTCAGTTCTCCCACTTCACTGGGATGCACGCCGATGGCCCCAAAGATAAAGGGATACTCCTGCGTGAGCGCCACAGTCGCCCGGCAGCCCGCAAGACTTGCCCCAATGTTGATCACCGTGCCAATTCCCTGTCCGTTCAAAGAAGTGAGCAGTTCTTCTCTATCTTCATCAAATACTTCATCGTCATAATGTGCGTGACTTTCAAAGATCATTGTCCCTTCCCCCTGATCCGATTCAAATTTGTGAATAATGTATCATTTTAGCTTTCCAAATGCAAGTATTAAAAAAATATCCCATATTCTTAAATTTTCTTAAAAAAATACTTGCATTGCACAAAACATTATACTATAATAACTCTTGCGTGTTGAAGAACCGCCAAAATGCGTATGCGCACCGCTAGCTCAGTTGGTAGAGCACCTGACTCTTAATCAGGGTGTCCAGGGTTCGAGCCCCTGGCGGTGCAGTCAAAAGAACTGTTTTTGGAGACATATGCGCTCTGGGGACGGTTCTTTATTTTTTTCTTTTGGACTTCTCTCTTCCCATAAACCTATATTTGCCTGGTCAGGCCATCCTAAAATACCAGCCCCAAAATTTCTACCGCCAATCCCGAAACCACACCGATCACATATAAAAGCAGCAAAATCCTCAGATTCTCCCTGCGGTCGTCATTTACCCGCAATAAGACCAGATATCCTACGCCCGTACCGGACAACAGCCCTGCTATCAGGGCACCTGCACCAAGGACGCCGCCCAGATAAAGTTTCGTGACAATAACGGACGCGGCACAGTTGGGAATCATGCCCACCAGGGCCGCGATCAGCACGCTAAACACCGGCCGGTTCAGGATCAATGCCCCCAAAGCCTCTTCCCCAATCAGCGCAATGATCAGGTTCAGCACAAATGAGATCATCAATATATATAAGAAAATCTCCACCGTATGATGCAGCGCCGATTTCCAGATTCCGCGCTCACAGTGGCAATGATGGCGCTCACAGAGATGTTCAATCTGCATATTCTTCTCTTTCCTGCGATAAACAAGGTCGATCCCGAATCCGGCGAGCACCGCAAACAATACCTTCACGCCAAGAATCTTCGCCATCATGGAGATCCCTACATTTTCAGATATCATGATGGGAAGCATTTCATCCGAAGTGGACAAAAAGACCGCCATAAGCGTCCCCAGACTTATGATTCTGCCAGCATACAGATTCGATGCCGCCGCCGAAAACCCACATTGCGGAAATATACCGAGAAGTCCGCCAATGGCCGGCCCCGCTTTGCCGGATCTTCTGATGATATCCTGCATCTTCTCTCCCGCCCGGTGCTCCAGATATTCCATCACAAGGTAGGTGAGAAATAGAAATGGCAGGAGTTTGACACTGTCTACAAAACTATCTGCTATCACATCTAAAATCATAAAATTTCCTTACTTCTTTCCATTTAGAATATATTCTGTATGCCCGTATCGTTCTGCCCAGGCAAGACACTACATAGAATACAATGTCTGTTTTAAAAATGCAACGAAAAAAAGATTGATTCTTTAGGAAATTTGTACTAATATAAAATGTGTATATTTCTGTCGTTGTATGACATATGAGGGAGGTCCTAAATGGAAGGCTTAAAGAATATCATGGAAGACGCAGTGGAATATCAGCTCAACAAGCTGCTGCCAACTATGCCTAATGTATGTTCCTGTGAAAATTGTAAGTTGGATATGGCATCCTATGCACTCAACAGGCTTTCGCCCCAATATGTCCGTACAGATACCGGCGCCCTTTTCCAGAAGCTGCACAATTACCAGCCCCAGGCTGAAGTAGAGATTCTGACAGTAGTGATCTCCGCGATTGAAAAAATCGGGAATCATCCTCAACATGGCTAGCATATATTCGCAAAGAACAAAAAGATTTTCCCGTTGGATACTTTACATTTCCAAACAGGAAAATCTTTTTTATTTACATGCGCTGTTCTTCTTTGTCAATCCCACACATTCTCCACCGTTACTTCCCTGCCATACTCTTCCGTATACCGCGTGCTCTTGACTTCCCTTGACTTTTCTACACTGTCCTCATAATCCTTCTCGGTACCGACCGAGTACCCCTTTACGGTTCCGTCCCAGCTGCATTCCAACAGATGTGCCTCTCCGTCCGCTTTTACGAACAGAACATCCACCAGTGTACTGACCCCGCCCTCACTGGTCGTCTGATAGCAGCTCCTCACCCTGACATAGGATTCCTGCACACCCATATTGTCCGTCAGGAAACGTTCTGCCCCTTCCTTGACCTGTGCGATTTTATCCGGTGCTTCCTCCATGGCCGGCCTGACACTCTCCAGCTGTTCCCGTACCTGATCACCCGAATAATCCATCCTGAGAAGCCGGCCATCTGCTATACCGATCCAGAAATAATAGAATCGGTGATTTATAATGTCGCTCCAATTGACACAATAAGCCGGCTGTCCCACAATAATATCCGCCGCATCCACATCATAATAATGATCCAGTTCCATACCACTACCATCTGCATCAAATATTTTCTGAAGATATTGCTCTGCAATCCCCACCGCCTGTTCTTCCGTGACACCACCGGTTTCCACCGCCTCTGCAATCACTTTCTGTTCGGCTGCTTCCCTGGCCGCAGCCTCTCCGGCATATTCCTTCTCTTTCCGCTCCTGCAATGCATAGTTACGTTTATATTCAAAATCTATCTTTTGCAGAATCTCCTCATCCGTCAGTTCCCTGTCTGCCGGCAGATAAAATACACTGGTGGTGGTCAGGAAACAAAATTCATGTGCCTTTGCCTCCTCCTCACTGTCTACCTGCGGTATTTCCCCCGCAGGGAAAGTGCCGTTCTGATACTGTTGGCTCAGCGCTTCCATCCGGCTCTTCTCTGCTTCCGTATATGGTCTGGTATAGCCGTCTCCGCCGACATTCTGCGCGTCAAGCCGCTCTACTGTCTCCTGCATCTCCTCTTTCGGTACTTCTTCCATGCGTTCCTGCACCAAAGAACTGACCAGCGCCCGCACCGGCACACTCAAGAAACCCACGGCAAGAATACAAATCGCAAAAGCGGCCGCCATCCGCAGCCCACGGCCGTAAACAGGATGTGCTTTTCTTCCTTTTTTCAATTCCCGGATCATCTGTCGTTTCCTGGCATCTTCCAGTTCTATCTGTTCCACTGCCTGTTTTAACGTTGCAATCTTCATACTCTCCTCCTTCTCTTTTTCCCCGGATATGTCTCCTCCTCAAGCGAAAGCCGCAGCATTTCCCGCCCCCTCTGCACTCTTTTCTTGACCGCATTGGCAGAAATACCGAGTATTTCCGACACTTCTGTCGTTTTATAACCTTCAATATAATAAAGATATACCGCAGATTTGACCGCAAGCGGGAGCTTTATCAACTCCACCAGTACTTCACTGTATTCCGGGTCTTCATAACTGGCGGTTATCTCCTCAATGTCTATTTTGGGATGCCGCAGTTGAAAACGCCTCATATCCCGGCACCGGTTCTGTGCCACTTTGATCAGCCATGCTTTCTCATGCTCCTTACTGGCAAAATCCGGCGTCCGTTCCAGATACCTGCAAAATGTGTCCTGCACCGCATCCTGCGCATCCGCCTCATTTCCCAGCATCACTACACAAATCCGGTATAGCATATCGCTGTATTTCATTACCACTTCTTCTATTGTCATAAGTAATTTACCTTTCCCAACCTGCCGGTTGTTTGTGGACGTCCCTACTTATAACACGCACCAGGATGCTCAAAGGGGCCAAAAAAGGCAGAAAATTTTCATTTTCTGCCTTTCGTCCTACACTTTGCTTTCCTGCCTTTTGACCGCCTCCACAATATATGCGCTGACCTGATCCTTCGGTATGGAGAGCGCCAGAGACATCTCGCTGTAGAGGAGTTCCTCCGCCTTCCGAAGGTACTGCTCATCGGAGGAGAGTACTTTTTTGCCCTCATTGATACGCATATTCTTCCGCTGATACAGGGTCTTGATGATCTGCATCAGGCTCCGGGAATCATAAGTGCGGAGTGCATCTTTATAGGTCTGCTCCCTGCGTTTTTCCTCCTGAACCCACATGATATCAATCTCCCTGATATGTTCAATGAGTTTCTCGGCCTCCTCCTTATTCATGATCCTGCGCATTATAATCTTCTCATTGTCTACCGGTGTGTAGATGGTGCTTGTCTTCTCAAAAACCGGTTCGAGAAGATAATACTTTCTCTTTCTGTCCAAACGGTCGATCGGATTGTCCGTAATGTCAATAACGCGGCAGACACCATGCCCGCCGCATATGATCAATTCACCTTTCTCAAACATATTTTCCCTCCAAACTCTGCGCCCCAAACTACCGATAGTTACCCTTACTATATATTATTTTAACACTTAAAGTACCCGGTCGTAAGTATTTTCGGGAAATGAAGCGATTTTCAGCAAATTTATGAGATAAAGCGCTCTTGCTTTTGTGAAAATCTGCTAACCATATTCTGTCGAATAAAAGCGATCGAAGACTCCTTCCCTATTTCATAATAAAATTATCACAGATAAATCTGGTTTCCTTCATCGGATAGATACGAATCATAATACCTCTGAGCACACCTTCCCCATCAAAACGGGAGAGTACGATGACCATCTCATTTCCTTCAAAGGGAAGATAATCAATGGAATCAACATCTTCTTTAGCGTTGACCAGAGTCGCCTTGGGCGGGTTAATATCCACCGTCTTGTGGATCATTCCCGTCAGGGCAATGGCCGAAGATCCCATCATCTGATTCATCACTTCCGATACACAGGATAAATGCATCTCATTGAGTTCACCAGGTGCCGCTACGCCCGCGCCGCCCATCATCAGATCCATGATTATCTTAATATCATTCTCTTTCAGCATCAGCAGGTTATTACAGTGAAAATCATCTTTATAATCAATCTGTACCGTTACGCTGCCCATGCCAAAAGCAGTCAGGATATTCTTGATATCTGCCCTGTTTACCACCTTCACGGAAGGCGGACTGACAGTGATCTTCTTCCTGACCAGCATATTTAAAGCAGTTGCTGAATGAGACATGCAAATCTGCGATACTTCGGCCATCTTATCCTGATCCTGAGGTGTTAACTGTTCCATACTATCTCTATATCCTTCTCTAATTATTGCCTATATCCTATGCGTAGCTTCTCTATAATACTATACCCTATTTATAGTCCACCGCGCAATACGTTTTAGAGAAAATCTATTTAATTTTGCCAGTATTTTCACAGTATTTTCCTCTTTTATAATTCTTCCCACAGAGGCGGACTCTTATTCCGCCTCCCTGAGCCTCTCCACCACGGATTTCTTCGCTACCTGCCGATAAGAAGCAAGCGGTATCATCGCACCTAACAGCAGGAATATGGGCGTTACCATAAAGATTGGCATCACGGTGAGATGATAGCGGAAAAACCAGAACATCCCCTCCAAAACACTGCTGGCAAGAGGTCCCGCAACGACCGTCAGGACCAACGTGATCACAATGGAACTTCCCGCAAATACCATGCCCTCCGTGATCAGCATCTGGTTGAGCTGTCTGCCCGTCATACCCACCGACTGCAATACCGCGAACTCCCGCCTTCTCGCCATAATGCCGGTGAGGATCGCGTTCAGGAAATTCAGGATGCCGACCATACCGACAATCAGCGCTGCACCGCTGCCCACCATCACAAACATATCACGAAAACCGTAAAACTCTTCTGCCTCGCTCTGTCTGCTCTCATAATCGTACAGGGAATCGTCCCCGCCCGCCATATCCTGCATCCACCGTTCCATCTGCTCTGCCTTATCATCCTCGCAGTCAAAGGCGTAGTAGAGAATATCCGATGTGCCGGAATCCCGGATAAAAGTGTCCGCACCCATCACGAACTCATCCCGCCCATAATAGCGGTAAGAAATCTTTCCCGGCACCTTCACCAGCGCCGCCACCTCATATACCTTATCCTCGAACACCTTTGCTCTCCGATTCCAACGCTTATCGGCAAGATCCTCATCCTCCTCATAGATCTCACCCGTCTCAGGATTATAATACTCCCACTCCTTCACATAGCGGATCGTAATCTGATCCCCCAGCTTCGCCCAATGGGAATCTTCATAGAGATTGCCATAGTCATCGTCATCATAAACCGCCGCCACATAGTTGCCATCTCCTTTCAGCTTACTGATATCACCTGCCAGCACAGGGAGCTTATCCAGCACGAAGTCCTCCATCCCGTAAAGCTGCACATCGTCAGCACAGACATCTCCCGCTCTTTCCAATGTCTCCAAATACATATCTAACATCTCCGGACTATAAAACTGCCCTTTTGTCTTGCGTATCCACTCCTCTGTGACAAACTCCTGCGCCGCAAAGGTTTTCTGGTAAGTCCTGCCGCCCTGCACGCCGTCCATCGCCTCAATCTGCGAGGCTATTTCTTCCGGGAAAGGCGTATCGCCATGATACTGAAAATAGGACGCATCAGAGATAATAAAATCCGTCACCACCCGGTTTAAATATTTGTCCATGTCAAAACCATTTGCCAGAATAAAGGTAAGGTTCAGAATCACCACCGCAAAGGACATGGAGATCACGGTAATCACGGTCTTGCTCTTGTTTCTCCCCAGATTCGCCATCGCCATACGGAAGATGGACGCACCTTTTTGCGGATTCTCAGATTCGCTCAGAGAATGCCCTCTTTTAGCCATCCTCCTGCGAGTGTCAGAAGTTCTTTTCACGCTGTTTTCCGTGTAGCGTACCGCCTCCACAGGGGAAATCTTCGCCGCCATCCTGCGGGGCTTCCTGCAAGAAAGCCAGACTGTCACGAAAGAAAAGGCCGCGGCACCGAAAAAGATTATAGGATTGACCGAATAAGTCAAATCAACACCGTTAAGTTTGGACACCACAACACCCGTCATCACCACGCCCACGCCATAGCCAAGAGCCAGACCAATGGGAATCCCCAACGCCGAAAGTAGAAAGGCCTGCATGGAAATAATCCGCTTAATCTGCCGCCCTGTGGTGCCGATGGTCTTTAACAGGCCGTAAAAGCGCACATCGTTTGACACCGATATCTGAAAAATATTATAGATGATCAGATAGCCCGTAAAGATAATCAAAAGCATCACCACAACCAAAGCAAGCACGGTAAAAATATCCAGTGAATCCTCAAACTGCGCCGAGACATAGCCCCAGTTGACGCCTGTGCGGATATAGTTGTCCCCCTCCTCCCAGTCCTCCGACTGATAGCCGTGCCGCTCCAGAATGGTATTCAGGTTTCCCTCTATGTTGGAAGCATTTTTAAACATTACATTCATATTCCAGAAGCCGGTCATGCCGTCCTTACCCTGCGTGCCCAGCTTTTCAAAAATCTCCTGCGTCCGGCTCTCGGGAATCAGCACATGGTTGGCCACAATAACCTCGTCATAATCCCAATAACCGCACAGCGTAAAGGTTTCCGTGGTCTCTTTGCCGTCCACCATAAAGGTCATGGTAAATTCATTGCCGATCACAGGCTCTACTCCCAGCAGGGAAAGGACTCTCAAATCCGTAGCCGCCTCGTTGGTACCCTCCTTGGGAAACCGCCCTTCCTTCGGCTCTAAAAACATCCACTTCGCCGTGTTTGCATCGCAGTAACTGACCTCCACATGGCTCTTATGGAAAGGCTCTTTCTCCGGCATACCGCAGAATATCCGCTTCCCGTATTCTTTGATCAGCGGATCGTCCTTCAGTTCCTCAAACTGCTCCTTTGTCAGATTCTTAAATCCACCGTGGCTGTAACCGCCCACCTGCCGGAAATTGGACTGCTCAAACCCGTACTTAATGGACATCCCCACCGTAAAAATAACGGTAAATAAGATGGTCGTCAACGCGATAGCCGCTATCGTAATCATATTTCTGGTTTTAGCCGCCTTAAAACTGGCTATGCTGAGGCGGCGGATACATTTTCTATTCGAAACGTTCATAATACACCTCTCTTTTCGCACAATCTGCCGTCCTCAATGCGGATAATCCGGTCTGCCAGCTGCGCAATCTCCTCATTATGCGTGATCATCACAATCGTCTGGGAAAATTTCTGGCTGGTCACCTTCAACAGTCCCAGCACATCCTGACTGGTCTTAGAATCCAGATTGCCGGTAGGTTCGTCCGCCAGAACAATGGCAGGTTTCGAAGCAAGCGCACGGGCAATGGCCACCCTCTGCTGCTGCCCGCCGGATAAGTTATTGGGCAGGTTTTCCAGCTTGGAGGAAATCCCCAGCGTCTTGATAATCTCCTGAATATAAGACTGATCCGGCCGCCCGCCGTCCAACTGTACCGGAAGCAGGATATTTTCATAGACATTTAAGACCGGCACCAGATTATAATTCTGGAATACAAACCCGATCTTGCGGCGGCGAAAGATAGTAAGTTCCTCATCCTTTAAAGAAAAAATATCCTTGCCGTCCACCGTGACACTGCCCGATGTGGGGCGATCCAGCCCGCCCAGCATATGAAGGAGGGTGCTCTTACCACTGCCGGAAGTACCCACCACGGCAACAAACTCTCCCTTCTCCACCTGGAAGTTCACCCCATCCAGGGCGTGGACTTCGTTTTCGCCTGACCCATATATTTTTCTTAAGTCCTGTGTTGATAATATTGTCATTTTGCTCCTCATCCTCTCTTTCTGCCAGTCAACGGATTCCTGCCTATACACAAAAATCTGTACTGTGGTCTGTTCTCCACAATACAGATTATCTCATAAGATTCTTTCCAGAATCTTTCCGGATGAAAATGAATTATGACAGTTTTGAAAGATTCATCCCTTTTTCTGCAAATACAAGGTAAACCTGGCTCCCTTTCCCGCTTCCGATGCGACCTTGATGTAGCCGCCCTCCATCTGCAAAATCTGTCTGCTCAGATAGAGCCCGATTCCCAGTCCTTCCTCCCCACTCACTTCCATGGTCCGGTAAAATCGTCCAAAAATCCTGGCCTGTTCCTCTTCCGAAATGCCGATACCGGTATCCGCCACTTCGATCCCCACAAACAATTCATAGGGCTTTATCGTCACTGTGATACCGCCGGCCCTAGTATATTTAATCGCATTATCAATCACATTTCCCAGCGCTTCCCCGGTCCACTTGGCATCAAAAACTGCCGTAACTTCCTGCATATCCGTACTTTCCATCCGCAGGTACAGTCCCTTATCCCGGGCTCTTTGCTCAAACTGTTTACAGACCTCTTCTGTCAGCCCGGTAACGCTGCCTTCCCTGGCATGCAGTACGATAATCCCCGTCTCAAGCCTGGACAGCTTTACCAGCGCAGCGATCAGGAAACTCAGCTTCTGTGCCTGACTTTCCAGAAGCGTTACATTCTGCCGGGCCTCCTCGGGCAGCCCCTGTTCCTTCAGAAGTTCCGTATAGATCAATATATTGGAGATGGGCGTCTTGGTCTGATGGGAAATATCCGCAATAAGCGCCTTGATCCGGTCCTTTTCCTCCGCTGTCCTTCTGGCTGATATCTCCGAGGCGTTCAGATACTCCGACAACTTATTCTCTACCGCAGAATACAGAGATTCTTCAAAAGTACTTTCCGCAAAACTGCCGTCTATCGCCGCATCCAGCATCTGCCGCATCCGCTGGAGGGCCATCTTTCTTTTGTATAAAGTTACAATGGTAAGCAAGATTGCCCCCAACAGACTGAGTATCCCTGCCAGAAAGAAAAAGACCGATATGGTATGAAACATCTCCATACACGCTCCCTTCTACATCAAAATTATCTATCATAATCCTACTGCATCACCCAGGTATAGCCGATTCCGTACACGGTCTTGATGATTTCCTGCGCGTCCAGCTTATCACGCAGGCGTTTCACCGTGACTGACAGGGCATTCTCTTCCACAAACTCTTCCCCCTCAGACCAGATATATTCAAACAGCCGCTCCCTCGGCACCGTGATGCCCCTGTTCTCCACCAAAATATGGAGCAGCCTCTGCTCTGTTTTGCTAAGTTCCACCTGCTCTGTACCGTGATAAAACTTCATATGCATAAAATCAAAGCGGTACTCACCAAGTATCATCTCTGCCGCAGGGCTCTGCCTTCTCTCTTTCACCCGCCGCAGCTGTAGGGCAACACGCGCCCGCAGCACCGCCAGACTAAAAGGTTTGGTGATATAATCGTCCGCCCCCAGTTCCAGTCCTGTCACAATATCTGTCTCCATGTCGTTTGCCGTCAGTATTATGACATTTATGTCATATTCTTTCTTTACTTTTTGCAGAAAATCTAGGCCATTCCCATCCGGCAGATTCACATCCAGTACCATCAGGGCGAATTTCTCCTCTGTCCCCTGCCTCTTAGAAAGTATGGTCTCCGCCTCCCGCAGTGTTCCGCAGCTTATGGTCTCCAGGTCTTCATTTTGCAGGGCGCGGCACAGACCCTGCGCAAGAGTTGCATCATCTTCCACGATCAGTATGTGATGTCTGGTTTTGTTCTCTCGTTCCATAGCCAATATCTCTCTTATATCTTTATCACTTATATGATATATCTTACTTCAATTCATTCGCCGTCACATAGAAATGGTGGTAAATCCCACCGAGCGCAAGCAGGCTCTCATGGGTTCCTTCCTCCACGATCCCCTCTTCCGTCAGCACCAGTATCCTGTCAGAATTGCGGATACTGGAAAGCCTGTGGGCAATGGTGATGGTGGTTCTGCCTTTGGCCAAAGCCTCCAGAGACTTTGCCACCTGAAATTCACTCTCATTATCCAGAGCGGAAGTGGCTTCATCCATGATCAGGATCGGCGGATTCTTTAGAAATACCCTGGCAATGCTGATGCGCTGTTTCTGACCACCGGACAGCTTCACGCCGCGTTCCCCCACATAGGTATCATAACCGTCTTTCAACGCCATGACAAACTCGTGCGCTCCGGCCCTCTTCGCCGCCTCGATCACTTCCTCTTTAGTGGCATTTTCCCTGCCGTAGGCAATGTTCTCATAGACCGTGCCGGAAAACAGATATACATCCTGCTGTACCATACCGATATTCTGCCGCAGGCTCTTTAAGGTAAAATGGCGGATATTTACCCCATCTAACAGTATCTCGCCCTCGTCAATATCATAAAAACGCGGGATCAGATTGCACAGCGTTGTCTTGCCGCCGCCGGAAGGCCCCACAATGGCTATCTTTTCTCCCTGTCTGATATCCAGGTTTAAGCCCTTAAATACCACATTGTGATCGTCCGGATATTCAAAGCTTACATTGTGGAAAGAGATATTCCCCTTTGGCTCCACACAAGCCACCGCATCCGGCTCATCAAAAATCTCAATGTCACTGTCCATGATCTGCACGAAGCGTTCGATTCCTGTCATACCCCGCTGGAACTGCTCTGCAAACTCGATGATCCTGCGGATGGTGGCGATCAGCGTAGTCACATACATCACATATGCCACCAGATCGGCCGGCGCGATCTTACCCCTGATCATAAAAATACCGCCGGCGATCAAAAGCACCAGATACATCAGGCCGTCAAAGGCTCTGGTAGTAGTGTGAAACGCAGCCATGAACTTATAAGTATCTTTCTTAATCTGATAAAATTTACCGTTATCCTCCTCGAATTTCTCCTGCTCCTTCTCCTCATTGGTGAAGGCTTTCACCACCTTCTGGCCGAGCAGGCTGTCCTCAATACGGGCATTTAATTCTCCAATCTGTACACGCTGTCTGCGAAAAGCCTCCCGCAGCCGCAGATTGATCAGCGTACAGGTCACGACCATGATCGGTACGATCACAAAGATGATCACCGTAAGTCCCAGACTGACCTGCGCCAGAATGATGAAAGAAATCACGGCCTTGATTCCGGCAATAAAAAATTCCTCCGGACAGTGATGGGAAAACTCCGTCACATCAAACAGGTCGTTGGTGATACGTCCCATGATCTGACCGACTTTTGTATTGTTATAATACGTGTTGGACAATTTCTGTAAATGGGCATAGGCATCCCGGCGCATATCCGTCTCAATCCGCGTTCCCATCACATGACCGGTATACGCCATATAGAAATTCGCCATGGTATCTACGATCCGCAGGCACAGATAAAGTACTCCCAACCGCACCACCGTGGATACGGTCAGCGCCGCCAGATTGTTCATGCCCTCATTCGTGAGAAAGCGGATGATCATGGGCAGCACCAGTTCGCAGATGGTGGTCAATCCCGCACAGAGCAGATCGATGACCACTATCTTCCAGTATTTTTTATAATAAGGGAGAAACCGTTTCATCAACTCCCCGGACTTGTATGTTCTTACGTTGGTCTCCATTTCATTACTCCTTCAAAACTTTGTTCCTGTATCATTTCTGTCTTCTCCACAATCTCTTATCTCGTAAGTATACACTGATATGAAAATAAGTGCCATCCCTTTTTAAAAGAAAAGAACCATCCATCTCTGGACAGTTCTTTTCTTCTGGCAATCTTATGATCCCAATCTCTATTTTCGCTTCCCATTATACTCCACAATCCGATAGAAGTCCTTCTCGGAAACAAACCCCTCAATCTCCTGCAACTGGTCATCCGTAAGGACATTTCCCATATCAATATAATAACAGACACAGTTCACCGCCTCATCCTGCTTCTGCACAAAGGGTAACACATACTCCAATAACCCATTAAAAGTCAGTTCCTCCCTGTCAAGTACCGCCACAATATCCTCCAAAGACTGCGTAGATACCAGATAGCAGATCTGACTCAGCGCCTTCTCACCAAAGCCGCTTCCTTTTCCATTCCGCAGTGCATTCACAAGGTATTTCGCCGACAATCCCGCATCCGAATAAACAAAAATATCTTCCCAGTCAGATTCCGCTATCTTTCCCCTCTCCAACAGATACCGGAAACACTCACTGACATCCTGGGGCTCCATATAGCAGGCAATCATACACAGGATCCGGCTGTCAAACTCCTGAACCCTGCCTTCTCCCAATGCCTCTATCAAGTACCTGGCCGTCAGTTTTGCATCCGAATAAAGGAACGCATCCTGCCAGTCTACATCTGATAAGACCTCATTGTTCTTCCAGATGGAGCGATAAACTTCGCTCAAATCCTTCTTTTCCAAATACATGCTTACATCTTCCAGTCTGGATATGTCAATCACTTTCTCTCCGGTCATCACCTGGTATGCATACTCTTCTTCCTCAGTTCTGTAAATACCATCAACATCTTCCTTCTCCATACCGCTGTAGGACACGCTGAGAGTTTCCAGACGAGCTTCCTGCCCTACTATTTTAAAACAGTTACGCCCTTCGGACAGCACAATCTCCTCCGACATCTCTTCTCCGGTGTCATTGAGCGTATGCACCGTACCATCCGGTTTCACCTGCACAATCTTAAAGCGGCCGTCTTTTAAGGTAAAGGAAGCGCTGATCTTTAATGTTGTATCTTTATTTGCATACATAATCCATAATACATCAGAACCATTGAAACGTAATCTCTGACAATCCACACGATTGCCTCCGCCGCAATAGTTCCACGCCTGCCAACAATCGCTCTCGCTCTTTCCGGCTATCAGAGTATCATCGTCATACATCCGGTATGCTTTCCCATTCTTTTCGGTGAACATCGGTCCGCTGGTCATACTTTCCAAAATATCAGTGGTGACTCCCCGATTCCGTAAAACAAGCATTTGGCCCGTATGTGACTGCACCCCGGACACACCGCAGATTACTGCCGCCATAATCAGCACGGCCAACACTATCACCGATACAATACCTATCACAAGTCCCTTCCTATGATACTGTGCAATACTGCCAAGCCTTTCTTTCAACGTGCGCTTTTCCTCCAGAAGGGTCATCGCCGGAATATTCCTGTGGATGGATGATAACTTTTCCTGAAAATACTTTTCTGCCACATCCAAAAGCACATTGCCGTAAGCCTCGCGCCCTTCCTCTGAAAGAAGCGTCATCACCAACTCATCGCAGGCAAGTTCGCAGTCCACATTAAATCTGCGATTGAACAAATAAATAAGCGGATTAAACCAATGAATACAAAGTACCGCCTGAAACAGCCATTTATACCAGATGTCCCGCCGTTTATAATGCACCAGTTCATGGTGCAGGATCAGACAAATATCATTCTCCCGGCCTTTCAGTTCCGCAAGAAGCGCCGATGGCAATATGATATATGGTTTGATCGTTCCGATCAACATGGGACTGTTAACAGCTATGCTCTCATAAAGGGGCAGTCTGCGGCCGATTCTCAGCCTGACTTGTATCTCCGTACTTTTTGCCAGCACATGCTCATCCGTAACCGGCACGCAGTCCGTGCGGATCACTTTGGTAAAATTCCGGTAGCCATACATCCTCCATGCGGCTGACACTAAGATACCGAACAGCCAGACTATACATGCAACGCTGAAAAAACGGGCTGTGCTAAATGCTCCGGCCAGACCCGGCCCAGCTGCCTTATTTTCTACCGTTTCTCTCGGATTTGACCTGCCTGTCTCATCTTCTGCCGCTTCGCTCAGATTCAGTTCATCTGCCTCGTTCATGACAGCCTCACTCCGCTTCAGCCTATCTGCCTCGTTCACATCAGATTCACTCCGACTCAGTTCATCCATCCCGTTTCCGTCAGTTTCACCCGCCATCATACCAACGCTGACTGCCTTCTCCTGCTGACTAATCGTTACCGCCAGCCTTCCGGACAAATATTCCATCACATTGGCCTCCACATGTACCGGCACCATCAGCCGCACAAGTACCAACAGCCAGAGATAATAAGTCCATTTTCTGGCGAAATACCTCTTGGTGACAGGACGAAGCATCAATATCAAAAGACCGACCAATCCGCCGGATACCGATAAAGACAAAATCATACGAAACATCTGTGCCATACAACTATCCCTCCTCTATTCTCCGTTATCGGAAACTATCCCGGAAATACGCTCTCAATTCCTCAATCTCTTCTCCGGACATATTCTCGTCTGTGATCAGAGCCGCCGCCAGATTCTTCGCACTCCCCTTAAAAAATTTATTGACAAAACTCTTCGTTTCTTCTTTTACATAGGCGCTGCGCTCCATACAGGGCATATAATAATACACCTCTCTCTTTTCCTGCGAGATCACACCCTTATCCAAGAGCCGCCTGATCAATGTCAGCACTGTGGTACGTTCCCAATCCTTCTTCTGATTCAGTCTTGCGCGGATTTCATTGGCATTCAATGCCTCTCCCGCCGCCCAAAGGACTTCCAAAATTTCCAATTCCGCATCCGATATTTTCCTGTCCGCCATTCTGATTCCTCCTGCCATGTCTGTCTACGTGTGTAGACTTTATATGTAGTTTACGTCTGTAGACAGAAAAAGTCAATACCTGTTTTGCTATAAATAATCTTTCTGCTCCCTGCTATCCCTAACCCTCAAGTTCTTTTTTGTGCTGTATGTGTATTCCTATATGCCCGATTCCCAGAATAACTGTCGCTATTAACATCCATACTACTTTTCCATATATTCCCAGCATGAGAAATGCAATCACTGGCAGTGTCGCCCCGGCCAAAGGTATTCCAAAAATATTGCTGTAAAAGTCTTTTAAAGTACGTTCACTCCGAAAATAACGTACCCACCATGCTTCATACAGCAACATGATAATAAAGGCCGCCGCCAGCCACAAAGACCATGGCGACCATTTATGTATATTAAAATCAGAAAATACCAAAGAACAGCAGCAGGTCAGCGCTTCCCCTGCTCTCTCAAAAATCTGTAAGACTTTATCTTCATTTTCAGCCGTATATCCCTGCGGCTGTCTGCCTGTCCATATGATATTGGGGACAAACAGCATCAACAGAAATAACAGTCCCGTATAGGAAAATCCTAATGTCCCAAACATATAATCTCCTTTAATATATCATCCTATCACGAGCAAGGCTTTTTTATGCTATTTAATATATCTTTGGTTTTTACTGTTAGGTTTATCCGGCAAAGTCATCCTGATAACGCCTAATTCCATTGCCGGATTAATATAATTTTTGCGAAGTGTTTCCTTGGATTTCAGACCAAGCGCCTTCAAAATTGCATTTGCCGTATATGGAACATCATACTCCATCACCGCGAGCATACGCCTTACATACTCAGAAGTGTCTGCATTGGTTTTATCAATCTGCGTAATGACATCATCTAATGTTTGGTTGATCATGTCCAGCATAAATTCAATAAAAACATCAGAATTTCCACTCTTATTACATTGAAAAATGGCATCATAATAATCTGACTGAAATTTTTCAATCTGACTTTCGAGCGGAATATATTCAAAAATATTTCTCCATCTGTAAAGCATAACTGTATGCCACAATCTTGCCATTCTGCCATTTCCATCCGCAAACGGATGAATAAAAACAAACTCATAATGAAAAACTGCCGACATGATAAGCGGATGTACGGTTTCCTCGTTCTTTTTTACCCATGATAACAGCTCTTTCATCAATCCGTTGATCATATTAGGCGGCGGTGCAACAAAAATACACTTATCGCCTGAAAATACGCCTTCTTCGCCCTTTCTGAATTTACCTGATTCATCCACAGTTCTATAAGTCATAATACCGTGTATTTTTTTCAGATCAGATATACTTGAAGGATTTATTTCCGGAATTTTTTCATACGCAGCGTATGCATTCTGAACTTCCTGTATTTCCTTTTGATCCCCCAATACAATATGGCCATTGATCACGTCCCGCACTTCCGAAAGAGATAGAGAATTCGCCTCTATCCTCAGCGATGAATGAATGGATCTGATCCTGTTATTTCTTCTCAAATGTGGTTTTGACGCAAGTTCCTTGTGACTGCCGATTTTTCCGACCTTTTCGGATATATCAGAAACAAACTCCAGCATTTTGTTTGAAACTGTGTAGGGTGGTACATAATCACTCATTTTTATCACTCCATCTTGCTTATTATCTTACTTACTATCTTACCCATTTTCATATAATTATCAATACTCTATTACCAAAAAATATTAATTTTTATATCCGCCCCTTGTGGACTTCCACCACAGACTGGCGCCATGCCCGTCATATCTAAAAATCCGCACCCCAATCCAGGGTGCGGACTCTTTTCCTATATTAAATTCCCGCCTGTAACAGTCTTCTATGCCATTCTCTTATTACAGCGCATAACTATTCAGATATCTCTCCTGCTCCGGTGTGAGCACGTCAATCTCCTTACCGAGGAATGCCAGCTTTCTCTTCGCCACATCCTTATCCACTTCCTCAGGCACATCGATCAGCTTCTCTGTCAGTTCGCTGGCATGTTCCACCAGATATTTTGCAGATAATGCCTGAATCGCAAAACTCATATCCATAATCTCTGCCGGATGTCCATCGCCTGCTGCCAGATTTACAAGACGGCCTTCCGCCAGCACAAAGATCCACTGACCGGTGGGCAGCTTATAACCCATAATATTCTTGCGCTGTTCTCTGGTCTCTACTGCATTGGCTTTCAGCCATGCCATATCAATCTCACAGTCAAAGTGTCCCGCATTACACAGGATAGCGCCTTCTTTCATCTCTGCAAAATCTTCTTTATCAATAACGCCGTCACACCCTGTCACTGTCACGAAGAAATCGCCCACTTTGGCAGCTTCCTTCATCGGCATCACATCAAATCCGTCCATCACTGCCTCGATTGCCTTGATCGGATCGATCTCTGTGACGATTACCCGTGCGCCAAGTCCTTTGGCACGCATCGCGGTACCCTTACCGCACCAGCCATAGCCGGCCACAACGACAATCTTACCTGCCACGATCAGATTGGTGGTCCTGTTGATGCCATCCCATACGGACTGACCGGTTCCGTATCTGTTATCAAAGAAATGTTTACATGCCGCGTTGTTGACACGCACCATGGGGAATTTCAGTTCGCCCGCTTTGTTCATGGCCTCCAGACGGATAATGCCTGTGGTGGTCTCCTCACAACCGCCAATGATGTTGGGAATCAGATGTTGCATCTCTTTATGCACCATATTGACCAGATCACCGCCGTCATCAATGATAATGTTAGGGCCAACCTCCAATACCGCACGGATATGGTTATTGTATTCCTCATCTGTGGCATCATACCATGCATGTACCTCAAGCCCGGCCTTCACAAGAGCCGCCGCCACATCGTCCTGTGTGGACAAAGGATTGGATCCTGTCACATACATCTGGGCGCCGCCTGCCGCCAGCACCAGACACAGATAAGCTGTCTTAGCCTCCAAATGTACGGAAAGAGTTACCTTCTTGCCTGCAAAAGGCTTTGATTCACTGAATTCCTTTTCCAGGGTACGAAGCAGGTCACAGTTTCTCTTAACCCACTCGATCTTTCTCTCACCGGACTCGGCAAGATTAATGTCTCTGATTTCGCTACTCATTGATAGTTTCCTCCTGAAGATTCTTAGTTTTCAAAAAACATCGATTTATACCAGCACATGGTCTCCGTATAAGCCTGGTAGATAGTATTGGTATCAACATTTAACACAATAAGCTGTCTGCTGATCTCCTGCCAGTCCGCCGACTCATAACTGATCACAAAGGAATAGATACCCGCCAGTTCACCTTTCCGATATACCAGCGCGTCCGAAATTTCTTTCGTTACATTAACCTTTTTCAAAGCCTCTTCCATCGGCATATCCAGAATAATATCCAGAATGGAGAACAGTCCCATCAAAAATACTTCTGAGGCTTTTGCCCCAAGTCCGAAAACAGGCGCCAGGCATTCCATGAACTTAGCGCGTAACATAGACGTTCTTGCAACCTCATTCGGCCTGTCCGCACATAATTCTTTGGTGATGACCGTATTGATCCATTTCTTTAACTCTCTCTGCCCTAAGATGGCAGCCGCATGGCGGATAGAAGTAACCTCAGAATTGATCGCAATGTGATTGACCATCTTAAGCAGTTCTACCACCAGCGCCGTATCACGCCCGATGACATCGGCAGCTTTGGTCAGCTCAAAATCTACATCATTGACAATATTCATCAGTTCCAGATAGTTGATCTTAAGCGGAGATACTTCTGTCTCTCCCTTATTGATGGGAATACGATAGAAATTACCCTCAAAAAACTGGAAGCTGTCATCATCTTTCAGCTGATCAAAGATTTCCTGGCTGTCGATATTGCCCACACATATGGTCAGATTCGGATATAAATGTCCAAAATATATCTTGGCTTTGGAGACATCTACCTTCTTATGATCCAATATGATATAATCCATCAGCATCAAGAGCTCTTTGTTCTGTTCCAGTTCGTTCACCGGAAGTTTCATGATAGCCAGCTTAAAGCCCTTTTGTTTCAAATCTGTAAGGCGTTTCCGGTAAGCCTCCGTATTCTCGATCGACTTGTCAAACAATAGTACCAGTCTGCCCGTCAGACCTTCACACTGGGATTCAAGATCGGAAAAGATCGCGATATGATTCACCGGTATGAGTACATCCGTACCCGGCGACAAAGTATCAATCCCAATATTACGTACAATGTCCAGTCCCTCGATCTCTGCCAGTCCCGTAGCACTGCTTGTTCCAAAAATCGGCGGATTCAGAAGGCTGTTCTCTTTTTGTGAAAACAAGGAGTATGCACGAACCTTCATATCTTTGTCAAAAAACGGTATCAAAGTAGCCAGCATATTACATTCCCCCTAATACATATAAATTTGTCCTGCGTCTATTATAGCAAACTCTGACGCATTTCGCTATCATAAAATCGTATGGAATCATAATACATAAGTCCTATCTCATCAATATGTCTTCTTATCGAGTCCCATGCGCACGATGATATCCTGTATCTTATCATAAACCAGCTGTTCATCCATGGTGAGGATCCTGCGTCCCTCCATGGTAACCTGGCCATTGATAATGACTGTGTCAACTTCAGAACCGTTTGCCGAATAGGACAAACCTGCAAGCAGATTATTTCTGGGCGTGAGTGACGGCGTATTGAGATCGAGAACAGCAAGATCGGCTTTTTTGCCAACTTCAATAGAGCCAATCTCCTTTTCCAGGCCAAGCGCCCTCGCCCCATTGATAGTGGCGATCCGGAATCCCTCCCTGGCACTGACGCACTGAGGGGTCCTGCCTGTTCCCTTATGAATCAATGTCAACAGGCTCAGCTCATGGAACATATTCAGGCAGTTATTGCTGGCCGCGCCATCCGTACCCAGACATACATTCACACCTTTCTCAAGCATCTTCGCCACAGGCGCAAAACCATTACCCAGTTTCATGTTGCTGGCCGGATTGGTCACAACACTGACATTCTTTCTTTTTAAGATATCAATATCCTCGTCTGTCACCTGTACACAGTGCGCAACAATAGCCGGCACGTCAAAGATGCCGCATTTCTCCGCCAGCGCAATCGGCGTACAGCCATATTTCTCCTGGATCTGGCTGATCTCACTCTCGCTCTCGGACAGATGCGTATGGATTCCCATATGCTCTTTCTTTGCTTCCGCCGCCACAATCTTTAAGAATTCATCATCACAAGTATAAGGTGCATGAGGCCCTAACTTAAAGGTCAGCCGGTCGCAATCCTTCGCCGCATCCCGCTCCTCATAAGCCTGACGCAGACGCGACTGCCCCGCTTCATCATTGCCGCTTCCCACCAGTCCACGGCAGATCACTGCGCGCATACCGGATTCCTTCACCGCACGCGTAGTCTGATGAATATTCATCTGCATATCATTAAAACAGGTAGTTCCGCTCTTCATCATCTCGATAATGGCAAGGTTCGCACCCCAATAGGTATCCTCATCCGTCATCTGCTGCTCAATAGGATCGATCGTACCAAAGAGCCAGTCCATAAAGGACAGGTCATCCGCCACGTTCCTCATAAATGACATATAGGAATGGGTATGGCAGTTGATCAGTCCCGGAATCACCAGCCTGTCTTTGCCGTCAATCACCTTATCTTCCACGAATCCTGCCGGTTTGTCCCCGATCGCTGCGATCCTGTCTCCCTCAATATAGAGGCTCGTCTCCCGGATCACATCTTCTTCCCCCTGTGGAAGTACCACCAGCGCATCTTTAATCACAATTCCCATATGAAATCTCCTCCTGTTTTCTCTTTCTTTATATAAATTACAGATCCACAACATTTCTGACTTCCCCGTCCAGAAAAGCCTGAATATTCTGCATCACTTCACCCACCAGACGTGTCCTGGCCTCTATGCTCGCCCAGGACATATGTGGCGTAATGATCAGTTTCGTACTGTCTTTGATCTCATACAATGGATTATCTTTTGCCATGGGTTCTTTTTCCAGCACATCCAGCCCCGCCGCCGCAATCTGTCCTTCCATCAATGCATCATG
Source organism: uncultured Lachnospiraceae bacterium (assembly GCA_946566685.1). GTDB lineage: Bacteria > Bacillota > Clostridia > Lachnospirales > Lachnospiraceae > UBA3282. The sequence goes on from CAMNXA010000007.1 coordinate 36,534, forward strand.
CAGATCCTGCGTATTCACCACCGGCCCACGGGCCACATTGATGAGTATCGCTGTCTCTTTCATCCTGGAAAAAGCCTCTTTATTGATCAGTCCCCTGGTTCTGTCACTGAGCGGACAATGAAGTGATAAGATATCTGCCTCCTGCAAAAGCGTGTCAAACTCCACCCGCTGGTACTCTGTACAGCTGCTTTTGCCGGATGCAGAATAGAAGATTACCTTACAGCCAAAGGCTTCCGCCAAGGATGCCACCTTATGGCCAATGTTGCCCATACCGACTATGCCCCAGGTCTTTCCGGCCAGTTCGGCAAACGGTCTGTCAAAATTAGAAAATCGATCCTGTGCCCCATAGGCCCCGGATTTCACATAGTCATCATAAAATGCCAGTTTCTCAGAGAGTGAAAGTGCCAGAAGGAGTGTATGCTGTGCCACCGCCGTTGAACAGTAGTTGACCACATTTGCAACCTTAATCCCCCGGCTCTTGCAGTATGCCAGATCCACATTGTCATATCCTGTAGCAAACAGGCAGATCAGCTTCACGTGCGCCGCGTCTTTTAAGGTATTCTCATTCATGGGCGCCTTATTGGAAATAATAACCTCGGCATCCTTCACCCGTTCTGCCACGGTATCTGCCACGGTGTTTCCGTAGTACGTCACTGTCCCAAATCTTTCAAAACAGCTCACGTCCACATCCGTTCCCACGCTGTCTCTCTCCAGTACAACCAGTTTCATGATCTACCTCCCGAATCCTTACTGCTTTAACTATATCACAGTGTAGGACGGGATTCAATTTGAAATAACCAGCCTAAAATAATTTCACCATGCTCTTCGCCCATGACTTAAAGAAAAACCAATAAGGCGATACATGTTCATCAATCAACCGGCAGGCATTCTCATAGTCAAAGGGCTGTCTGTTACTGACCTGCGTATAATTGCCCAACGCCTGGGAATATCCTAACGCAATATTCCCCTGCGCCACATCTCCCACTGCCACCTGTGCGCCATGAGCGGATGCTCCGAAAGCAAACTGCCCAAAGGCCAGCGCCCCCATGGAGAAGATTCCCACCGAAATCGCTCCCGCCGTAATAATACCAATGGCAAAACTCCCGAATGCAAGGATGCCCGCCGCCAGAGTTGCAATAGCAACCAGACCCAGGGAAACCACGCCAATCGCCAATCCCCCCATTGCCACAAGGCCAACGGCCAGAACACCCTCTGCAATATTTCCAATTGCGATCACACCCTTTGCACGATAAAGGCCTGTTCCTGTGTGTATATGCACGAGGGGAAGATTCCCTATCATTTTCTTACTCTTATACTCAAAATGAGACCGTCTGAATACATAAACCGTATTGCGGCCGGAGCCGTTCATCATGTCTTGCGGCTCTGCCTGCGAATCTCCCCAATCTATCCCCTCCAGTTCGTCCCGCAGCAGATAATCTGTCGTCACTCCAAATAGATTACTGATCGCCACAATCTTTTCCAGTTCCGGCACCGATTGTCCGGTTTCCCATTTAGATACCGACTGCCTCGATACGCCAAGGCTGTCCCCAAAACTCTCCTGTGATAATCCACTCTCCGTCCGCAGCCTGTAAATCTTTTCTCCCAGTGTCATAGAAATGTCTCCTTTTCATCATTTTCTGTTATCAGGTATAAATCATCCTGTCAGCATAGCCCTGATGTTATTTATCATAAAAAGGCAAACACAATCTGACCAGCAAGTCCGCTTGGAAATCTGTCAACTGTCAGTTGCAACCCTATCATACAGCAAAAAAGGAGGGAGTAAAACCCTAACCTTAGAATCTTACTCCCTCCAGAAGAAGAATAATATGAAAAAGATAATACTTAATAATTAAACTTATCAATCAGGTTGTCTAATTCTTCTGCCAGCTTCTTGTTCTGTCCGGACTGCTGCTGGATCTGATCGGCGATCAATGCCGTGCTCTCATTCTTCTCAACAATCACACTGATAGCGCTCATGTTCTCATTGGCAATATTATTCACATCCATTACATTATCCGCAATATGTCTGACAGAAGCCTCCAGCTGTTGAACCGCCTGATCTACTCTGTCAAGCTGTTCCTTAATCTCGTTTACAGAAATGCTGTACCCGGTAGATTTCTCCGCAAAATCTTTAAACTGATCTACAACTTCCTTCTCGATAAATTCAATGATCGTATCAAAACATTGATTCACTACCTTGATACTATCATTTGTCTCATTACAGATAGCCTGGATACTGGACGCCGTATTCCGGGAAGTATCCGCCAGGGTTCCGATCTCTCCGGCAACCACCGCAAAGCCCTTTCCTGCCTCACCTGCCCGTGCCGCCTCGATGGAAGCATTCAGGGATAACAGGTTTGTCTGTCCTGCAATGTTGAGAATCTCCGATGCCAGTTCATTGACTTTCGTAAGACTGCTGAGGCTGCTGATGGCTTCCTGTACGGAGCTCTTCGTCTGAACCAATGTTTCCTGTCCATTCCTGTAAGCGTAGTCCGCTTTCGTCTGCATATCTTTTGCACTGCCAATTACAGAATCACTTGTATGGATAGAATCCGAAATATTATCCAGAATAGAACCAACCACCGAGTTAATACTCTGAATCTCTGTATTTACATTCGATACAACATCATTTGTACTCTCTAATGCAGCAGAAAGTTCTTCCGTTGTCGCTACATTATCCGTAACATCCCCTACCAGTTCATAAGACGACTGATGCAACTGACCTGCATTTTCCTCCAGCGTATTACAGCAATCCTTCAAGGTACCCGTAATCTCCTGTAAGGACTGTATCAGAACCTCCGTTGCACTCGCAATGTTACCCAGTTCATCGCGTCTGCCGCAGTACTTTTTAATCTCAACATTATCTGAAATGTCAAAATTCTGTAAGGAGATAAGCCCTCCTTCAATGGACCTCATCGGTTTCAAGATCTGCCCCACAATGATGAGGGAAATAATGATCAGTATTAACATGGCGGCAACACAGAAAATAATCAGAGTAATTTTCATCTGATCCGCGGATGCAAATATTTCCTTCTGATCATCCGACAGCATAAACAGCCAGTTATGGTCTGCCATATAATAATATGTAGAAATATACTTTTCGCCGTTCTGCGAATATTCTATATGATCGCTCTTATCCTCTGTAGCACCCTTTAACTGCTCACAGAGTTTAATGATATAATCTTCCTCAGCGGGTGTTGCAACCTTTTCCTCATCCTCATGGAAGATATACTGCCCGTTCTCCACATTTACCATGCAGTAAGTAGCGTTCTCCATTCCGTCCATGGTCAGATTGTCAAGAATCTGAATCAATCCTGTGCTGAAAATACCACCGCCCACGAGACCTGCCGGGTTACCCTGTTCATCAAAAACTGCCATGTACATGGATACGATCTGCTGACCGCTGGCAGGTGAGATAATGATACCGGTATTATACACACCGTTTGCCGCAATCATGGCGTCCTGTAATGCCTTCAGAGGATCTCCCTCTCTTGTGGTAATACCCACTACCTGGGGATTGGTGTGTGCCAGCACATGCGTATTCCATTCACTGGCATACAAGCCTTCCAGATTCGCAACATCACTTGAAAATTTCTCTGTATAAGCCTGTGCAGCCGCTACGATATCCGGATCCTCAGGATTTAACATGATATCCAGAATCTCTCCTGCCCGGCTGTAAGCGGTAAGGGTTCCTTCCGCCTCCTGCACATAATTCTTTATAATCTGGCTTCGTTCCTCAACGATCGTCTTCATACTGTTGATCGTGCTGTTTCGCGTGTCTGTCGTAATAGAATAAGTAACTAAAACTGACAGGATTGTCATGACAACGATCTGCATGGCTAGCATGCTGGCAGTAATCTTCTGGCCCAGTGATATTTTTGTCTTCTTCTGCTTGTTCTTCATGGTAAGATTCCCTCCGTCTTTATCATTTCTGTGACACAATTCTGAATTGTTTACCCCTATTGATAAAAAACACTATTCATAAATATTATTTTCATGAATAGCGGACCTTTCCCCGTCATGTGAATACATCTTTTCCCAAATTTTAGTTATTTTTTCGATTATTATTACTTCTTTTTAATATTCACGTTAATCATACACTAAAGTTGATATTTTTACAAGATTTTTCAGGTAACTAAATACAAATAAAATACAAATCAATCGTAAATCGTCCCACAAATTACGTACATTTTTTATAAATTGACGTCCTTTTTTCTGTAACTTAATTTCGTTCTTTTTGACATGCTCTCTAAAATAAAAATACAAAAACTGCCGGTCTTCCAGGAAACGAAATTAAAACCCTATTCTCCCTGACAGACCGACAGTTATTCACATTATATTATATTCCTTTTAATGACAACCGCCGCAGCGATTGCAGTCTCCTCCGCACTGGATTGACTTTCCTGCCTTTTTATTTTTGATAATACTTCTGATCGCAAGAGCCGCAGCCCCAGCCACAATCACCAGCACAACCATTGTTCCCATGATGATTCCTCCTCAATACTCTCATAAAAACCTCTCGCATCTGTCCGCTTTCTCTCTACTCCGCAGATGCTTCATATGCTTCCACATCCGCAAGCAGCTGCTCCCAGGCATCTTCATGCTCCACATAGTAGAGCGGACATTTCTTACCGCCGCAGTCATAATGCCGCAGGATGTCTTCTGTGGTAAGATCATATTTCTCTAAAAGCCACGCCAGCGTATGTAACAAAGTGTCATAAGTCTCCTGCGTAAAAGAACCATCCTCTTCAAGATAACAGCACTCAATGGAGATTGAGTCCCCATTTCTGGTCCGCACCGCATAAGCCTGCTCCTCAAAGGGAATGCACTGTATGATCTCGCCCTCATAGCCAATGATCAAATGCGCGCTGGCCTCCCGCTCATGAGTCTGCGCCAGATTCGCAAAATAACTGCGATTATTCCGCGCCGATGTTCTCGGATTCGCCGTATAGTGAACGAACACACTGTTCACCTCATCAAGTTTCGTTCCCGGTCTGGAATATTCATTGACCTCCAGAAAGTCTTCCACAATGTCGGGCGGCGCTATCTTTGTGCCGCTTAATTTATCCGACAGGGTACTGACTTGCTCCTCTTTCTTTACTTTTTCACGCATCATGTCCCGATGAATATAGCGATACGCTGCCCCAGTTGCCAGATAAACAAGTATCAGGCACAACATGATAAAAAGAACTGCCACTGCCCTGCTTAGGAAAATCTTCCGCCTTCTTGCCTTGCGGCGTTTGATGGACTGTACCGGTCTGGGATTGCCGGCCTGGGGATAGTCTACCGGCAATAAAAACTGAAGTTCTTCCTGTGGGCGATGTGAACCTGCCCTGGCCCGTTGAGATTTTGCCGGACGGGGTTGTCTTTTCCGGTCGTCATATTCTATCGGGCGAGATTGTCTTCCCTGACGTTCTTCCTCAATCGGCCTCGGCCGTCTTCTCTGTCCTGCCTGTTCCACCGGCCTTCTGCGCTGTATCTGTCCTGATGCCCTTGTCTGCCTTGTCCGGGAATCGCGTGCCCTTTCACCCGTAACTTCCCAAAGCTCTACCGTTTCCTGCCGTACTCGTCTTCTGTCATCCCTCTGTAGCTGCCCCATTCTTGCTTCCCCTCTTTAGTAGCTTCCATCCTGCCGTCTGCATTTATGCGTTCTGTCACGCATCTTATCCCATCTATATTAATTATAGCGGGAAATTCTTTAAAATATCTCTAAAAACCGGCCGGATGTTTTCTTTTACACATCTATATTATTAGAGTGGGAAAATTAAAAAAAGGTTACATAATTTCTTAAAATTTTTTTAAATTGCAGGATTATTACAGGAAATTAATCCTGAGAATGCAGGTACTCCACCACAGCAGCATGTAATTCCAAAAGCCCCTGATGGAAAAGTTCCTCATTCTCATAATCCGCCTTTAATAAACCGTCAAAAACTTCTTCCATATTTGACCGCGTGTAAACATGCAGTAAGGTTGCCATATCGTTGTCCGAGGGCTGTCTGATATACATTGTAACCTCATCCACATTTCCGATGGCATAGAACAGCATCGCAGCATTAAAATACATCATATCCAAATCTTCCTGCGGGATGCTGTCTGTGGTCATCTCATATTCAAACCGGACAGAGTAGGGCTTTTCCAGTGTTTGCAGGGAAATATCACCCTTATAATTAAAGGCTGACGGCACCGGCAGCGCGTTGATCAGCGCGCTTACTTTTACATTGTCACCCACATAAGGCGTCCGACTCTGGGTCAGGGCATCCAATAGTTCCTCCCTCATCTCTCCGTTCAGACTTAACACGACCACATCCGCCGATACTTTTTCCAATGTATCACTGATACTTTCCATCTCCTGTAAATATCTATCCTCGACTTTGCCATAATCAGCCTTAATATAGACAAAACATCCCTTATGCGACAATACATCATCTATATTGACCTCTTTGGCCGGATAAGTTGTTGTCGTGATAGTCTCATTGGGCAGATATTCCACTGCTGTCTCCGAATCGTCTTCTTCGGCCAGTTCCATCGCATCCAGGCTCTGCCCCTCCTCAAAGGGCAGGAAAATAGTATAGCTCTCCGTCTCTTCCGGAGCCGGAATCTGGGTTGAACCGTTCTCTTCCGGTATAATATACTCTGTTTCCGTATTGCTATCTGTTCCCGGCACATAAATGTGTTCTGTCTCCGTATCGATATCTTCTCCCGGTTCATAAATATGTTCCGTCTCTGCGCTGCTGTCTGTTCCCGGCACTCCATCGGCTTCGAAGGAATCGTCATGTATGATAATATCTTCATGCCATAGCGCCCCGGACTCTTTTCCCGATTCCTCTCCTATCGGTGAATAGGGTGTATAATTGTGCTGCGTCACACTCACCGGTTCCGGCGAAATCCCCAGATACGCTTTTAACAGATAATTGTCTCCGTAATCGCCTATGGGTATGATCTCCCGGCCTTCCTCCACCATCTGTAAAGCATCTCTCAGTCTCATTCTGGCAAACCTGCCCACTTCCTGCCTGGACTCCACATGATATATCACAACGTCATCATTTCCATCCTCACGCACCTGCCCGCAGACACCACGAATGCTCTCCGGCAGGGGAATCTGCATATCCGCTCCCGTTACGGTTTCCATATCCTGGCCAAAAGCCATGATCCTGACACTCTTATGGCTTCTGGTAAATGCAAACACAAAGACAGCCGCCATCAACACCACCGTCAGGATTACCGCCGCCCGGAGCACTTTCGGCTTTCCGGCGATATAGGCAATACGCTCCCTGACACTCTTTCCACTGCCGGTCATGGTAGTCGCATTGCAGAGCAGATCAAAGACCTTCGCCTTTCTGGTAATGATAGAGAGCAGTGTCTCCCCATAGGAAATCCTCTCCTCATCACCCAGAAGCAGGAGCGCCGTCTCATCGCAGGCCAGTTCACAATCCCGTTTAGACAGGACAGCCGCCGCCCACACCAGAGGATGGAACCAATACACTGTTACCAGAATTTCCCGCAGTATGCCCCAGAAACTGTCGCCATGTTTCCTGTGACAAAGTTCATGCGTCAACACATGACACAGCCTGTCAGTATCCTCTGCAATATCCGCTGAGAGATAGACCGCTTCCCGCCCCGGCAGTCCATAGAGACAGGGCGAAGTCAGGTCTTCTGCAATATAAACAGGAACTCGGTCATACATCCCGGCAATTTTCTGCGGCAGCTTCTGCCGCAGTGCGGATGCCGCTTCCTCTGACAGCTCCATAACCCTGCGGCCTCTTTTTAACCTGCGGCCAAAAATCCCATTGGTGACAAGAATCCATGCCGCTACGATACCCATGCCCACTGTCCATATCGTACCCAGCACATCCAGCCAGCTGTAACGAAGATGTGTTACCATAAATGCAATGCTTGGGCCGTCAGACCTGTCCGCAGCGGCATCTTTCATATCCTCTTCCGCCAACAGATGATAGATACCGCTTCGGGAATCAATCGTCACCTGAATCGGTTCCTCCATCTGTTCCACCATACGATCCGTATGGGATTCCAGCAGATGATATCGTTCCAGCCACTCCGTTACCGGCAGGCTGACCGTTACCTGCACCGGAATGACAAGTCGAAGCACCACCAAGATCCAGAGCGCATACTGGAACCTGCTGCCTATCTTCCCTCTGCATATCCGCCGTACCAGCATAATACATAGGATCAGGACAGATACCGTGATAATGATTTCTTTCATGTTATAAGCCATTATGCTTCATCCTTTCCACACTTGACGCATCTGGGTCGTTTCCTCTAAAATTCCTTATCCCTGGATGCCTTCGCCTGCCCTAAGATATCATAGAGTTCCTGTATTTCTTCTTCCGACAATGCCTGGTCTTCCACCATGGCGTTGACCATCATGCCCAGACTTCCACGATACACTTTCTGTAAAAACCCGCGCGTCTCCTGCATGGAAAACTCTTCTCTGGATACCAGCGGATAAAACACCTTGGCCCTGCCGCCATCCCTGTGGGTAACAGCTCCTTTCTTTTCCATCCGGGAAAGCATGGTGATAACAATATGCTTATCCCAGCCTGTCTCCTGTTGCAGCACATTTTTCAATTCTGTAATTGTACTCTCCCGTTCCCAGAGACAGTTCATGATCTTCCATTCTCCATCTGACAAGCTGACCATCTGTTATGTTCCTCCACTTTGATTCTTCTATCTTTCCGACTTTTAATATCTGGTATACTCTTGTATACCCAATAATACTCTCAGGGTATACATTTGTCAACCCCTACCACTATTTATTAGGAGTCAAGACCCGCCGCATACACGCACTTAGGTTTCTGCCCACAAAGCAAAGAGTGCCTGCCGCAACTGACAGACACCCTCATATTATGCTTTCTCGATATTTCAAAAAATCTTCTTAATATCCCTCACTATACTTTCGGTACAACTCCTCCAGCTGCGCCTGATCTTCCGCCGACACACTGCCCTCCAGATAATCCCTTACTTCTTCCAGAGACTCCTCCGTCACACCGTCACTCACAATCTCCATGCAGTCTGACAAAGTGTCACTGTCCGCGTATTTCTCAATGATCTCTTCCGCTTTCTGCTTGTCAGCTTCCTCCATGTTGCCCACAATCTCTTTGGCCTTTTCAGCCGCCTGCGGGTCGCCGCTGCTTTCCAGTGCCTTCTGCACGGCCTGCTCCATAACCTCTTGCGTTACTTTTTCTTTTACGACCGTTTTGACTTTATCAGTCAATGAACCGCTGGCAATCCCGATAATCACTGCAATACAGGCTATGATCAGCAGGCTTAAAAATATGATCGTGCCATAGCCCTTTTTCTTCCTGCGCTTTTTTCTCCTGCTCATTTTACCTGCAAAACTCCTTCCTTGCCGGAATCCCCTTTGATATATCTCTCGTCTCTATAACCTGAAATCTAAGTTTCTGTCATATGTTCATCAACTCAATATTTCTTTAAAAACTCCATAAACCCATCCTTATTTTCCCGCGCACTCTCCTTCGGTCTGCCCAGATCTGCCCGGGAACCCAGTCCGACTGGTATCTCAAAAAGGACAGGCCCCTTCTCTTCCTGAATCCGCTTACCAATCTGATCCACCGCTCCCAGCGTCTCCAGCTTCTCTACAGTCCTGTATCCGGCTGCTTTGGCAATCTCGGCAAAGGATGTCTGCTGGCACCCCGTAGGCATGGCGCCCACCGACTCATGGGCCATATTGTTGATGACGATATGATAGAAATTCTCCGGTGCCTGAGAGGCTATAAAAGGCATGGCGCCCATATGCATCAGCGCTGCACCATCCCCGTCAATACAGACCACTGTCTTATCCGGCCTCTTTGATGCCACACCCAGAGCGATCATAGAGGCATGCCCCATGCCGCCGACCGTCATAAAAAGGTTTTCATGATCGCCATAAATCCTATCGCTCTGCTCATATAGTTCCCGGGAAATCTTGCCGGTCGTAGATACGATCGCAGTCTCGCGGGGCAGTGTCTGCAAAATATGTCCCAGCACTTCTTCCCGTTCCATGGGATTGCCATTGGACCAGGTAAAAGGCGCTTCCTTCTCAAAGGTGCCCTTCTTCACGATAATAGCAAACTGATCTCCTCTTTCCAGAATCTGACCAGCTTCCTGCAAGATAGCCTCCATCTCTTCCGCCGTTGTATTCTGATCGATCACACTGTAAGTGACCGCAAGTGTCTCAAACAATTCGCAGGTAATCTTGCCCTGAAATACATGCTGAGGCTCATCCTTAACGCCGGGTTCTCCCCGCCATCCCACGATGAACAGCATGGGAACCCCGTACACATCCCCGTTTGCCAGGGACGCCAGCGGATTGACGATATTACCGATACCGGAATTTTGCATATACACACAGGCCGGTCTGCCGGAAGCAAGATAGGTGCCTATGGCAACCCCCACCGCCGCGCCCTCATTGGCTGTCACATAATGACGCAGGCTGCCCTCATATGTCTGCAACCCGTCACAGAACTGTTTCAGGGTAGAATCCGGTACCCCTGCGATGGTATCGATCCCCATATTTTCCAACTGTGATAATACTTTAGATGCTTTCATTGACTCTCTCCCATTCTTCCACGGTATCTATCTCCACAATCTGTCCTTCCAGAACCTCTTCCACCGTAAGCCGCAGTCTGTCCAGGTTCCTGTCTACCACTTCGTCCCAGAACAGATTTCCGTTCTCCTCTTTCTTATAGGCCCTGACAATCTCTTCCTGCAAGATGCGGGCGTCTTCTTTCTGAAAATAGGAAACTCCCACCATGTTATAAACATCGGTCCCGCCTTTCCCTACCCGGGAAATCCGGCCATTTTTTTGTTCAAACACCCAATCATCGGAGAATCCCTGCACCATTTTGCCATAATAACAGGAATTCCTTAACTCCTTCCGGAAAATGGACGCGTCCGCCACATACAGATCGGATTCGCAGATAAAGCAATCCGCCGTGCCCAGAACCTCTTTCGCCGCATAGATAGAAGAAATATTATTTTTCGTCTGGTAATCCGGATTATGCAGAATATGTACCTGTGGGTACTTCTCGCACAGCGGCTCAAACTGCTCCCCCAAATATCCCGTCACAATATAGATTTCTTCTACCGGCCGTCCAAGCAGTCCTTCTATGACAGTCTCAATCATGGGTTTCCCATGAACCTTAATCAAAGGTTTGGGTGTATGTTCTGTCAGGGGACGCATACGGCTGCCCAGCCCAGCCGCCATCAGAATGGCTATCTCTCTCACAATCTTTCTCCTTCTATATCTCGTCAATCAGACGTATGATATCTTTAAAAGGCATCAATCTGGAATCCACTTCAAGCGCTCTGTGATTCTTTAAAATCTCCACCGCAGTACTCTGCATTGCCGGAAAAGCGCTGCGCGTCAGCTGATTGGCATAGATCACAATATTGACGCCTGCCGCCGCAAGTTCTTCTTCTGTGATGCTGTTAAAGGATGTGGGCACTACCACGATCGGTGTCTTGGCATCTTCCTCCCGGAATTTATGACAAAACTCCAGAATCTCATCAGGAGATTTTTTGCGCGAATGTATCATGATGCCATCCGCCCCGGCCTCCACATATGCGCGGGCACGATTCAGTGCATCCTCCATACCGCGTTCCAGGATCAGGCTCTCAATCCTGGCAATGATCATAAATTCTTCCGTCCGCAGCGCTTTCTTGCCCGCTTTTATCTTTTCACAGAAATTTTCTATACTGTCCTGCGTCTGTTCCACTTCCGTGCCAAACAGGGAATTCTTTTTAAGGCCGGTCTTATCCTCGATGATCACCGCCGAAACGCCCATCCGCTCCAGGGTTCTCACATTATACACAAAATGCTCCACCAGACCGCCCGTATCCCCATCCAGAATGATCGGCTTCGTGGTCACATCCATCACGTCATCGATGGTGCGGATCCTGGACGACATATCCACCAGCTCGATGTCCGGCTTGCCCTTGGCCGTGGAATCGCAAAGGGAAGATATCCACATGGCGTCAAACTGATCCAGCTTGCCATTACTCTCCACCACTGTCTTCTCGGCAATCAGCCCGGTCAGCCCGGAATGCACTTCCAGGGTCTTAACAATGGGCCGCATGGCAATCAGCTGGCGCAGTCTCTTCCGCCGGAACTCAGGCATGGCCAGTTTTTCCTTCATCTGATCGTCTATACGCTTTACATTTTCATTGTAAGTATAGGGAATCTCTACCAGTTCCCCGCCATATTTATGAAGATTTGCAATCACGTTCTCACGGATGATCGCCTCCGGGCCCTCCGACCAGTTATCTCCATGCACCACATAATCCGGCCGCAGTTCTTCCACCACCTGGTCATACATGATATCCTGCTGTACCATCACTTCTTTGACAAGCCCCGTCTTCCTCACGATCTCCATACGCTTTTCCAGAGATATCGTGGGAAACCGGTTATACCTTACCATCGCCGCATCGGACAGCACCCCCACATAGACTTCTCCATACTCGTTCGCTCTCTCTAAGATATTCAGATGTCCCTCATGTATCACATCCGTGCAGAAACATGTATATACTTTCTTCATAGCAATACCTTCCCTTCTCCTGTCGCCTGATACCCTGTCCGGTTAATCCTGATAGATAACAGGCGTTGTAACGCCGCATACCTCTAATGCTTCCCGGAACACTACCCAGAACGCCTCAATGTCCTCCTGATCGATAGCCCCCAGCGCACAGAGCCGGAACATCCCCATCTTTTCTACTTTACCGGGATAAATGGTGAACCCTCTCTCATAACAATAGTCATGCACTTTCTCAAAGTCCCAATGACTGTCGTCCGGATACAGGGCCGCCGCCACCAGCCCGGATTCCTGCCCTTCCGGTATATAAGTCCGGAAGCCCAATTCTGAAAGGCCGCGTTTAATAGCCCCAAAGATCCGGCAGTGTCTCGCCCACTTATTCTCTTCGCCTTCCGCAAAATACTCCTGCAATGCCTGTCTGACCGAATAGATCACCTGCACCGGCGGCGTAAAATGCATCTCCCCATGTTCTTTCGCATAGGCATACTGCATATACAGATTACAATAATAAGAACGCCTCGGATGATCGGCAGACGCCTCTATCATGGACTTCCTGCCGATGATAAAGGATAATCCGGTCATTGCCATGATACCTTTCTGGGCAGACGCCATACAGAAATCCAACTCATCCGCTTCCATATCGATCGGTCTCATAGCATAGGTGGAAGTGGTGTCTACCACAAACATGCCATGATAACGATGTACCAGCGCTCCAATCTCCCGGATTGGATTCAGCAGCCCCGTGCCAGTCTCATGATGGGTGGTATAGACCAGCGCAATATCAGGATTCTCCTGCAATGTCTTCTCTATCACCGCCAGATCAGGTTGCCTGTTCAGAGGCTGTTTCAGATTAATATAAGGCAAACCATAATACTCACAGATCTCTGCACCCCGGCTGCTGTAGGCACCGTTGTTGATGATCAGGATCTTCTTTCCCGCAGGAAGCAGGGAATTCAGGCAGATATCCATATTGATCGTGCCGGAACCGCAAAACAAAACCGCCGCAAACTCTGCCGGATCTGCATGTACAATCTTCAAAAGTCCCTCTTCAATCTCTCGCATAATGGAGACAAACTCCTTCTCCCGCGGACAGATATCGGGAACCACCTGTGCCATCTTCACCGTGTCGGTCGTTGTCGCCGGCCCCGGATTTAACAATACATTTCTCTTAACCATCTGTTTATCCCCCTATTTCCCGGAACGTTCCACCAGTTTTTCAATCATATATTTAGCGCCTGCCTTGCCGCTCTCGCCGTTATTGTAAATATACGCTTCTTTCAATTTATGCAGAGAATCCCTGGAAAACTGCTCGTCAAACAACAGTTTATCCACAGAATCCTTAATCTCATTCTCCACATTCTCCGGCTTGATGGAAACACCTATCCGACTGCGCAGTTCAATATCGATCGGCACTGTTGTCAGTTCCTGATAGTCCGGATTGGTAACCTTCATGGGCGTATCAATAAACAGCACCGGCTTTAATGTGGAAAAAGAATATTCAAAAGCAATACTCGACCAGTCCGTGACCAGCAGGTCCGCCGTATAAACAGTCTTATTGGAAGAGAAATCCTTCTGGAACACCACCCCATGCTCTTTGTATTTCTCAGCCAGGGCATCTATCCTTCCCTCATAATGACGGACATACTGGGGATGAGGACGCACAATAATATGATAGGGCGTCTTGACCAGCTGGTCCAGCATCTCTTCTATACAGGAATCCAGGATATTATCTTTCTGCCAGGAAGGTGCGATCAGCACTGTCTTATCTTTCTGCTCCCCGGTGCCGTCCTCTTTGACCATCTCCGCATAGGAATTGGTCATATTGTCTATGACACTGGAACCCCACTCCACCAGATTTTTCGCCGGCAGTCCAAACTTCTCTTCCCGCTCAGCAATCTCACTCTTATTCTTAGGCCCGGATGTAAAGATTGTATCATAATGATCCAATGCATCCTTGTGGAATGTCAGGTTGGAACTATTGACATCATGGGGCACATAAATATACTCGATATCCTTCTGGATATAAGACCGCTTCAACTGGAAATTCTCCAGATCCGGCGTGGTCATGACCATGATATCCGTCTCCATCTTCATCATCAGCACGATCATCCGATGTTCTCCGATATAATACGGTTTAAACTGGTCACTCTCCATCCCGAATACTTCATCCTCCGGGTCGCTGGTGATATAATGAATGACAATGTTTGTCCTTCTGATAATCTCCTCTATGATATTCTTATAATATTTATAAAACCCGTTCTTTTCCGAATAAAAGACAATCTTTTTATCAGGTGTTTTTAAAAACTTTTTATAATCCGCCTTCTCCTTGTCCCGATAAGGACTCTTTCTGTCTTCCTTCTGTTTGGAAGTCATAAAGGCTTTGGCCTGTCTCAATTCTTCCTTGCTCTTTTCCAGCGCCTCATAGTCGATATAATCTTTGGGATTGATCCAGATATTCAGAAGCACCAGCTGAACGATCGACAAGATATTGCTGCAACTCCAATAAAATCCAACGCCGATGGAGACAAAAAATCCCAAATACAAGGACAGCGCCACAGAGAAAATCATGGTACCATACTTGTTCAGGGCTCCCTGCTCGGATTGCAGCACATTGATCTTATTCTGCACATAGCACATGAAAAAAGCGGATAACGCTGCCAGAAGAGGAATCAATAAGGTGACTCCCCCTGTCTTGACAGGAATATCCGTCAGGCTTGTCCCCCGCTTGACAGCCTCCACTACGCCCATCAGCAATGCCAACTGGACAAACAGAGGAATCAAATCCGCAAAGGGGCTGTATTTTTCTCTCTTAAATAACTTATACTGTTCCTCAGAAATGGCTTCCTGATTACCCATATAGGTTGCGCTGATGTGGTTCATCTCCGGCTGCATCCGCACCGTCTTAATGGAATTTTTCTGCACCCAGACCGACAGAGGGAGTAAGATCACCTTTGTCAGAAACGTAAATATCAGGATTGCCATCCAATAATTATGGCAGAATCCATAACATAAATTGATCAACCAGACCAAAACGCCTACCACTGCATCTATTGCTGTACCCATAACCGCCTCTTATTCATCCACATCCTTAAATTCAATCGCACTTTTCTCTGTCTCACCGTCTTTTTTATTCTTCTTAAAAAAGGCAAAAATCTTATGTCTGAAAATCGTAAGCACCGCACCCAGGGCAATCAATACACCCGCTACAGCCTGAATGATATAAGTGACTGCGGACGGATCGATATAAGCGTGTACCGGCAATGTAAAAAGATACCAGCCGCACATAAAGAAATATGAAAACTTCGCCATTTGTGATAATAATTTTTTCATGATAGCCTTTCCTCCTTTAAGGTAAGCCCCGCCGCAACAGCGGGGCAAAAATCAACTTTTACTATTATACTCTGTTTATTGACAATATGCAATTGCCCCGATACCCTGGCCCCGAAGATGCCATACGCTTTCCTGCCCATACCCGACTATCAGTGTCTGCGTCTAGTATGCCCGGCCCCAGTAGACCATCTTCTTCGCGGGTTTGCCGCAGCATACGCAGACATCACTGATATTCTCCTGCTCAAAAGGGATACAGCGGCTTGTAACTGCCAGTTCTTCCTTGATCTTCTCCTCACAGCCCTGCTCACCGCACCACATAGCCTTCACAAAACCGGCTTCCTCTGTAAACAGTCTGCGGAATTCATCCATATCTTTTGCCACAAAAGTATGCTTCTCTCTGTGTGCTCTCGCACGTTCCAGCATTTCCTTCTGCATCTTGTCAAGGATTTCCCCTGCTTTTGCTTCAATCTCATCCAGGGAAACTTCAATCTTCTCCCTTGTATCACGGCGGCAGATCACACATTTACCGGCCTCGATATCCTTGGGTCCAATCTCCACACGAATCGGGATACCACGCATCTCCTGCTCGGAGAATTTCCAGCCGGGACTCTTATCCGTATCATCCACCTTCACACGGAAACCGCTCAGACGTTCTTTCAATTCATATGCTTTATCCAGCACACCTTCCTTTTTCTGCTGGATGGGAATGATCATGATCTGGGTCGGTGCGATCCTGGGCGGCAGCACCAGGCCGGAATTATCACCATGTACCATGATGACAGCCCCGATCAGGCGGGTAGTCGTTCCCCAGGAAGTTTGATGCACATATTTTAAAGTATTATCCTTATCCGTAAACTGCACACCGAATGCCTTCGCAAAACCGTCCCCGAAATTGTGGCTCGTACCGGACTGTAATGCCTTACCGTCATGCATGAGCGCCTCGATCGCATATGTTGCCACGGCACCGGCAAATTTCTCCTTGTCCGTCTTGCGTCCCTTCACCACAGGAATCGCCAGTACCTCCTCACAGAAATCAGCATAAAGGTTCAACATCTGAAGCGTTCTCTCCTCCGCTTCCTCCGCTGTGGCATGAGCCGTATGCCCCTCCTGCCATAAAAACTCACGGCTGCGAAGGAACGGCCTTGTCTCCTTCTCCCAGCGTACCACGGAACACCACTGATTACATACCTGAGGCAGATCCCGGTAGGACTGTATCGTATTCTTATAATAATCACAGAACAGTGTCTCGGAGGTCGGCCTGACGCACAGTCTCTCCTGCAAAGGCTGCAAGCCGCCATGGGTCACCCACGCCACTTCCGGCGCAAAACCCTCCACATGGTCTTTTTCTTTATTTAACAGACTCTCCGGAATAAACATGGGCAGATATACATTCTCCACCCCGGTCTCCTTAAACCGCTCATCCATCTGCTTCTGGATCAACTCCCAGATAGCATATCCGGCCGGGCGCAGCACCATACATCCCTTAATGCTTGTGTAGTCTAAAAGTTCCGCTTTCTTTACTACATCTGTGTACCACTGCGCAAAATCCTCCTCCATCGCTGTAATCGCTTCCACTAATTTCTTGTCCGCCATTTTTTCTCTCCTCTCTCATCCAAACCAATTCCTGATGACATAAAAAACGCCCAGATCTCATCCCCTAAGGGACCGAAATCTCGGCGGTACCACCCTAATTAGCGCATAAACGCTCTCTTCTCCTACCGTTATCGCCGGTGCTACGCTGTGTTCATCGCACAGGACTCCGAGGCCGGTTCCGAATGGCTCCCGTAAGAATCTTCCACCACTGATCCTCTCTCTGTCACCTTCCCCATTCGTACTATTCTCTTCATCGTCACGTCTACTGTACATCCATACAGCTATCTTGTGCTGTTTTCTTGCGTCTTATTCTAAGTGTGGGAACGGAATTTGTCAACTGCTATTTATACGAAAATCTCTCAATTTCAACGGTTCTTTTCACACCTGCATCATATACCAATGTAAAACCGCTTCTTAATTTTACAATTCACTCGTCCTCTTTCCTGCACAGATATTCTCCAATCCCCATCAATATAAATATAAACGGCGTACAGCATACCTGCTGGTAGCAGAAAAAATTGTAGGCCATATAAGAAACCGCAGCCGCCGCAATCCCTGTCAGCAAAACATCCCTGGATTCCGCCCTCAAAAACCGCCTCACAGCCGTCACAAAAATTCCCGCATAAGACAAAAATCCCAGAATCCCGCCATTGATAAGCATATTCAACCATTCGTTGTGGGCATTTGTGAGCACCTTCTGCCCCCAGTACAGTTCCATTTCCTCTCCGTGATGTACTGCCACATAACTGCTCAGGCAGTCCGGCCCTATCCCTATCAGCTTATGCAGAAAACTCTCTTCCCGGAAAACCCTGACCGCAAAACTCCAGATACGCCCCCGGCCATTGCCCCAGGTCTCATTCCAGGTAAAATAGGACACGGAGGACAGTCTCTGTGATACCTCTTCCGGAAGGCGCCCACCCGTCTGCAAAATGATAAGCCCTACAATCCCTGCAACCACTGCCCCAACCACTGCAAGCACTGCCCAGCGCACCCGCAGCATCGTCTTCACCGGATAGGCTTTATCCTGCCGCTTTCCTATCACCACATACAGTGCCAGGCAGACTGCCAAAAATACCCAGGGCAGGGCAGAATCTAAGACCAGACTGGTCAGAAAATCATATTTCAGTTCCGGGTTCGGATCAATCCGCATCAGATAAGACATCACCTTACCCGAAAGGAAGAACAGCATGCAGACCGCCACAAACCGGCGCAGGCTCTCCCTTTTTTTCACACATATCCAGAAGAACACCAGCATAAAACCTGCCAGCGCAAAGTAAGCGCTGTCGCTGTTTTGTGTCACCAGCGTACAAAAACCTATGACCGCATAAATGCCGCTCACAATCTTCCAAATCCTATTTTCTGTAAAAAGAAAGACCCCAATCCCCACGGGCAAAACCACGATCAGATAACTTGCGTACCAGGTGGCCTGTCCCACCGTAGAAAGGAACTGCGCCATCTGATCATCTGATAATCCCCGATAAAACCCAATGGGATCTATTCCAAGCCTGTGCACAATCCCAAGCAGAAAAACAATCGCTGACACCCCGCACAGGATTGCCAGCACAGGGCGATAATGTTTCCCAAAACGGGAGAGCAATAAATATAACAATACAAAACTAACCTGTGAAAACAGTCCCATATTCCAGCCAAATGCGCCCCAGAATGCATCTTTATAAAACCCGCCCATAACAGTGGCCAGTATGGTCGAAAGAAGATATGCCAGCACAAAACCATCCGTGATCGAAAGCTGCCATCTGTGCTTTCCCAAAATCCAAAAAACACCATACAGAACCGCCAGTATCAATAGGGGCACAAACCCCAGCCGCAGAATATTCCTATAGATCTCAAACTTGGCATTTCCAATCTGGTCATACCCTTCCTTCGCATACAAAGGCACTGCGATACACACCACTGCCGTCACCACCGCCAGCAGATATTCCAATAACTGTCCTGTAATCTCCAGACCGGCGCCCTGACCGCCGTCTTTTATTTTATGCAGCTTATTACTCATAGCTTCTCCCTGTTCTCGCGCAAAAGCCCCTCTCCAATGCCCAACAGCATAAAGAAATAGGGCGTATTTAATACCTGCTGAAAACTTACCATATTATGTACCGTATATGCCAGAAGGCAGATTGCACACACATAGAAAAATGGCTGTCTGCCAGCGTTTCTATTATACCGCACCAAAGCGCTTCCTACAAACCCTATATAACATAGAAGCCCCAGTGCCCCCATATTGATCAGGATGGAAAGCCCCTCGTTATGGGCATTTGTCAGTCTCTCATCGCCGAATTGCTCCATAAGTCGCCCGGCCAGTTCCGGCACCTCATAGAGATAGGCCGCAAAACAATCCGGCCCCACCCCGAAAATCTTGTGCAGGGTATCCAGCCCTCGATAAGCTTCTATACTACAGTTCCAGGCTGTGCCCCGGCCATTGCCCCAGTCATCATGAAACCAGTTTATCTGACTGTCGGCCCTGCCTTCATCAGACACTATCCCCTGACTGTTCTGACCGGGCACAGACCCGTCCGCCATATTATACAATAACCTGACGGTCTTTATCAGTCCCCAAAGACAAATACAGACTATCAATATCACTATCAGAATCCGGGTTACGTTTCCTGTCTTTGCTGACTCTGCTGTCCTCACTTTCTCTGCTGTTTTCACAATCCCTGCCGTTTTTCCCAATCCTTTTTTATGCAGCGGCCGCAATCTTTTATCATCCGTTAAGCCTTTCTTCCGCTCCCACAGCCTAAACATCGTATAACCCGCCGCTAAGATACCCAACCCCCACAAGGTGACATCGGAATCCGTCAGCCTTTCCATTACCAGAGGATCGCCCCCGTTGACATCACCCCCGTAATTCATACAAAACCCGGGCAGATAACGCAGGATACGCCCCAACTGACATCCGGCCGCAAACAACATACCCAGTTCCAGCCACCGATAAAGACGCTGTATATTATGCAGGGAAAACAGTAAAAGCGCCACAAATACAGCCCCAAACACCAGATAAGCGCTCCCGCTTCCCTGTACCACCCCGGCAAGCATCGCCACAATACTGTAGAGTCCTGCCGCCGCCCGCTGCCATCTCTTTTTACTGCACCAATAAAGAGTTATCCCTATGGGCGCCGTCACCGACCAATATCCACAGAACCAGTTAATATTTCCCAGCGTGGAGATAAACACCGGCGTCTGCCCTTCCATGGCAACAGGATAGATTGAATAGCGGTTCAAAATCCCCAAAAGAAACACCCCGGCACTGGCAAGCATCCAGACCGCCAGCCAGCCGCCGCGGCACACAAAATACCGGGAAAAGAAGAAATACAAAAGCACCAGCATCATCTGCATCACAGTACCCATATACCAGCCTTCCGCACCCCAGAACGCTTCTCCTTTATAAGAAGAGCCAAGATAGGACAGCATCACAGCCACAAAATACCCATAGGCAAACCAGTCCGTCACGGACATCCTGTGGTAATATTCTGTGAAAAGTCCCGGCCGCCGGATTATAGTACATAATACGACAATGAGCATTGCCGCCATGACAGTAAACGTCACGTTCCGAAAGAAGATATACTTCGCCTCTCCGATCCGCAGATATCCGCCTGGCGCATAGTAGGGGTAGACCACCGCCATCACGATAAAGTATAAAGACAGGATGGTCTGTCCTATTTTGTGGCCGAGGGTTTGGCCGCTGTTATTCAGATGTTCAATATACCTTTTTGTGTACACAGTAAATGGATGCAGTCCTCTCTTGATTTGTTCTGAAATAAGTATTGTTCAAAAAGTTTTAATAATGTTATTGTTTCAATGATAAGGCTTCCATTTCTGTAGGCTAACTGAATTTGCTTTTCATGTACAGGTTCCCTGGCTTCTAATGGTTTATTCTTTTGATGATTCATAACTAAAATAGCTTTAACCTTCTCTTCATTTTTATCCGTATGTTCCTCTAAATAACCCTGGTAATGGACATCTAACTGAGAAACATTCTCACTCTTCACATTATGATTAACTCCTTTTATTTCTCCAATAAATACTGTATCTCCAATTTCAAACAGAAAATCTTCCGCCTTTTTATCTATAAATTGAGATAAGTCACAACCAAGCATATTTTCCAGTATCTCAAACACAACTTTCACTAACTCATCACCATTCGTATATAATATAGACTTATATTCCCTGTTTTTATTGATTTTCTCTATCGCTGTCGATATGTTTTGATTTGCTGTCTCAATGCTCCTATTGTTTTCCTCAATAATTCCAAATTGTTCATTATCATCAAACATCCGGATTTCTTCAAGCCAAGGCGGCACATCCTGTTTCGTTTGTACCAGCCCCAATGCCGATAGAAGTTCCATCATTTCACTGTATTCCTTTATTTGTAAGGTAGATGCAATTATATTATCTCCCAACATAATTGCTGTGGGCTTGTTGCTTCCTTCTGAACACAATAAAATTTCTTTATCTGATGTAAAATAAAAAAAGAATGCCGCATCAGCCATTTTATGTATAAGCTTTGTTGATGTATTCTCATATACCAGATTAACACCTTGAAACAAACTATATAAATTAGATAAAATATCCTTCAGATGAGAAAGCATATCTTTCAAAAAGATACTATTTTCGTATTTACCCCTAATCTCCCAATATTGAAATCTAACATTTTGAGGTAACAATATCAGTATTGTTGTTTTCTTACTATACTGAATCATCTTTGATATGCTTTGAAAATCTTTAATTCCTTTAATTGAACTATAATCTGATCCTTGATTTTTCCATATTGCATCATTGTTCAAATCAACTACGTTTATCTCATACTCATCTAATGAACGAGGCACATTTATGGGATTAGTAACCACTCCATCGCCTGAATATTTTGTATTATTTGTAATTACCTGTATCATCTTGTATGCCTCCATCTGAATACATTTTATCATCATTATGTAATATACAAATTATATACGAAATATCTTACTGTCACAATCAGTAAGTTCTTAAAATATATTTTCCAGGGTATCATCTTATGGCGAGATATCATTTCATTTAGACAACTGGAGTGACGAAATATTAGGCGACTGGGTACTTTCTGCGGATGAAGGCCTTAGCCCATAGTCTATGATAATGAGCAGTATAAAATTGCTACTGTCTGCAATGGTACCCTGATGACGGAGTGGATATCGCATAGGGCGACAACATTTGCAGACTTTCATAATATTTTTAACGAATGGCTGGCGAGGGATATGAGCAAGAAAATCCGGACGATAAAACGCTCAAAAGCATCCCGCTAATCCTTTCTTGCGCATCACATGCATTTCCACTATAATGATTCTTGTAATTGATTTATAATCAAAAAGAATTACTCTTTTATTGATAGAAAAAGCGACTATAAAAACGGAAGTGTAAAAGCCAGTTTAATATCTACAAATCAAGGAAAAAGAAGAAAGGAAACAAAAGAGATGATCGAAAACAGGAATGTAAATATCATAACCGATGCGGATCGTAAAAAACTGGCCTTAATTAACGATATCCGATTCAAGGGAAAACGTCAGATTGACTGGGATGATGTAAAGCGGTATCTCGAAGGATATGTCGGGGACTATTACGAGATTGAGGAAAACGCGGAACGTATTTATATCGGAAATGAACTTCCTGAGGAATATACAGAATCAGAAAGCCGTAAAAGCCTTATGGGTGCAAATGCAAAAGCGAAGGCAAACGCCGCTACTGCGATACCTGAACTGATACAGATAGCATCAAACCCGGCTTATGAAGAAAACCGCAAGGAAAAACACAACAAAAACGCCAGATACGGCTGGTACAGGTATGATGTCCGTTTTGCCCTCCCGGTTTATGAGGAGAATGTGCTTGTCAGATACAATATATTCCATGCCCGTCTTTTAATTAACCATGCTGAAAATGGCAAAAAATATCTGTATGATATTTTGGCAGTAAAAAAAGAAACGAGCAAGCCGTAACAAGATGTACGGTGAAAACCCATTTCTTGTTATCAATAATAAGCTATTTTTCAACTCCTGTCAATTCCCAATTTTGTTATATACAAAATATATTACTATTTAAAGGTTTAAAAATCATCGATCATTTTTGCTATTCTTTGTACTGTTTCCTTTGTAATTTGTTCTATTTCTTCTTCCGTATGAATATAGTAAAAAGATGGGGGAAACAATTGCCAAGAACTACCTCCTGTATATTCCCACTATCTGTCCATTTCCCACAATCTTATTTTGAATATTACTTTACACTACTTTCCTATAAAGTTATAAGAAACGCACCAGATCTCTCCGATGCGTTTCTTATTTTGTAATCTACTTCATATAAAATTTTTAAAATAACCTATAGCGCTAATTTATATAACACCAGTGTATTCAGGCTCACCCCTTCTCTATCTGCTTCAATACTCAATCTTTGATGTAAAGATTTAGGAAGTCTTACATTAAACCTTCCACTATAATTCTCCACATTCTCCGGTTCCGGTATTGGAAGCCCATTTTCCAACTTTACTTCTAAATATCCCTCCATTGCCTCGTTAAGACTCTCATATAATTCTTCAACTGTATCTCCTGTACTCTGACACCCATCTAATTCTAAAATTCTTCCGTAAAAATAGTGTCCACTTTCGTCATTCATCTCCTGCACAATTCTTGTGTAAGGCAACTTCATGTAATCTTTTATATTCATTGACAAATTCCCCTTTCCTCTCTTTTGTATTCTCTCTTATTGATATCTGTGTCTAAAGTAGAAAAATTATTTCTCTATTCTGCTTAGTACATCTACAATATATGCCTTTTTTAACGGATTTTCCTGCTTTACTGTAATCAAATCACCCGTCTCTCTATTGAGATACTGTTTATGACTACCCTTTTGTCTAGCTGCTTCATATCCGTATGCCTTAAGTACTCTATCTATTTCTTCTGGCCGTATTCCATTTGGCTGACGTTTCATCTTCTCAATTATCTTCTCTACTCCCAATGCCCCTCTCACCTCCGTTTGTATTATGGTACTATATTTGGTACTATATGTCAAGTCAAACTTAGATACGGTAGTTTTATGCATTATTTCCCTCCTCCGCCCCCTTCATAATCTCACAAATCACGATCAACGACAGCGGCCCCTTAACAATCCCGCCTACTCCAAACAACTTAACGCCCGCATAGATAGCCAAAAGCATATAGACCGGTGCCACGCCCACTCTTTTGCCGATTAGCTTAGGCTCCAGCATTTCCCGCGTCAGGATACAGGCTCCGTACAGAATCAGGCAGACCACCATCTGCACATACCGTCCGTTAAACAGCTGCCATATGGACAGCGGCACCAGCACAATCCCGGTGCCGATAAACGGCAGCATATCCAACACCCCGGCCAGAATGCCCAGAAAAATACCGCCGCTGATCCCGGCCACACTCAGAGTCACACTGCACAGCAGGCTGATGATCAGGAGTATCACGCCCTGCGCTTTCATAAAGGTAACGATATAGGAGAGCACACCTTCCATAACAGACCAGATAAATCTAAAATCTTTTTCTGATTTGATCCATTCCACTATCTTCGCATAATCTTTTTCCAGTAAAAACACCGCGATACATGTTATCGCCAGAAAACCTACCGTAGAAAATATTCCCTTAAAACAGTTATAAGATGAGGACAGAACCTGCGGCACCACCTGTATCTGCACATTTTCCATGATAACGGTCATCTGCTCGATGATATAGCTCTCAATCTCTTCTCCGTCCCAGCCGAATTTGCCGTCCATTTGGCAACAGCACTGGTGAAAAAACACCTGCGCCTGCGCACCCACCTGATCACAGAGAGCCGGCAGATTTTGCAGCTGTTTTGCCCCCAGTACCATAGCTGCCCAGAGCACACTGCACACCAGGAGTAAGAGAGGCACAACAATACCCACCGCCAGGAATTTTTTACGGATGGGAATCTTTCTCTGTATCTTTTCCAATAGGGGATATAATAAGGTGATCAGCACGAACGCTGACAAAAGGGGCGCAGCCAGTGTAAAGAGATACCGAAAAAAGATATAGACAAGGACCGACACAACACATGCCTTTATGACTCTGTTATTCCATAATTTTTCTATCTGTTGACCATTGTTCCACATCATTTATTTACCACCGTATACAAATATAAAAGAAGCAGAAGTCTTACCTCTGCCTCTTTAACTGACACTGCTTTTATTATCTTTATTTTCTTAAATCTTATACGTCCTTATTCAGCCTTCCTATCCATCTCCAGCACCTGCCTGAAACCGGCAAAAGCCTTCCCCTCCGGCATCACTGAAAATGTTTTCTTCTCCCCGGTTAACGGATGATGAAATGCCAGTCTCCCCGCACACAGTGCAACTTCTCTGATTCCCATCTGCTCCGAAAGTCTGACTGTCTCTTCATTGGCATATTTGCGATCCCCCAGAAGGCTTAAACCCGCATTGGCCATCTGTGCCCGTATCTGGTGATGACGCCCCGTCTGTAAACGAATTCTGACAAGCGCCGTCTGACCCACCCCGCCATCAGACATTTCCATCTCCTGCTGCTGTAACACGCGAAACCGCAGGCGGGCTTCCTTTGCCCCTTTCATCTCTTTGGGCACAATTTTGGACAGATTGGTTCTGCCGTCTTTTAACAGATAATCCACCAACTCTCCCTGTTTCGGAATCTCCTGTCCACAGACAACGGCATAGTAATCTTTCTCCATCCGTTCTTCTGTGATCTGCCGGCTTAACCCGGCCGCTGCGCCCTTATTCCGAGCAAAGACCAGAATACCCTCCACCGGCTGATCCAGGCGGTGAATCACGCCCACATAGGGCATCTGCCCGGCCGGTTTCTGACCTTTCTCCAAAGGATTGTCTTTTCTTTCTTTCGCCAGATACGCCGTTACCTCACTGACCATATCCCGCTGCCCCACCCTGGCTGTCTGAGTGGCAATGCCAGCAGGTTTATGGCAGACGATGATATCTTTATCTTCATATAGTATACGTGATTTCATCAAATTTTAAACCTATAACCAATTCCCCAGATGGTCTCGATATACTGTGGCTTGGCAGTATCAAACTCTATCTTTTCCCGGATTTTCTTAATGTGTACGGTAACTGTCGCAATATCACCGATGGAATCCATATCCCAGATTTCCCGGAACAGTTCTTCCTTGGAGTATACATGGTTGGGATTTTCCGCAAGGAAGGTCAGCAGGTCGAACTCTTTTGTTGTAAATACCCTTTCTTCCCCGTCCACATAGACTCTCCTGGCCGTCTTATCTATCTTAAGGCCTCTGATCTCGATGATATCATTGACCTTTTGGTTGCTGCCCACCAGTCTGTCATAACGGGCCATATGTGCCTTCACCCTGGCCACCAGTTCAGAGGGGCTGAACGGCTTCGTCATATAATCGTCCGCCCCCAGGCCGAGTCCCCTGATCTTGTCAATATCATCCTTCTTGGCGGACACCATGATAATCGGAATATTCTTTTCCTCCCGGATTTTTTTACACACTTCAAAACCATCCATGCCGGGCAGCATAAGATCTAAGATCACAAGATCATAATTGCCTGCCAGCGCAGTCTCCAGTCCCTTATCCCCGTTGTTTTCGATAGTCACTTCAAAATCGCTCAGTTCCAGATAATCTTTTTCCAAATCTGCGATTGCCTCTTCGTCTTCCACGATTAATATCTTACTCATATTATCCTGTCCTTTCTATCTCTCAGTTTATACAATCATTTCCTCGTTCTCAAATCAATGCTATTCCTTGGGCTCTGTCTGGTACTTGCGTATCACGAAATGCATACAGGTACCTTCCCCTTCCTTACTGGTAGCCCAGATATAACCGCCATGATCTTCTATGATCTTCTTTACAATAGACAAGCCGATACCACTGCCGCCTTTAGAAGAATTACGGGAAGCATCCGTTCGGTAGAACCGTTCAAAGATATTGGGCAGATCCTTGGCCGCGATCCCTTTGCCGTTATCCTCAATCTCCACACGGATGGAATCGACTTCATCCAGAATCCGGATGTCTATAACGCCCTTTTCCTTATCCGAATATTTTACGCTGTTGCCAATAATATTATTGATAACGCGCTTAAGCTGCTCCGGATCGGCTATGATCTGCGTGGAAGGTTCCACCAGATCTTCATAATTCAGCTGAATATTCTTGGACTCCAGGTCAAGCCCCACCTCTTCCACACAGTCTCCGAAATAATCTGCCACATTGATACGGCGGAAGCTATAAGGAATCCGGTTGTTGTCAATGCCGGAGTAGGTAGTCAGTTCGTTGATCAGCCGATCCATGTCGTTGGCCTTATTATAGATGGTCTTGATGTATTTATCCATCTTCTCCGGCGTATCGGCCACCCCGTCCATGATCCCTTCCACATACCCCTTGACGGCCGTGATCGGCGTCTTCAAATCGTGGGAAATATTACTGATCAGTTCTCGGTTTTTCTTTTCATGTTCAAATTTCTCATCCAGGGATTCCTTCAGCCGCAGCCTCATGTCCTCATAGTTACGGTAAAGTTCTCCGATTTCTCCCCGCCCCTCAGTCGTCAGCATGTATTCCAGATTTCCCTCCGCAATATTCTGCATGGCTGTGTTGAGTTGGTTGATCGGTGTGAAGATGCCCTTTTGAATCCACTGGGTCAATATGATACTGGTGAAGATCAGCACCAATATAAAGGCGATGATCATATTGCGCAGCATCTTTTTGGAAAGGAGCGAATTGATACTCGTCACAATGAAAAAGCTTCCCTCATCCCCGTCCGAAAACCTGAAATCCACTCCCTTGACCAGTTTCTTCATATCATTATAATAAAATCCGGTCTCCTCGTCAGGTATTTCATTGCCATATTCCGGCAGCATGTCAAATATTTTTCTGGCGGCATTGTTATTGCCGGTATAGTAGATCTGACTGCCCTTTCTGACTATGATATAGGAAGACTTATCCCTTAAGTCCTCCGTAAGCTGATCGAGGTATTCTTTATTCTCCAGCTTCACAGAGTCTTCCACAATCTGCTGTTTCACTTCTTCCAGCACTTCTTCCGTGATGCGGCTGTAATTCTCTATCGTATAAATAAAAGAAGCATTATTCTTGTCTAAAATCCCAAACTTGGATTCCGCATCCTCTATATGACTGCCCACCAGCAAAAACATAATACTCGTCAAAAGAAGCGGCAGCAATATAATAGAAATCGATGTGATCACAAGCCTCGTCTTGAATTTCACGGTGATCTTCCTTTCTCTCTACGTGTACTGCGTCATTTCATTCCTTAATATTTTTAATATACCACACTTTTCGCAGATAGAAATAAAACATCTCCGATAATCTTATTAAAAATTTATAAATTCATAAAATTAAGATTGACAAGCTTGTTTAATTTGTTATAATGATTTCATGAAATCAGTAATGATTCCTATTTTTAAGGAGGGTTTGCAATGGCGTTGAAATACAGCCGCCAGCGGCAGGTCATTTATGACTTTCTGATGACTCGTAAAGATCATCCTACCGCCGAAACGGTCTATCAGAACGTCAGGCAGGAATATCCCAACATCAGTCTCGGCACGGTTTACCGCAATTTGACGCTTTTAGCCGATATGGGAACGATACAGCGTCTGCGTGTGGGTGATGGTATCGATCATTTTGATGCGGATACCTCCGAACATTACCATTTTGTCTGCTCAGAATGTGGCGGCGTGACAGATCTTAAGATGGAGAGCATTGCAGAGATCCTGGAGACTGCCCGCAAAGATTTTGACGGCGAAATACAGGGACATGTCACATATTTCTATGGGATCTGTGACAAGTGTACAAAAAGTAATTTGCTTCGCAAATAACTTTACGAGTTCCGCTTCGCGGCCTCGGATAAGCGGAAAGTGTTATAAAATAACAAATGAACCCATTCACTAAGGGTACAAATAAAAAGAAAAGGAGACTATATTATGAAATTTGTATGTCAGGTATGCGGTTATGTTCACGAAGGAGATGCTGCACCGGCTGAATGTCCGGTATGCCATGCACCCGCTGAGAAGTTCACAGCACAGGGCGGCGAAATGACATGGGCCGCAGAACATGTAGTAGGCGTAGCACAGGGTGTGAGCCAGGATATCATCGATGATCTGCGCGCTAACTTCAACGGCGAGTGCTCTGAAGTAGGTATGTACCTTGCTATGGCCAGAGTTGCACACAGAGAAGGTTATCCGGAGATCGGTCTGTACTGGGAGAAAGCTGCCTGGGAAGAGGCAGAGCATGCTGCTAAATTTGCAGAGCTTCTCGGTGAAGTAGTGACCGATTCCACCAAGAAGAATCTGGAGATGAGAGTAGAAGCTGAGAACGGTGCAACCGCAGGTAAGTTCGATCTTGCAAAACGCGCTAAGGCTGCCAATCTGGATGCAATCCATGATACCGTTCATGAGATGGCAAGAGACGAGGCAAGACACGGCAAGGCATTTGCTGGTCTGTTAAAGAGATACTTTGGTTAATACGATCATAAGATAAAAAATGACAGCATATTTATAATATACAAAGGAGGACGTTAAGATGAAAAAATATTTCTGTAATCCCTGCGGCTACACATATGATCCTGAGAAGGGTGATCCGGAGCACGGTATCAAACCCGGCACAGCATTTGAGGATCTTCCGGCAGATTGGTGCTGCCCTCTGTGCGGTGTGACTAAGGATATGTTCCAGCCCTGCATCGATAATTACAACTAATATAAATAAAAAGAGATACAACCTGCGACACAGGATTGTATCTCTTTTTATTTATAACAAACAGTTTAACACTCTTGAAAGCTATTTGATCATAACTTTCCTCCGGAGGTAGCAATACCTTCAATAAACTGCTTCTGGAAGATAATATATAATATGATCATCGGCACACACGAAATCAGCGCCGCCATCATCAGTTCAGGATATTTTTGCGAATACTGCCCGCTCATATTTGCGAGCGCGGCCGCAAGCGTTGTCTTCTTCGGATTCGGACATACGATCATCGGCCACATCAGATCCTTATATGCAAACACAGCCGTAAAGATACCCAGCGCCACCATAGAAGACTTTGTCAATGGCGCCATGACGAACAAAAATGTCTGCGGGATGTTACAGCCGTCCAGCCGCGCAGCCTCCTCCAGATCTCTTGGAAGTCCCATGTATGCCTGACGCAGCAGGAAGGTACCAAACGCCGTAACCAGTCCCGGAAACAGCAGCCCCAGCGCGGTATTCGTAAGATGCAGTTTGCTGACCATAACATACTGCGGAATGATAAATATCTGAACCGGGATCATCATCTGAAACAGTACGATGCCAAACATAAAGTTCTTTCCCTTAAAATTCATTCTTGCAAATGCATAACCGGAAAGCGTTGCTGTAACCACAGCGCATAATACGCGAAGCGCAATCATGAGAATGGTATTTGCATACAGCTTTACAAAATCCATCGCCGCAACAACTTTGCTAAAGTTTTCAACCTGCCATACGCTCGGAAACAGTACAAACGGATCCACCTGCATCGTCTCCGCTGTCGTCTTAAATGCAGTAAGTATCATCCACAGAAACGGAACAATCATGATGAAAGCGAACACAATCAGGATGAAGTATATAATGACCTTATTAATGCTATCCCTTTTCATTTCTAAACCTGCCCCCTTCCTCAATCATAGTGAACCCACTTCTTCTGCCCGATCATCTGGAACACGGTAAGAACCATGATCACTGCAAGAAGCACCACAATAACCGTTGCTCCATATCCCTTTTTGCTCTGTTCAAATGAATACTTGTAGAATAAGTATACGAGCGATTCTGTCTTCTTCAGCGCCGGATTATTGTAATCGATGATCATATAAATCAGATCAAATACCTGCATTGCGCCAATCACACGTGTAACCAGTACAAAGAAGATCGTAGGGGAGATCAGCGGTACCGTTATATGCAAAAACTGTGCGACCCCGCTTGCACCATCGAGCGATGCCGCCTCATAATAGTCTCTGGGCACTTCCTGAAGGCCCGCAAGAAACAACACCATATTATATCCAATCACACCCCAGATACCGATGACTGCTATGGAATAGATTGCAATATCAGGGTTGGAAATCCAATTTACCTTCACGCCGAACATATTATTGATCAAGCCAAAATTGGAATTATAAATCCATTTCCACACCATAGCGATCGCCGCCGGCGCCACAATCATCGGCAGGAACATGATCGTCCGGAACAACTCACGCCCTTTCAGCTTTTGGTTCAAAAAGGAGGCAAGGATCAAAGCGATTACGATAGAGATCGGAACCTCCACGACAGCATACTTCACGGTATTCCAGAGGGCCTGCCATACCTCTGTATCCCCGAAGACCTTTTGATAATTGGCAAGTCCTACAAACTTATTCCCTTTTCCGAAATCACCCGTCTTAAAGAAACTCTGATATATCGTCTGAAAGATAGGAATAATATTAAGTACAATCAAACCAATCATCGTAGGTGCAATAAATATCCAGCCCCATATTGTTTCATTTTTTTCTCTGGGTGTCATTTTCATTCTACTCAAAATATGTCTCCTTACTTTCCATCCAAATCATACAACATGATTCCACGAAAGTGCAACATGTCTATGCCATGCTGCACTTTCTGTAAGTGATTCACCAGTCAATACTTCTGATCTGAAACCGATTATTCCTCTGCGAGCGCAGCATCCATCTCAGCCGCAATTTCCATGCAGACATCAGCAGTTGCCTTTTCACCTGTCCAGGCCTCTTTCAGCTTTTCCGTCATCATATCTTCCCAAATAGTCGTAACCCTTGAATAAGGTCTGAACACAAGCTTTGCATTCAGCATCTGCATATGTCCGTTCAGGTCGAAGCAGTCTACAGCATTAACCCATGCATCGGAAGTTCCTTCGTAAGCTGACATTGTAACACCGAGCTCTGCCTGCTTGATCTGTGCTTCCTTCGATCCAAGATATTCGATCAAAGACCACGCCGCATCCAGGTTCTTTCCGTTTGCAGCTGCTGCCCATCCAAGTCCATTGTAGATAGAAACTCTGTCTGAAGGATCTTTGGTGAACGGGAGAACTGCCACATCACAGTTTGCTGCTGCATATTCATTGTCACGGTAGCCCGCTAACATCCATGAACCGTTGATTGACATTGCAGTCTTTCCTGCACAGAGGAGCTCGTTCGGAGCGGTCTCAGATACGGTTGCAAGATCAGGACAGCTTCCCTCAGCGATCATATTTGTAAAGAACTCCATAGCCTTGATGGTATTGGGATCGTCAAATCCGGATTTCTTCTTGTCTTCACTGATAACATTTCCGCCCATGGAGTAGATGGTATTGTAGAAACCTTCCTGATTATTTCCGGGTGCAATTGCATAGCCCCAATGATCCTCGTTGGTCAGCTTCTTTGCCGCTTCTGCAAAATCATCCCATGTCCAGGTGTCGTCCGGATAAGCAACGCCCATTTCATCAAAGATTGTCTTATTGTACCACAGCGCGATGGTATCAATATCCTTCGGAACCGCATACTGCTTGCCCCCTGACTGATACAGATTTACAATACCCTGATAATAATTTGCAAGATCGATCTTATCACTTGCCGCAATCCTGTCTGTCAGATCAAGAAGCAGGTCGTTCTCCATGTACTGCTGCGCTACATTTGAGTGCATCCAGAATACGTCAGGAAGCTCGCCGCCCGTTGCGCCTGCCTCAAGCAGTGTCCAATAGCTGTTCCAGTCAACCACATTGATCGTAGCCTTTACACCTGACTGGCTGCTCCAGTCATCAACAATCTGCTGAAGACCAGGTCTTTGTCCCTCATCCCAGATCGTAACCGTCAGTTCGCCTTTCACGCTCTCGCCGATGCTGGCAGGCGCTTCCTCGGCCTTTTCTTCCGGCTTATCGGCCGCGGGTGCCTCAGTCTTGGCGTTATCATCTACAGGTGCCGGTGCCGGAGCGTCCGATGATGAGCCGCATCCGATCATTGACACTGCCATGATGGCGCTTAATAATACTGCTACAACTTTCTTTTTCATGCTGAATCCTCCTATTATTTAATCTGCGTAACTTTACCTTGTTCCATTTGACATGTTCCTTTATTATTTGCCTGACCGCATAAACTATGTATAATTATAAATGCACCGGCCTGACAATGACATGGTATTTCGTTATCTGTTCCTGTCAATTTGTGATATGTAATTGACCAATCATTCTGCGCTAAGACAGATCAGACAGGAACTATAGTCCTGCTCCATCGTATAATCCAATGCATTTTCCGGATTTAATACAAGGCCGACTTGCATCAGCTCATCGCCATAATATACAGATGATTGAATATGATACAGTTTGTTTGCATCAAGCCCTTGAAGCCGTATTCTGCCATGCAGGCCATTCACAGCCGCACGCATCGTATATACGCCTACCAGCGCCTTTTTCTGATCCTCTGAGACAACCATCCATGCATTGATATTGGTCTCAAACGGCGACATGAGCCGATAAAATTTCCCGAACTGAAGCAGCTGTCTGTTCTTCTTCATGAACGCGATCTGTTCCTTCACCTCACAGAACTCTTCCTCGGATATGTGATTAAGATCCAGTTCATAGCCGAAAGTTCCGAAGTACGCCACATCTGCCCGAAACCTGATCGGAACGGTTCTGCCCGTCTGTTGATTGGGAACCGCAGACACATGGGCTCCGATCGAAGAGATCGGGTAACCATAGGTTGAGCCATACTGGATGAGCACTCTGTCTGCACCGTCCGTATTATCACTGCACCATGCCTGCGGTGCATAGAATAACATGCCGGCATCGAATCTGGCCCCGCCGCTCGCACACGATTCAAACAATATGTCCGGAAATGCATGGATCAGCTTTTCGTATAACCGATAAACGCCCAGCACATATCTGTGATACACGCAGCCCTGAAGTTCTGCCGGTGTTCCATTGGAATACACATCGGTAAGCGATCTGTTCATGTCCCATTTAATGTAAGAGATATTTGCGCCATCGATCACCTGAAAGAGCATGTCGAAAATATAGTCGACCACCTCATCTCTGGAAAAGTCGAGCACATACTGATGCCTTCCCAAAGCGGGGGTTCTTCCCGGCACAGCAAACGCCCAGTCCGGATGTGCCCTGTAAAGATCGCTGTCCGGGCTGACCATCTCCGGCTCGATCCAGAAACCGAATTCAAGTCCCAGATCATTGATCTTCTGTGCCAGCTCTTTCATGCCGCCCGGAAGCTTTTTCCTGTTTTCCACCCAGTCACCTAAGCCTGCACGATCATCATTTCTGGCTCCAAACCATCCGTCATCCAGCACGAACAGTTCTGCTCCGGCCTCCTTTGCTTTAGCTGCTATCTTTAAGATACTCTCCTGTGTAAAGTCCATAAAGGTGGCTTCCCAGTTATTCAAAAGAATCGGGCGGGCGTGATTTTTCCATCTGCCCCTTACCAAATGGTTATTGTACAACGCGTGATAGGTCTGACTGAGAGCATTCAGCCCCTTGTCCGTATAGGCAACAACGACCTCCGGCGTTGTAAAATCGTCCCCCGCCTCTAAGGGCCACCGAAACGTATCCGGATGAATACCCATTAACAGTCTCAGTCTTCCGTATGTATCCGCATCCGCAGCCGCGATAAAATTACCACTATAGACAAAAGACATTCCGACTGCCTCTCCGGCAAAATCATCCGTGTTACATCTTTTAACGATGATAAAGGGATTCTGATTGGCACTTGAACCGCCCCGTTTACTCTCAATGGATGTGATTCCCCGTTCGATCTTTCTCACGATGGGCATTCTCTCCCTTGCCCACGCTCCGGAAAACTGCATCCATTCGTAATTCTGATCCGGGAGATCGATACAGGCGCTGAGCGCCTTGTGAAGGATCACTCTCTCTTCTCCCTGATTGATAAAACGCGCATTCTTTGTAATAACAGAATAGTCCTTAAAAATGGTATATGACAATTCAAGGCATAGTTCCCAACGTGTATCCGACAATGTTATTATGAGACTCATCGCCTCAGCGTCATCCGCATACGTTGCTGGAAGCCCCTTCAACAAACTTTTGCCGGCAGATATCCGGTGTGATACATACCTGAAATGACTCACCTTTGAGGCGTCCTCATATTCCACCTCATACGCGTTCATCCCAAAATCTGTTGTCCCAAACCCCGGATACTCCTGGCAGTTAAGTTCCATGGAAAAATCCTCTTCGGGCGCATCAACCGCCACCATGGACTTCATACCGCGATAAAACAGGTATGAAAAATCTTCTCTGTCATGAATTCTGCTGCCAAAATATAACTGCCCCATCTCTCCATTCGGCTGAACACACATAATATAGCTGATCTCATCGTTATACAGATGAAATTGCCGTGTTTTCTCATGCCAAATTATATTCATTTATACCTCCTCCTTATAAACCCGCAAACCGAACCGATTCTTTTCGATTCCGAGCCCTGATATAGCAAGCATCCTGCGGTCAGCATGTCATGCAAGATCAGTATATTACATTATCTGCCCCGTGATAATGTGAAAATCTGATTTCTTTATGTCAAAATGTGATACATTGAATTGCATTTTTTACTGCTTTTGGATACAATACATACATAAACACGATATTATTTCGATTTATGAATAAGGAGGTTTCTATGCCTAAGTTTAAAGGATGGGATTTTTGCAAATTTGTCAACTACGAAAATTCCGATGATATTTTTCTGTATGAGCTTGGCACATGCGCCTGTGATCCCGGATATTCTTACGAGCATTACACTGTAAATCGCTGTATTCTGCACTTTATAATAAAAGGAAAAGGATGCCTTGTGCTGGACGGACATAAATACATGGTTCAGGAACATCAGGCTTTTCTGATCCCGGAGAATGCCAGGGCTTTTTATCAGGCTGACGAACAGGACCCCTGGGAATATGTATGGTTTCACATCGGCGGACCCAAGGTTACCTCCATTTTGAAAGAGGCAGGTATCGACTACGACAATCCCATTTTCACGCCCCTCGCCTGTGCGAAGGAGATTGAGGATCTTGCCTTTGATACCCTGCACAATTATGAGCGCCAATATTATTGCATCGGAAATATCTACAAGATTTTTGATTATATGGTTGCAAATTCGAAAGACAAAGTGGAGAATACGATCAGCAGCTCGCTTCTATACGTAAAGAAAGTCATATCTTTTATCCAGCTTAAATACCCGGATCCAATCAAAATTGAATCCATTGCCTATGCCTGCGGGCTCAATCGCAGCTATCTGACACGCCTGTTTAAGGAAGCCACCGGTTATTCCCTACAGGAATATCTGCTTATCTATCGAATGAAGGTCGCCACAAAGCTCCTTTTAGATACGGATCTGCCAGTGCAGGTCATTGCGGGTAAGGTTGGCTACAGTGATGCCTTCACCTTTACGAAGGCCTTCAAGCGTCACATCGGCAGATCCCCGAGCGATTACAGGCGTCTGGAAAAGAAAAATCAGGACAGACCGTCCGAAAACTCAATCTGATATCTTAATTTTACAACAGGGATAGCCGTCATCCGACCATCCCCGTCTTAACACTCCCCCTATGATTCAACTACAACACCCTTTTGTAACATTATATTGGCATACAGCGCAGACTCTCCTGTGGCAACGATAGCGTAAGCCTTCTGTGCTTCCTCATAAAACTGAAAGCGCTCCATATTGCCGACCACGGCATCACCCCTGTCTTCATACTTTCTGATGATCTCTTTATAAGTATCCCAGATAGGAGTTTCTACATCGTCTCCCGGCATGACCTCCATCAGAGTAACCGGATGTTCTACATAAGTATCCAGCGGAAATACCTGTAAAATGGCTTCCAGCAGTTCTGGTACACCATGTCCGTCACAACGGATCACAATCGCATTTTTGCCCATGGTCTCAGCCGGAAAGTTGCCATCTGAAATAACAATCCTGTCACTGTGCCCCATTTCAGCCAGGACTTTTAGTAATTCCGGTGAAATAATTTTGGGAATTCCTTTTAACATACCATTTCCTCCTATAAATTCTCCTGTAAATTCAATCCTTTATGCTTTTCCCTGACTTCCGCATAAAGCAATCTTCTGACACACAAGTTCTGTTACATAGCCCATGGCTGCTGCACCATATTTCTTAGGATCAAACACATTGGGATCCTTTTTTAAATACTCTTTCAGGCCCTCGCTATAGGCAATCCTTAATTCTGTGGCAAAGTTCACTTTGCTGATTCCTCTCCTGATACATTCCTGCACCAGTTCTGCCGGCACCCCGGATGCTCCGTGAAGCACTAACGGCACATCGACCCTCTTCCTGATCTCTGAGAGTCTGTCCACGTCCAGCTTAGGCTCCCCTTTATAAATGCCGTGAGCCGTGCCTATGGCTACCGCCAATGACTGCACTCCCGTTTCCGCCACAAACCGGACTGCATCCTCCGGCTCCGTATAGCCCGGATCATTACACTCACTGTCATCTTCTTTGCCGCCTACTTTGCCAAGTTCTGCTTCTACCGGAACGCCCACTGCACTACAGGCATCCACCACTCTCTTTGTAAGCGCAATATTTTCTTCCAGCAGTTCCTTGGAACCATCAATCATGACAGAAGTATATCCTGTATACATCGCCTGTATCGCCAGCCCATAACTGTTCCCATGATCCAGATGCAGCGCAACCGGAACTTTGACATTTTCCGCTGCGGCTTTAACATTCGCGTAGTATAAAGAGAGGCCCGCATACTTCACCGTAGATGGGGTCGTCTGTAAGATTACCGGTGCCTCCATCTGCTCCGCAGCCTTGATCACCGCCTTGACCATCTCCATATTCTCAACATTGAAGGCTCCTATGGCATATCCGCCCCTGTCGGCCAACGCCATCATCTGCTTTGTCGTAACAAACGCCATGCTCACTCCTCCTTATCCGAAATTAACATTCCTAACAGTAGAATGCATCGCCTATCATATAATTCAGTTTGGTTGCATAATTATAATCTTCTATCAAATGCACCACACAATCCTCCACCAACTCCCTCGGATTCATGGAGAGCACACCGTCCCTCACCTTAATGTACTGCTGCGGCATGGACTGACGCAGCATACTCAGCGGAATCTCTACTTTGGACATATTGTCAAATAACTTGTCAATCGCCGCCTGCATTTCCGGCTGTGCGAAATAGTACCGGCATCTGTCAGAGAAGCTGTATTTTCTTTTTAATTTCAGCTCCTGATCACTTCCATGATAATGTTTGCTCCAGTTTGAAGGACTCTTTAACATGGCGTTTTCCATGGTCTCCATGAAGTCTGCCCTGTCCTCCTCTTTTACCAGTTCTTTTTCCATCATGGAGAGGGCAAACAATCCTTCCCGCAGGGAAAAGGTTAACGCCGGGCCCACCTTGAGGATAGCGATACCGTCCTCCACCATTTCTTTAAGCGCTTTCGGTGCCTGATAATCCGTAGAATGTCCCTCCAGAACGATATTTCCATATTTCTTCATGGCCTCTGTCAGTTCAGCCGCCCTGACCCTGTCGTATTGGAAGATATCATCATCGCCAAACTCAACGCCGGGCTGTACGACAATCCCTATGATGTTGTCAAAAGCATTGTGAAGCCCTCTTTTTTCAAACTGTTCTTTATAAGCCGCCAGGGTCTTTTCCACCGCTGCAGGCGTGGTGACTTTAATGCTCTCCTCCGCCTCCTGTGCACCGCCCGGGATTGGCACTTCACTTCCTATGATATACACGGGCCTGATCTCAGAAGGATTCTTTTGTAAAAGTTCCTGATAAGCCTCTTCGCAGGCTTCATACAAGACAGCACCCCTTCTGGCGATCGTCTCATCTGTCAGGATCTCGTCCTTACTGTCGTCAGCCAGCCGCATACTGGTATCCAGATGAATCTTCTTAAATCCTGCCAGCACAAAAAGCTTTACCAGTTCGACAGCTTTGGCCATCGCTGTCTCCTCCGGTTCGTCCTGCCAGGTGAGGGGACCCAAATGATCCCCTCCCAGAATAATGCGTTCCCTGGGAAAATCGATATGATCTGCAATATCATATACAAAATCTCTATAATCCGCCGGCTTCATCCCTGTATAGCCTCCATACTGATTTACCTGGTTGGCCGTAGCTTCCACCAGGACATGATCATCATGTCTCATGGCCTGCTTCAAACATGCCTCTATCACCAGATCGCTGGCCGTACAGAAAGAAGGAATACCGGCATACTTCATTCCCATTTTTCTTTTCTGAATCAATTCACGCATTGCATCCATATACTTTTCTCCTCATTACCACATTCTTTTCCAACACTTTTTATTTGGCATCCGTGCAATCCACAATGATCCCGTCTTCATCCCATAAATCGTGCCAGTCTCTGGCGCCTTCCCACAGGAATACCTGACCCTTTACAAGACGATTGTTCTTTTCGAGCGTTGCGATCACCTTCATCTCATCTTCCGTCAACGGCTCTGTTATGGTTGACTGCAAATTGCTTGTGTACTCCATTTCGTGAATAGAGAAAGGAATCGGGATCTGTCCTCTCTGTACAGCCCATTTCAGGGCAATGATAGCCGGATGCACACCATGTGCCTGTGCGATCTCCTTAAATTCCGGAACCTGCATATCCGCAATGTCTTCTGCTACTATATCCCGTTCCGGTCTCTGAGGTGAACCTAACGGCATAAAGCCAATCGGCTGTATATCATGGGCTCTCAGATAATCAAACAGCTCCTGCTGCTGGAAGCAGGGATGCAGTTCCATCTCACACGCTACCGGCTTGATCTCAAATTGATCAATCACCGCATTCAATTTGGGGATTGTCATGTTGGAGATACCGATGTGACGGATCAATCCCTTTCTGACCAGTTCCTCACACTGTCTGTAGGTATCCATGAATTCCGCCACGGAAAACGGCTTGGAATCAGGATTTCTGGAATCAACGGAACAATGCGGTGCATGATAATTGGGGAACGGCCAGTGAATAAAGAACAGATCTATGTATTCACATTTCAGATCCTCTATACTCTTTTTGCAGGATTTTTCCACTTCCCGATGCATGTCATTCCATACCTTGGTCATGATGTAGAGATCTTTCCTCTCTACCACCCCTTCCTTGAATGCCGCATCAAAAACTTCGCCGATCTGATCTTCATTCCCATAACATGCCGCACAGTCAAACATCCTGTACCCCGCACGGATAGCCCCCGCAACCGCATTAGATACCTGCTCCGGGGTAAATCTGTCGGAACCAAATGTACCCATGCCGATACAGGGAACCTTATCTCCTGTATTCAATGTGATCTGTGGAATCTTTGTTGTGTCTACTGCCATAATACTTCCTCCTTACCTGTGTCTGTGATTGTTATATTGTTGATAACTTCTTTGCAACCTTTTTATGAATCGCTGTCGATCAGTATCTTGCCCTTGACCGTTCCCGGCACCTTAAACATCTCAAACGCCTTGTCGATCTGGGAGAGCGGGATCTTCTGGAAGATAAAGGAATCGTCAAACTTCAATTCCCCGGTCTTAAAATAATGTGCCGCCAGTTCCCACTCATCTCCGGGAAACGGCGCTGAATAACTCATCCATGATCCCGTCAGATAGAACTCTTTCCTGTTGATATTTTCCCATTCCTCTACGCTGAAGGTCAGTTCCCTGGTAGGGGTGCCGATAAAACATACCTGCGCCTTATTAGCCGCCAGTGCAAAAGCAAGTTTCATGGTGATGGTATTTCCCGCCGTCTCATAGACATAATCAAAACCACGGCCCTGGGTCAGTTCCTTCACCTGCTCCATAAAATCTTCTTTCCCGGAATTGATCCCCGCATCCGCGCCAAGCCTCCTGGCAAGTTCCAGTCTTTCATCCACGATGTCAAACACCGCCACCGTCTTCGCCCCATAAATCCTGGCCCACTGCATGGTCATCATGCCGATCGTACCGCCGCCCAGGATCGCTACGGTCTTACCGCCTTTATAGTCCAGCCGTCTTAAGCCATGCAGGGCAACGGTTGCCGGTTCAAAAAAGGCTCCTTTCTCGAAGCTGACGGTCTCGTCAAATTTCACTGCATTCTTTTCCGGCACCACAACATACTCCGCAAAACTCCCAAATTCCCTGGAGCCGATAAAACTGTAATGCTTACAGAGGGAATAATTGCCTTTCTGACAGTCTTCACACTGCATACAGGGCACCAACGGTACCCCGGCCACCCGGTCACCCGCCCGCAGGGAAGTCACCCCTTCTCCTGTTTCTACTACCGTTCCCGAAAACTCATGCCCAAGAACATTCGGGAAATAATGGCAGGCATCCCCATTCACCCTGGGAATATCCGATCCGCATATCCCCGTATACTTTACCTTGATAAGAACCTTGCCCGCTCCCACCTCCGGCTTGGGAATCTCCTCATACCGGATGTCATTTTTTGCATGGACTACTCCCGCTTTCATCTTTTACCTTCCTCCATTTCCAGCACAAAATTTTGTCAATAGGTTGAAAAAGTTTCTCTCAGATCATCATAAAGCTTCAGATATAATTCCATATATTTCATATAAGTCTCATGGTTCTCCGGATTGGGGTTCTGCACCCTGGTGATCCTGACCGTGCGCTCCACCGCTTCCTCATAGTCTCGATACACACCGCAGCCAACACCGGCCAACAGCGCCGCCCCCAAAGTCGTTGCCGTATCTGACGCCGGCACCTGAAACACCTTCCCTGTCACATCGGCCTTGATCTGTGTCCATAATACCGAATTGGCCGCTCCGCCCATGGCATTCATTACCTCCACCGCCACCCCTGTCTGCGCGGCAATACGCATATTATGTTCCAGGGAATAGGCCACTCCTTCCAAGACCGCCCGAATCATATGTCCCCTTGTTTTATCAAAAGACAATCCGTAGAATACGCCTTTGGCGTCCGGGTTCCAGATCGGAGATCTCTCGCCGGCCATATAAGGGAGGAATACCACGCCGTCAGACCCAACGGGCACTTTCTCAGCTTCCGCTGTCAGTTCATCAAAGGTAAGTTCTTTCCCAAATTCCTGACGGAACCATTTAAGCGTCCCACCGCCGCCTACGGTACCGCCCTGCAAAAGCCACAATCCCGGCACCACATGGGCTCCCAGGATCAATTGACGATGGGCCAGTGCCTGATCCGTGCATATACTCATGCCGCCGGCCTGGCCGCCCTGCTCCTGCGTCTGTCCTGCCCGATAAACCCCTGCTCCAAGCGCTCCGCATGCAGCATCCAGCCCGCCTGCCACCACCGGTGTCCCCACTCGCAGCCCTGTCATCCTGGCCGCCTCGTCTGTCACCTCACCAACCACGGCATCGCAGGCATATAACGGCGGGAGCAGTTCTTGCGAAAGCCCCATCTTCTCCGCCAGTACTTCATCATAGGTAAGCGCCTTCATATTGAAAAAGTGGATTCCATAACCCTGGGAATAATCCTGACTCATCACCCCTGTAAGCCGGAACACCACATAGCTGTTACTCTGTAAAAACCGATATGTATGCGCAAATATCTCCGGCCTGTGCTCCCGGAACCAGATCATCTTGGGTGTCACATAAGAGGGCAGAAATGCATTTCCCGATACTTCAAAAATGCTGTCTTCTCCGACCTCCCCGCATACCCTGTCACAGATTTCCCTGGCTCTTGTATCCATCCAGATCGGTGTATTGCAGAGTACTTTTCCATCCCTGTCCACCGGGATTGCCGACCAACTCTGTCCATCCACGCCAATGCCCGCAATCTGATCTGCACATACCTTATCCGCCGCCAGGACTTCCTTCATGCCATCACAGATCGCATCCCACCACTCTTCCGGGTTCTGCTCTGCCCATCCCCTCTGTGGATAATAGACTTGATAAGAGCGGTTTGCCTGTGCCAGCACAGTGCCGTCCTCATCAAATACCGTAATCTTACAGGCAGATGTCCCTATATCAATTCCCAACAGTTGTTTGTCCATCTTTCACCCTTTCCAAAACAAAACTCTCTGATATTGTTTGCTTACATAAGCGAAACGTTTCGCTTTACATGCAAAAAAAATATATGTAACTTCTGTATGTTTTATGCCATTATAAATCTTAAATTGCAATGTGTCAATAATTTTAAGCGAAACGTTTCGCTTTTTTGAAAAAATATTTTATTAAGGAAAATAATACTATCATCCCAGATACCGAATATTATACCAATACCACATTATAGCGGTGCAATAGAATTGCCATCGCTGATCTTCGTTCCCAGAATGATCTCCATCGGCAGTTCCTGCTCTTTCTTGCCGATCCGCGAAAGAAGCATTTCCACTGCCTTTTCGCCCATCTCCTTCATGGGCTGTATCACCATGTACAGTTTAGGCTGTACCACATGTGACATGATCAGGTCGTCAAATCCCATCAATGAGATATCCTGTGGGCAGCACAGGTCGGACTCATTGATCGCCATGACCGCTCCCAATGAAATTTCATAATTTGTAAAGAAAACCGCCGTGGGACGATCTTCCAGTGCGATCAGCCTTTTCATCCCCTCATACCCGAACTCAATGGAATGCCATCCGGCCACAATATATTGGGGATCCACCTCACAGCCTGCCTGATTCATCGCATCCAGATACCCTTTATAGCGCTCTATACCTGTATATTCCTTCTCAGAGCATATGATCGCGATCTTCTTATGATTGTTCTTAAGCAGCAGGTTCACCGCTCTGTATGCTGCCATACGATTATCAATTTTGACACAGTCTATACTGCCATCCTGTAC
Source organism: uncultured Lachnospiraceae bacterium (assembly GCA_946566685.1). GTDB lineage: Bacteria > Bacillota > Clostridia > Lachnospirales > Lachnospiraceae > UBA3282. Next base: position 80,744 of record CAMNXA010000007.1, read on the forward strand.
CGGCCTGTCCAGAAGGACCACCGGAATCCCTGCCTTTTTAGCCGGCAGCAGATTATCCATTTCCGTAGAGACCATAATCGCAATGATGCCGTCCACCTTCTTACTGATCAGGAAGTTGACATTTTCCGCTTCGATCTGAGGATCATTGCTGGAATCACAGATCAAAAGGCCGTATCCCGCTTTTCTCAGACTATCCCCGATATATCTTAATAATGTCCCGTTAAAAAGGCTCTCCACACTATAGACCAGAACGCCCACTGTCCTTGTCCGCTTTGTTACCAGTCCCCTGGCCAGCTCATTGACTTCATAATGCAGATCTTTGATCGCATTTTCAATCTTCACTTTATTTTCCGGCAGGACATTCCCCCCATTGAGATATTTTGAAATCGTAGCCAAAGATAATCCCGTCTGCTCTTTAATATCACGTATTGTGGCCGCCATGTATATTCTCCTGTCTATAACCGTTCTTTATTTTGTAATTTAATATTATACTCCTTTCCTGGCTTTTGCAACACGCAAAATCCCATCTTTTACCCGATACCGCCATTTCCCCTAGCGGAAGCAGAACTCTTCTTCCTGAGGCTCCACTTCCCTGCTGATAAGACCATCTTCCCTGTGCAGCCATATCCTGATGACGGGAACCGACCAGCCACAGTCTCTTAACCTCTGTATGGTCAGTTTCTGCTCTACCTCATTCCATTCCATTTTTCTTTTTGTGAAAGCTCCTTTTTCGTATTCATAGCCGTCTCCGGCGTCTTCATATAATTCATATACCGCATCCCGGCCTGGATAAACATGGATCTCTATCCCGGCATCTTGTAATTCTTCCGTACATTCCATTACTCTTCCCGATAACGGGAGAATGGTACCTGCTTTGATAAACAGCGGGATCGTCTGTATATCCGCAGAAACCAGGATATCCTGGCCTCCCGCATACTTTTGGTCAGTCCGGAAATCATACCAGTCTGTACCTTCCGGAAGATATACTTCTCTTGCTTTGGGTACCTGCTCCAGTTTTTGTGCCCCCTTTTCATAATACATCGGGAAGGTCACCGGACACACCATAACAGACTGCCCCAAAAGATACTGATCCTTAATCAGCAGTGCATTGCAGTCATGGCAAAAATCAAAGGCAAGCAGCCTCATGATCGTCTCATCCGCCTCCCATACCTTCCCGGCACAGGAATAGATATAGGGCAGCAGCCGATATCTCAGCCGGTTGGCCTCAAGCAGCGCATCATAAAACATATCTCCTTCCCGACCAAATTCCCATAACTCCCTTCTCACATCTGTTCCATGATTGCGGAATATGGGCAGCAATGCCCCCAGTTGAAACCATCTTGTGAAAAGTTCCCTGTAGCCTGGATCGCTGGCGCTTTCATATTCTCCCGCCCAGAACCAGGGAGTCCCGCTTTTAACAAAAAAACCACCAATATCAAAAGTCCAGTAGGGAAGTCCGCTGGCACAAAAGTTCAGGCCCGCGGCAATCTGCTTTCTAAGCGTATCCCAGCTTGCATAGATATCGCCGGACCAGAAGACCGTTCCATATTTCTGGGCGCCAAGATAACCGCTTCTCGTAAGATTCATGACCCTTTTACGCGGCTGCTCCTTCCTCTGTCCCTCAAAGATTCCCTGCGCGTGGAACATGCCATACGCATTTCCCAGATCCGCCGGCAGCATTTTCTGGGACTGTATCAGATATTCTTCATACATTTTCTGCGGCAGCGGCTTTTCCTTTCTGGTCCACTCCGGGGTAAAAGGCTCACAGGAATCGCACCACCAGGCGTCAACCCCATACCGCCCAATGCCTTCCCATGCCTGCTGCCAATAAGTCTCTCTCCCCTCTTTGCTACAGGCATCATAAATATCGGATGCCGGAAGCAGGAGTCCTTTCTCCTGCATCTGCGCATAGTTTTCACTCTTTTCATCCATCGTGGGCCAGATGGATATCATAAAATGAAGGTTCTGCGCATGCAGCTGCTCCATCATTTCTCCCGGCGATGGGAACCGGCTTTCATCAAAACTTTTCTGCCCCCACATACCATCTTCCCAATAATGCCAGTCCAGCACCAGCACATCTGCCCCGATTCGCCGCCTGCGGATCTCTGATGCCACCTGCAAGATCTCCTCCTGGGTTTCATAGCGCTCCTGCGACTGTATGTAACCGAATGCCCATCTGGGCAGCATGGATGCCTTGCCTGTCAACCGGCGGTATCCCCTGATGATCTGGTCAAAAGAAGGCCCGTAAATAAAATAATAATTCAGTTCCTCATCGGCTTCTGTATAGAAATAAGAATCCTCATATCCCACATCACTAAAAACAGCAGGGCTCCCCGTTGGGACCAGCAGTCCATAACCTTCCGTGGACAGCAGCATGGGAATTGCTATTTTCAGGTTTGCCTGATGCAGATAGCGGATGGTGCCCCGCAGATTGAGAATCCCGTCATCAGGCTGTCCCAATCCATATAATACTTCGTCTTTCTTCCACTCCCAGCAGATCTTCGTATGATACAGTTCCCTGTCAAACTCTTTGGCCGCATATTCGATCTCGTTCTTTATGCCATCCGGCGTGTCCACTTTATTGACCACCGCACGCTCATCTATTACCGTTTTGTAAGCACGGAAAGCTTCCAGACGCTTACTGTTTAGCTTCTTTTCGGTCAAGAGCATCTTACCGTCCCTGTCGAAGTAACAGATGGACGCCGTTTCTTTCATAACTGTGAGCATTAATTGCGCCGTGACTATCGTCACAGTATGATCATCAGACCAAAACGACCATTCCGTATCATTATCCTCCCTGATAATGCCCACACCCGGAGACCGGGAAAACGCATCCTTCTGCGTACAGGTAATACGAATGATGGATGGACTCTGGGGCATGATCCGAAGGATTTGGTTCTCCGCATACAAATGCAGGCTGTTCTGCTTTCTTTCCACCCTGGTTATTTTACAGCTCTTTCTCTGTTGCGCCTGAAGCATCTCTCTCCCTCCTGTTTATCAGCCTTTTACCGCGCCGGCCGTCATACCGGATACAATATACTTCTGCCCGAGCAGATATACCAGAATAACAGGCAGGCTCGTGAGCAGGATATCCGCACACACAAGATTCCAGTCCTTAAAATACATGCCAAAGAAATTATAGACAGACAGCGTCATGGGCCATTTATCCGAACTGCTCAGAAAATAAAGCGGTGACACAAACTCGTTCCATGTATTCAGGAAGGTAAGCACAAACACCGTTGCCAGCACAGGCCTTAAAAGAGGCATGATGATCCAGAAAAACAATTTCACACACCCGCAGCCATCTATGACTGCTGCCTCATCCAGTTCGATCGGTATTCTTGCCACAAAGCCATGCATCAGGAATACGGAAAACGGAAGCTGCATGGCAGCGTACAGTAATATAATTCCCAGCTTCGTATTGTTCAGATGAAGAAAAAGCATTACCTTCGTCAACGCCACATAGTTGATCGGCAGCGTGATTCCCAGCACCAAAAACATAAACAATATCTTATTCAGCCTTGTTGCATTTCTGGATAAGACATAGGCTGCCATGACTGCCAGCACACTACAAAGTATCACACTGCCAAATGAATATGTAAGGCTGTTCAAAAAAGAAGTTACCAGCTTACCCTTCTCAATTACCGTAGCAAAATTTTCCCACGGAATCGGCAGGGTCGGCAGTGACAAATTCATGTCGGAAGCTGCATTTTTATCCTTCAGTGAATTAAAAAGGATGAGCAGCAGCGGAATCATACAGATCAATGACAAGAGCCACGCCAGGACGTTGACACATATTTTACCAACCGTTTTTTTCATCATTCCTGCACCTCCCCCTTAGTCATAACCCGAATCATAAAGAAACCAATGATCAGCATGAACACGAACATGACGGAAGAAAGTGCCGTACCCACTGCATACTGCCCAGTGCCGAATTTCTTAAATACGATCGTATAGAGTACTTCCGTTGTCGCTTTCCCGGGGCCTCCGTTCGTCAACGCATAGATCATGTCAAATACCTTCAGCCCATATATGACATTCAGTACTGTTGTCGTTGCCAGTGTCGGCAGCAGCAGGGGCAGCGTAATATAAAAGAATTTTTGCAGGCCATTGGCTCCGTCTATGCTGGCCGCCTCATAATATTCTGTAGAGATACTTAAGATTCCGGCAATCAGGATTGTCATGATATATCCGGTTCCCCGCCAGATATCCACCGCCATCACGGTTCCGAAGGCATACTTGGGACTGGTGAGCCATTGCAGCGCCAGAAAGTCAAATCCCACTTTTCTCAAAAAAACATTTAACAGACCCTCTGCCGGATTCAGGATGGAGGAAAAGATCATACCCAAGATCAGTGTCGACAGAACGGAAGGCATGAACATAACGCCTCTGTGAAAATTCAGGGCTTTCACTGACTTGGACAAAAGAACCGCCATTGCCAGGCCGAGAACATTTTTAAAAATAACGGTAACCAAAGTAAATAATAAAGTATTGCCAATGATCTTCCGGTAATTCTCTTCGGGTGAAAGAATCACCTTAAAATTTTCTAACCCTACAAAATGAAGTTCCTCCGTATACGCCGACCAATCCGTAAAGGAATATCCGATACCGATGATACTCGGTATCACAAACAGAACTGTATACAGAATCAGGGCGCCTGCGGCAAACCATATGGGATATGTTTTTCTTTTTTGCATAAGCGATTCCTTTCTTCTAAAAACAGCCGGCATAATGTATACCGGCTGTTTTACTTATTCACACTGGGACGACTCGGAAATATTGCGACTGCTGTCTGTTAATTCCATGCCGCGTCAGAAGCTGCCTTTGCCTGCTCCGCACGCAACTTGTCAATTTCCTTCAATACCTCTTCCGGCGTCATCTCACCAACAAACATCGCTGATAAATTTGCTCCCATTTCTGTCCACTGAGGATTAACATATTTTACTGCCGTCTGATATACGGTTGCCTGTTTGGTATAGGTGTCATAGAACTCTTTGACAGGTCCTACATAGGCTGTCGGCGCATTGGAATAAGCCAATTTATTAAATTTGGGTACATTCTCTGTTAAATAAACCAGGCTGCTGTCCGATGCCATATATTCCATATACATCAATGCTTCCTTGGAATGTTCTGAACCGGAATATACAAATCTTGCCGGGCCTGCCGGATTGACATTTAATGTCTGGTTGTCTGCCAGCGGCATTACAAAATACCCGATATCATCAGACTTAAGAGCCTCACCGATCGCCTCCACTTCATCACCAAATCCCTGGTTGGCAACCGTCATGGCATACTCACCGGATGCAACATTCTTGGCCGAATTGGCATATTCATTGGACATGTAATTATCTCCAAAATAGCCTTCATCGATCAGATACTGCAACTGCTCCAAAATGGTGATCATAGTCTTATTCTCAACAAAAGTTGCCTCATTATTATTCAGTTTATCCGCTGTACCGGGGCTTTGTGTCTCAACTGCCACGCAGCATTCCGGGAACCACAATACATGATGCCAGCCATCCGAAACACATTCATAAATCGGAGTAACGCCGTTATTCTTGATCGTCTGACATACCTTCACAAAACTGTCAAAGTCTGTCGGAACATCCAGTCCAAGTTCGTTGAAGAGAACTTTGTTATAGGCTATGGCCCACACTGCCGATACGTCCTGTACCGGCTGTCCATAAAGTTTTCCATCCACCGATAATTCCGCTGCTGCCAGCTCGTCCACATTGCCTGCCCAGCTTTCGCCGCTTACGTCAAGCGCATTTTTTTGTACATTGAACTGTGTCTGGATATCAAACCGTCCGCTCTGCGCCATGAAAATGTCTGTACATTCACCGGTATTTAATTTTGTGGTCAGCAGATTGGTATACTGATCCGCCGGTACAATCTGATAATCAACTTTAATACCTGTTTCCTGGGTAAACTTTTCTCCCAGTTCCATCTCCGCATCCTGAATCCAGTCCTGACTTGCCATTATGGAAATCACCACATCACTGCCCGCCGCACTCTCATCACTGCTTCCTGCACTGTTGTCTGTCGATGCCGCAGCCCCGCCGCCATCGCCAGCTGAAGCGCTGCTGTTACTGCTTTCCGGCGCTGTGCTGTTCCCGCCTCCGCATGCTGTCAGAGAAACCACCATGACCGCCGCCAACACTGCACTGATCCATTTTCTTCTCATAAAAATAACCCCGCCCTTTCTTGTGTTTGTTAACATTTTCTATATTATAGCGCCGGACATCTTGAAAACTGAATGGATAAATCGACTCTGTTATATGTCATTTTTTAACCATGTACGATAGTCGTTTCCTCTTTCATCTAATCAATCTGTATCTTAAATACGACCGGATCCACGCCCTCACTGTCATATTTTATATGCAGTCCCTGTTCATCCCTGCTCCATGCAAGGCTGCTTCCGCTCTCCAGGGCTTCAACGCTTATGATAACGCCATGGAAATTAGCCTGCCTGGAAGCTTCTTTCTCCCCAAGGGACACGATACAGTATTCTCCGTTTTCACTTCTTTTTAATGCAGTTGCATACAAATACCCTTTTCCGGTCGTGAATCTGAAATCATGGGCAGTAAAATTCTTCTTGATGCCATCAGAAAACTGCCCTTCCACAATCTGCGTGGGGCCCTCGCCATATTTCCGCCAGATACTGGTTCCATAAACTGCCTCACCGTTGATCTTGAGCCATCTGCCAATATGAAGCAGTACCGCCCGATCCTCTTCCGAGATCGTCCCGTCCGCCCTGGGGCCTACATTGAGCAGAAGACAGCCGTTCTTGCTGATAATATCTACCAGATCACAAAGGATATCCTCCGCCGGCCGAAACTGATTATCCTCCGTATAGCACCATGAATTTAAGGCGATTGCCGTATCTGTCTGCCAGAAATAAGGCTGCATGCTGGCAAACTGTCCTCTCTCCACATCCGGTACGGCTGTGCCGAACTGGAAGGCATCATGTTTATAATTAATAGCCACCTCTATGCCCCACTCCGCTGCGCGGTTATAGTAATATGCCGCCAGCTTTTTGATGTAAGGCTTGCAGCTGCTGTGCTGGATCCACCAGTCAAAATAAAGGATCCGGGGACGATAACGGTCAATGATCTCACAGGTACGCACCAGCCAATCCTGCAAATATTCCTCCGTTGGTTCCGGCTTGCTGAAAAGATCGTGATGGTCTGCTTCCGGCATGGCAGGCCAATAAAAATCGCCTCTCTGCATCGGTTCCTTGATATCGCTGTCAAATTCCTTTCCATGCCCCATAAAGAACCAATGTTCCATCCGGTGGGAGGATGCCCCGATCTGCATGCCTTTTCTTTGACAGCTTTCCCGCAATTCTCCCAATACATCCCTCTTAGGCCCCATTTCCCATGCGTTCCAGTGGGAGATCTCGCTCCGGTACATCTGGAAACCGTCATGATGTTCCGCCACGGGCACCACATACTTAGCCCCCGCCTGATCAAACAGTTCCGCCCATTCATCCGCATTAAAGTTTTCCGCCTTAAATAGGGGAATAAAATCTTTATATCCAAATGCACTGTGCCTGCCATAGGTGGCAATATGATGTTCATATTCCACAGATCCCTGGATATACATATTGCGGGAATACCATTCATTGCTAAAAGCCGGCACACTGTAGACACCCCAGTGAATAAAAATGCCAAACTTGGCTTCTTTGTACCAGCCGGGCACCGTATAGCCGGACAAAGACTCCCATGTCGCCTGATACGGCCCTCTGGCGATCACCTCCTCAATCGTGTCAAGATAGTTCTTTAGATCGTACATACATGGCCTCCTGTCTTCATAGTCAAATGAAAATATATTTTTAATACTTGTATTATACAATTTGGCATGCCTATAATGAAATGGATTTATTTATCATGCCGCATGTCATTTTTTGACCACCGACCCGTAGTACAACGGAAAGGAACTATCATGAGAACCACGAAGCGCAAGAGCATACTTCCTACACTTTTTATTCCCTATACCGTTTTGTTTATTCTTCTTTTTACCATCATCATCTCCTACTTTGTGGTCAGCGAGAGTAAAAATATCCGCGAATCATCCCTTCGTTCCATAGAAAACAGTCTGATCAATATCTCCAACAATATTGACCTGACTGTTGAAACATTGGATACGATATCCCAAAACATTACCTATTCCAATCTGGTAAAAGAGCACTTTGCCTCTTACATTCACTATGCTTCTCCCGGAAGCGATCAAAACACCTCCAGCAAATATGATAATCTGCAAAACAATAAGATATTATATGATCTGTTAACTGCCATGCTCGGCCCCAATTCCCCGGCCGATCAAATATACCTTTATGGCCTGGACTACGGTTCTTTCGGTACGGGACTGGACAACAGCACTTCCGATTCCAGTGTCCAGCTTAAGGAATGGTATGCCCCGACTTTAGCCGCCAACGGCAATAAATATATTTTTCTGGATACAGATGAACGTCTTTCAAAATATTATTCCTACAAAGACGGGCAAAATTTCCTCACCCTTTGCCGGGTCTATTACAACTCCTTCAACACTCCCCAGGGAATCGTGGAAGTAAAAAAATCCATGTCCTCTCTGAGCCAACTGATCCAGTCGCTCTATTCTTACGGGGAACAGTTCTATATTTTTGACGGAAACGGGAGCCTCATTTATCCCTTTGAGGACGCCTCCCATGCCATGTATTACTATGAGCAGATCTCAGATTCCAGTGTCCCTTTCTCCTCCAGGGAGAATTGCAATATCATCACACTGAATGATACCTCTGTCCTCTATTACGTCTCCCCCTACAGCGGACTGACGACCATAGCCACGATTGATAAGAACAGCCTCCTTTCTCCTCTGTATAAATATATTCTGACCAACCTGATCCTCTTATTTTTTACCTGTACCTCCGTTATCCTGGTATCTTATTTCATCTCCAAGAGAATCGGCACACCGCTGGAGGGCATGTACGCCCAGATACATTCTTTTCAAATAAATGATACCACGCTGACCGATATGGAACTGGAGGCAGTGGACACTAATATCACGGAACTGCACACCCTTTATGATGCACTGATCCAGATGCAGGCACAGGCCAGGCTTGCCCTGCAAAGAGAACTCCAGCTGCAAAACAAGGAAATGCAGGCCCGGATGCTGGCCTTACAGGCACAGATGAATCCGCATTTTCTATACAACTCTCTGGCTACCATCCAGGCTATGGCAGATGAGGGCATGAACGATAAGATTGAACTGATGTGCCAGAATATCTCTGAGATTCTGCGATATATCTCCTCTGACAGCGAACAGCTTATTGAACTGGAGCATGAAATCTCACATACGATCAACTATCTGGAATGCATGAAGATCCGCTACAACACCAAGCTATTCTATACCGTGCAGATACCGGATTCCCTGTACCAGTATAAGATTCCCAAACTGTGTATCCAGTTGATTGTTGAGAATGCCATCAAATTTACCACCCGCGTAAAAGACCCCTGGTATATCTCAATCACCGGTATACAGACCGAAACTTACTGGGAAATCAGGATCAAAGACAACGGGCCCGGATTTCATGAAGTAGAATTGGAGGATCTGCAAAAGAAATTTGAAGAGATTGATAAGACAGAAGTGCTTCCCAATCTGGAAATCAATGGTATGGGACTGATGAATATCTATATCCGTTTTAAACTTCTCTTTGGTGGAAAATACATCTTCCGCTTGAAGAACTGCACTCCCAGTGGTGCGGAAGTTACGATTGGCGGTTATATCTGATTTCGATACTGGGATGGGCTGATGCCTGCTACACTTTTAAAAATCTTACTAAAGTGAAACTGGTCGCTGAAACCGGTCTGACTGCTGATAATGGAAATGGGCATGTCTGTGTTTTTTAACAGCTGTTTCGCGATCGATATCCGGTACTGCTTGATATACTTGGAAGGTGTGATGCCTTCATACCGCATGAAGATTTTAGTTAGATATGAGGACGAGAATCCAAACTTCGCCGCTATGGTGGAAAGATCAATGATCTCCTGATAGTTCTGCTGAATATACTCTTTTACCAAAGATACGATCTCCTCGGCATTTTTTTCTTTTTCCTGAAAAGATGACTCCTGAAAATTGGAGAAGGAAGCCTGCATATGTCTTTCGATAACAGAAAGGCACTCTTTCAGTTCCTCTTTATTGACAGGCTTTAACAGATAATTCTTTACATGATAAATCAGCGCAGATCTGGCATACTCAAAATCGTCATACCCGCTTATGATGACACATTCAATATAGGGATAATTTTCCGAAAGAAAACCCGCAAGTCCAAGACCATCCATCTCAGGCATCCTGATATCGGTAAATACCACATCTACATTGTGCTCCTTAATATATTCCGCCGCTTCCAAACCATTTGTACATATGGATACCACATGAAAGGAAGGATTGATCCGCTCGATGGATTTTGCAATATTTTTGGCGATCAAGGCCTCATCATCAACTACAAGAACCGAATATTCCATGGTCTATACCCCCTCCTTACTAAGGGATTATAAACCATGGAATTGAAAAAAACAAGAAAAGCGCCCGTATCATTCTGCATCATGATTTACAGTCTCTGGTTCTTCCTTCTCATCTTCCAGCACAAACCTGCTCATGGAAGCCTGCAATTCTTCTGCTTCTGTGTTCAGAAGCCTTACCGTGTCAGCCAGGGTATCAATCTCTTTCATCTTCTCCTGTACTACCTCAGACACACTCTCTATGGACTGCGCAATCTGTCCGGACAGCTGGTTGATCTCCTCGATCGATTCGTTGACGACCTCTTTACTCTCCTGCATGTTAGCCATCTTCTGCCGGATGGCGCCGAGCACATCTGCCAGAACCAGGACACTGTCATTAATGTTGCCAAAAGCCGCAACCGTATCCTTTAACATCTCCGTCTGTCCGCCCAGAAAGCTTTCCGTTATCCTGGCCGCGTCCGTTGCCGCCTGATTGCTCTCCTGAATACCGCTTACAATCTCTCTGACCAGAGTGCCCGCCTGCATGGATTGATCTGCCAGTTTGCGGATCTCTGTCGCCACCACTGCAAACCCTTTTCCGCTCTCGCCTGCCCTCGCCGCCTCAATGGAGGCATTTAAGGACAGCAAATTCGTCTGGGAAGCGATATCCTCTATCGTGTTGATGATATCCACAATCCTCTCCGACTGCGCATTGACCTGCGTGATGCTGGAAACAAGCGTCTCGGCAATCCCCGCCGTCTCCTCTGCCTTAATACGCAGTTCCCCAATACCGTCTTTACCTTTGTCCACAGAATCTACCACTTCTCCAATCTTCTGTGTCATCTCCTCAGACGCCTGGTAGATATCATTGATCTTCTCAGAAAGACCTGCCATCTCGCTTACGCTCAACTCCGTCTGCCTCGACTGCTCCGTAACATCCCCCGACACAGACTCCATGGAGCCTACCACCTGCTGCATGGAGGATTCGATCCCGGCAGTGGAGGAAAATGCCTGTTCAGAGAGTTCTTTCACTTGTGTGCCAAACTGTCTGTTATTGCCCACCAGCCCTCTGATACCGCCAAGCATCCCGTTGATACCGTCTGCCAGTCTGCCAAATTCATCCCGGCTATTGACCTGCACCTCTTCCATCAGGTTACCCTGTGAAATGCGCTGCAAGGATGTGCTCATCGATTTTAATGCCCGCCCGATCCTGCCGGATATCCAGAGGCCGCTCACAACGGCAAACAGGGAAGCAAAAAGTACGATAAGAACTGTCACATTCCGTATGCCCCTGACTTCTGAGAGAATCGTGCTCTTGGGTACCAGAACACAGATCTTCATCCCGGTCTTGCCAATCGGCGCACTGACAAACAGCTGTGTCTGCCCGTCTGCCTGGAGATATTTGGATATTACCTCCTTATCGGAACCTTCCTCTGCAAAGGCCGCATCAGCAAAAACTGCCTCTGTCTGGCAGCGTGTCATTTCGATGCCGTCTTTGCCCTTTTGTTCCTGTAATAGAATTTCCCGCCCGTCTTCTGTCACGATGCCCCGGATGCTCCCCTGTCCCAGTTCCATAACGCTGAGCAGATTTTCCATATAATTCTTGTCTACATCGACAATCAAAAAACCTTCGTTTTTCTTCAGAACAAAACGCATCATAAAAGAAAAAACATAGCTGTCATCCGATGTACCGAGCGCCTGATCCACGCCCGCATGACTGCCCCGCCATGTATTGGTGGTCTTCTTACCGCTTAAGGCCTTGCCCTCTTCGCTCTCCATATAGGTGCGGTACATGTCCTCCGGCAGTCCCTTGACATTGGATACGATACTCTTGCCGCTGTCCGCAAACAGCGTATAACCGCCAATATAGGAAGCCGCGCTCTTGATCGCGATCAGGCGGTTGTTCAGTTCGCTGGCACTCCTGGCGCCCTCGGCCCCTCCGCTCAATGCCATATCATTATAATATGTATTAAAATCATCGCTGAGGTAAAATTCTACCGCCTTATCCGATATGGATTCACAGATCAGCTGCACGGAAGTACTCATGGAGGATGCCGCACTGATCACCGCATCCTCGTATTTCTGCATGACTGCCCTGGAAGCCATACTGTAGGAGAGACTGCCCAATAAGATGATCAGCAGGATAGCCCCGGCAAATATGACCATAAAGGAATTGGCAATCTTCTTTTCTCTTTTCGTTCTAATATTCAAAAACCGGTTTTCCTTCTTCATCCCATTTGACCTCTAACATCATCGCGTGTCTGTTCGGTACATAGAGCGGGTCACCCACCAGATCTTTTTCCGTCCTGGCATGGAATACCATGACCAGCCTGCCATCTTCGGTCTCCACGAAGCTGTTATGCCCCGGCCCATATATCTGGAGACTCTCATCTGTCTGCAAAACCGGATAGCGCTCCTTTTCCCAGCTCTTTGGATCAAGCAGATCCGCATCCTCATCCGCCGTCAATAAGCCAACGCAATAATTAACTCCTGTATCGCTGGCTGAATAAGTGACAAACAGCTTACCCTCATGATGGATCACAGCGGGGCCTTCATTCACCCAGAACCCGTGCCGCTCCCAATCATAATCAGGTGTCGTCAGAAGCACCTGTGCCGTTTCCAGTTTAACGGGCGACTGCATCCGTGCAATATAGAGGTTGGAAATCTGTCTGCCCACACTCACCTTCTCCGCCCAGATACAGTAACGTTCCCCCTTATTTTCAAAAATAGTCATATCCAGGGAAAATGCATGGAAGGAAAACTCATCGTCATCCGCCGCCTGCATCATTCCTCTTTCCACCCAGGGATCATTGATCGGATCCTGGCCTTCGCATTCCAGCACGTAGGGCCTGATCTGCCAGATATCGTCCCTCTCTCCCCCGGCAAAATACAGATACCATTTACCGTCAAGATAGTGCAGTTCCGGAGCCCAGATATGTTCGCTCATGGGGCCGCTTACGTGTTTCTTCCACACCACGGTCTCCTCGGCATCCGCCAATTCTTTCAGGCTCTCGCTCCTTCGCAGGGCAATGCCGTCATATTTGGGCAGACTGCCTGTAAAGTAATAAAAGCCGTCTTTATGATATACATAGGGATCTGCCCTCTGCATGATCCACGGCTGTCTGTAATTATAATTGTTGTCCATAATTGTGCTCCTTTCCCTTATTGATTCATTATACCCGGGAATGTATTTCATGGTCTGTCAAAATCATCATATTTTTCATCTATATGATTCATAAAGACGCGATAAAAAAAGAAAGACTGTACATAAAACAACACTGCAAATCCCACAAACAACATAATGCTGTTGGCGATCAGGGATACCAGATTCGCATACATTACCGCGCCGGTAATGACCAATATGATCGCAGTATAAGGAAGATAGCCGATTGCAAACGCCACGGCGTTTTTTAAAAGTTCCCCCGTCTTTCCCTCCAGTTTGGCGAACACGGGAAATATCCACAAAATCCAGATAAGAAATAAGAAGGCGACTACTCCACTGATGATAAACATCGTCTTTCCAAATGTATTATCCTGCCGATACCAAAACAGCATATCCGCTGTCATGATCAGGCTGCAAACTAAAATAACAAGCCATACCGGCGTGATCTGCCGGAAGTTTTTCTTAAAACTCCCAAAAAACCGCTTGATCACATACCCGTCACCGCAGCGAATGGAAGTAATGCTCACATAATATGCTGCGGTAGTAGCTGCCCCCGCCGTAAAGACGGGGAGGCAGCACAATAACCAAAGTACATTTAATAAGATCAAATCCGTCATTTTGTTCAGAAACGCTATGACCGGTGAATTTGACATGACATCATCTCCATTTATTTAATACCGCTGATCGCCACTGACTCGATGATCACTCTCTGGAAGCAGAAGAACAGGGCAATGGTAGGCAGCATGGCAATTACGGAGGCCGCCATAATCAGCGCATAGTCGCTCTGAATCGAATAATATGTATTGAAAGAACGGATGACCACCTGTAATGTCCAGTTCTTCTCACTTCTTAAGAAGATGGTCGGTGCCAGATAGTCGTTCCAGATCGCCATGAACCACAGTGTGATCTGGGTTCCCACAGCGCCCTTCATCAGCGGGAAGAAAATCTGTGCGAAGGTACGGAAATAACCGCACCCGTCCAGCTTGGCCGCATCCATCAGGTCATTCGGGATACTGGTCAGGTTCTGCCGCAGGAAGAATACCATACTGATATTACCGAAACACGGCGGAATAATCAGGGGCAGAAGCGTATCTGTCCATCCGAACTTCGTGAACATTACGTACTGCGGTATCATGATAACTGCAAAAGGTATCATGATCGTTGCCAGCAGCCCCATAAAGATGGCGCCTTTGGCCCTGAAATGCATCTTGGCAAAAGCAAACGCCGCAAGGGAAGAGGTAAATCCGCCAATCAGCAGTACCGGAACTTCCACTTTAACTGTATTTAAAATACCGGAGATGAAGTTACCCTTCGACATAACCTCCGAATATTTACCCCATACCCAGGGATCGGGTATCACTCTTAACTGGCCTGACAAATACTGATTCTTCGTCATGAAAGAAGTCATAATCATATAGAAAAACGGAAATACCATGACTACTGCACCAAGCGCCAGCAGAATGAATACGATGATATTAATTGTTTTGTCTTTGTGGGATGTGATCCCAGAGGACATTGTATCTTTATTCTTCATATCGTGCCTCCCTTAGTCCATAGTCTTAACCCATTTATTCTGGCCAATAAAGTTGATCAGCGTTATGACAAAGATGATGATCGCCAGGATAACCGCAATCGTGCTCGCATATCCAAGCTGATAACTCTCAAACGCCTTCTGATACAGATAGAACACGATCGTTGCCGCACTGTATCCGATACCGCCGTTTCCGTTGGGCGTCATAACCTGAACCTCTACGAACACCTGGAAACCGCCAATCAGGGTGGTCACTAATATGTAAAAGGTCACCGGGGAAAGAAGCGGCAGCGTAATGCTCTTAAACTTCTGCCATCCGCTGGCTCCATCCACCATGGCCGCCTCATAATAAGACCGTGGTATGTTCTGCAAGCCGGCCAGATACAGGATAATGGAAGTACCCAACCCCTTCCAGACCATGAAGATGATCATGGAAACTTTGATCAGCACCTCATCTCCCAGCCAGTTAGGCCCGTGTAATCCCGTCAGTGTCTTGATGATCGTATTTAAAAGACCGTAGTCATAGTTATATACCCATGCCCACAGGATGGATACTGATACCAGAGAGGAAATAACCGGTACATAATACATGGTACGCAGAACCCTTACACCAGGAATCTTCCGGTTCATACCCATCGCGCACAGCAGTCCGACTATCATACCGATCGGAATGCCCAGCAGGTAAATGATCGTTGTAAGAAGTGTCTGCCAGAATTTCTTATCTGCAAACAATTTCACATAGTTTTCAAAACCGCAGAAGCGGTCCATCATGCCCTGAAAACCCTTCGCCCCGTTCCATGTCGTCAGACTTGTCAAAAAGGCAAAAATAATGGGATAAAGCATAAAAATGAGAAATCCGATTGCAGGTGCAGCTACAAACAGAAGTCCCCATTTCTCTTCCCGCTTTGCCATTACAGACAATTTCGTTTTTTGTTTTTTACTCTTACCTGAATCCATAATGTCACCTTTCTACCATCTCATTTTATGAAACAGGTGCGGACAGCCTGAACTGTTGCCGCACCTGTGATGTCCTGGTTACTGACCGCTTGCTGCTGCCTTCATTTCATTTGCATTGTCAAGTGCTGCCTGCATAGCCGGCTGTACCTGTGCACAATACTCAGCTGCTGTCATCTCACCGTTCAATACATACTCGTAACCGCCGCTTAAGAACTCCTGCCACCAGTCACCGTTGTATGTGTATGTCAGTTCAACGAAGAGACCTTCATATTTGTCAGTACCTTCAATATAGTTAAAGATAACATCTACGTTTTCACCGTAAGGAATGGTGCCGTCTGCGATTCTGTCCTTGAAATCACCCTTCGCATAGCTCATGGTGCTCGGGATCTGCAAGGAAGCGCCTGTTGTCTCACCACAGAGTACCTTCTGGCCCTCAAGGTCGGTGGAGAACAATGTGATCAGAGCTGCCGCTGCTTCCGGATACTCTGTATCAGCAGAGATCGCAAAACCTACGGAACCGTTACGTGTCATGGAAATGCCTGTAGAACCTGTCGGCCATGCACACAGACCCCACTCATAAGGGAAGGTGTTCTCATCCATGAATGCGCCTACGTCCCATGTACCGCATGCGTAGAAACCAATCTGGCCGTCCAGCCATCTCTGATATCCGCCGAGAGCCGTATCCTGCTCAACGGTAGGAGTTACATTATATTTGCATGTCAGATCTGCAAAATACTGGAATGCATCAATAAATTCTTTCTGTCCATCAATTACAACCTGTGTATAATCTTCATTCAGGAAATGTCCGCCATTCGTGTAGATGAATGCGTCAAGTGCCCACTGCAATGCATTTGCGCAGCCCCACTGGTCAATCTCGCCATCGCCGTCCTTATCCATTGTCAGCTTGCCGCAGACTTCCAGGAACTCTTCCCAGGTATAAGGATTCTCAGGATCCGGATATTCTACGCCAGCCTCGTCAAACAGAGTCTTGTTATATGCAAAAGCAAAAGTGGATAAATCCTTGGGCAGGCAGTAGATCGGGCCTTTGCCTGCTTCCTTGCCGTCATAACGGTAAGCGTCTGTGATAGCCGGCCACAAGTCAGCGATCGTCTCTTCAGAAACATACTCGTCAAGAGGAAGCACATAGCCATCATCTACGTTAGCTGCTACTGTATCAGGGCCTACATAGAAAATGTCAGGCATGTCGGATGCTGCTTTATATGCTAAAATCTTCTGACCATACTCGTCTGCTGTGGTAACTTCGAAAGTTACATTCGCACCTGTGGTCTCCATGAATTTATCGATCAGGGACTGGTATACTGCTTTCTCATGATCCTGCGCATAGATAAATACTGTCAGGTCAGCGCCGCTGAAGTCGCCTTCTACTGCAATATTCTCTGTTGCAGACTCATCTACTGTGATCTGGGCACCAACGCTTTCCGTTGACCCCCCCCCCTCCGAATTTTCGGTTGTTTCAGCCGCCGGTGCATTGTCTGCGGGTGCGCTCTCCTCGCCGGAACCGCCGCCGCATCCTGCCAGACAGGACATCGTAAGTACGGATGCAAGTAATACACTAACTATTCTCTTTTTCATAAGAACCTCCTTTTCTTTGCACTTGCTCTCATTTCCTTAATGTTTGATACAGATTGAACAGAAAACTTCCTATACATTTTGTTTTGCCGGCAAATTGCACAAATGCTGTTTTATGTATTGTGCAGTTTGTATAAAAGTTCTCGTTTCTTTTTGTTCTGATATACACATAGTACAATGTGTTGCATCAGTTGTCAATAGATTATTTTATATTTTCTTAAAATATCTTAAATAAATATAAAATCCAAAAACAAATCAAGAAAATTAAAACTAATATTTAAATATACATTACCGCCCAGATGGTCTGATTGTCATTGCCAACCCCCATAAAGCATCTCACGGCATTTCCCGCTTCATCCGTCATATCAAGGATCACGCCGGAATATGTCACGCCGTCCTGTACCAGATTCATATAGCAGGTGCCTTCCTCCAGTTCGTAACTGGCGTCTCCTTCCCCGCCGGAGATGGTGCCGCCTTTGAGCGTCACAGCCTGCGCCGCATGAATCTCTGCACCGATATCCGTTCCATGATTGAGCAGATACCACTTGCCCTCTATCTCCTTCTTGGTATAACCTCCGTCTTTCAGACTCTCTCCGTTGGTGGCAAAGGGCGCCGCCACAAGCCACCCCTCTTTATTCCGGAACATCTGGTGCACTCTCGGCTCATGATATTCCGTCCCGCTGTCGAAGCGCTGGTGATAGACCAGATACATCTTTCCATCTTCATCGATCATGGCAGAACAGTGTCCCGGCGCCATATAGGCAGTCTTTAAGCTGGGCAGCATGTAATTGCCCATCATCTTCACGCCCAGCCCCGAATGATCGGAAACATAGTCGAAAATCGCGCCCGAGGCATCCAGATACGGCCCGTCCACCTGCTCGGAACGATAGCACCGGATCTGATAGCCCCCCTCCCTGGTCAATCCCCCGTAGGAGACCAGCAGATAATAATAAGAAGTTTCCTCATCATAGAAAATATAAGGCCCTTCACAGGAATTATGCAGGCCGCCGATCAAATACTTGCCGAAATACTTGTCCACATGCGCAGCCTCATCCGTCTCCGGATGAATCGGATATCCTGTGGCCTCGTCCAGTTCCAGAAGCCAGATGCCGCCCGACCAGGAACCGTAGACCATCCACATCTTCCCCTCTTTATCATAAAAAACCGTAGGATCGATACAGTTGGGATAGTTCAGATGATTGTACTCCGCCGACTGCAAATACGCCGATGGCTTGGCGTCCGTTCCCATGATCTCATAAAAGTTCGTCTTATCCGCCGTCATGGACGTGAATCCGGAATACACAAGGGTATCCTCATAATGATAAGGCCCTGTGATCTCATCCGCCGTGGCAAAACATATGTTGGAAGTCCTCCAGTCATGGCTGGTGGAAAAATACATCACCCATTTTCCCATGGCTTTATTGTAGATCACATCCGGCGCCCATACCGCATAACCGCCTTCCACATATTCTCCCACAAAGGAAAAGGCCTCCATGCTCTCGTCAAACAGATTGTCAAACAGGGGATTGGCCCCGTTGACACCGCTGGCAAAAGATTTCCAGTTTATCAGATCCTTGCTCTGGGCCGCTTCCATATGTGAGCCAAAAATATAGTATGTATCTCCTTCCTTTACAATAGAAGGATCGTGTACGGAAACTCCCAGCGCCTGATTGCCCAGCGCCACCTCCGATGCATCTTTTCCCTGTACCTCCCCGCAGCCGGTGAGAAGCAGCGTCATCATCGACATCACAACACCACATCCCAAAATACTTTTTCTTTTCATCTCATCCTCCACATGAATCTAAACTAATTTTGATTTATATTTTTATTGTATCCATATTGCCCAAATTTTTCAAGTATTTCTCATAAAAATTATAGTTTTTTGCTATTATAATTGCCAATTACTGTTTTTTAATTTATACTTAGATAAATTAAAACAGAAAAATGTCGAAAAGATGTATCACTTTTCATCAAGGAGGAAACGCTATGGCAGTAATTCATTATCCACAAAAGCCCCCGGCACAACCGCCGAAACCAACCCTGAAACCCGGCATGGACCGCAATCTTCCCGGCCTGTGGATGACCCACGATCCCGCAATCTTCTATGATGCTGACCGGAAATACTACTATATCTACAGCACAGGCGCTATTTGCAGACGTTCCAGTGACTTGATACACTGGGAAAATCTGGGAAAGGTGGTAGAAAATCCACCCGAGGAATCCATAAACTGGACGAAAAGCACCGATATCTGGGCGCCGGATATCGTCAAGGTCGGCAAGGAGTACCGCCTGTACTGCTCCAACTCTTCCTGGGGCGTCAGACAGTCCTGCATCTTTCTGGCGGTCTCAGACACACCGGAAGGGCCCTTTGTCCCCAGGGACTGTGTGCTCAAGACAAGCGATGATCTCCCCGTAAACGGCATCGATGCCAACATCATCGAGGATGCCGATTCCGGAGAGCAGTATATGCTGTACGGCTCTTTCTGGGGCGGCTGTCATATCCTGCGCCTGCATAAAGAGACAGGGCTTGCCGCCGAAGACGGCATCGGCACCTGTCTGGCCAGACGTCCCGCCTGGACGGACTGCTCCATTGAAGGACCCTATATGATCTACCATCCCGGTACGAAATACTATTATCTTTTTGTATCTTATGGATCTCTGAAAAGTGATTATAATATCCGGATCGGCAGAAGCCGTAAGATTACCGGACCTTTCTATGACTATCATGGACGTGATCTGGCGGATATCCATGACGATGACAATACCACAGGACTGATGATCTCCTGCGGCTACCGCTGGCTGGACGGTACGCCCTATATGGCTCCCGGGCACAATTCCGTGCTCATGAATCATGATGGACGGATGTTCTTAATCTCCCACATCCGCGAAATGAACTTTAAGGACGAACCAGAACCCTCTACCATGCAGATCAGGCAGCTTTACCTGACACCCGATGAATGGCTGATCGCGGCAGCACAGCCCTATGCCGGCGAAAACTTGCAGCCCGTGGAGGAGGCGGACCTTCTGGGCGACTATGAACGGATCAGCCTGACGCCTTCCATACCGCAGGGCATCATGTGCGCCCATCCTTTCTGTCTCATGCCGGGAGGCCGCATGGAATGCTGCTCTATTATAGGTACCTGGAAGTTGACAGGCAGTCACACCCTCACGCTCAGCTATGGCAGTATCACGGAGTCCATTACCGTATCCCCCGCCTGGGATCACGAACTTGACTGCCCAACGCTGACGTTTTCCGGCCTTTCCAATAAAGGCATCTGTACCTGGTACAAGAAAAATAATTCGCTTCGCGGCCTCGGATAAGCGAAAGAAACTTCTGATAATTAATGTCCATGATGACCGCCATGGGAGTTATTGCTGTTGTGATGGCCTTCCTGCCCATTTGGTCTGTTTGTCTGGCCATTGTGGGAACAGGTATCTATCCTGTCACGCAGTTCTCCCATGGTCATCCCATGGCAGTCCTCTATGGTAACGCTCTCGTCATATTCCAGAAGTTCCAGATAGGTCCTGTATTTTCCAAACGACATATCATGCTCATGCGCCTCATGCATACAAGCAGAATCGCTCACATAGGTCAATGCCTCATAGTTTTGGAACAGTTCACTGGCCTTGAGTTCCTTCACGATATCCTCCGACCTGTCGGAGACCACCGTGAAGACCAGCATAGCATCCTTTTGCAGATATCTGCTGTAATTCTCATCCTGCAACAGCCTGTCGATTGCCTGCATATAGGAGACATTTTTGAGCGGCACCTGCTCTGCGACCTTCCGCCCATCCTCATTGTAAGCTTCCACAGATACCACTCTCCCAAAACGGTTGATGTTGAGTTCTATGGAGGGATTTACATCCACACTGATATAGGAAACAGGCTTTCTATACACAGAATATCCCCCTGTTCCCACGAGGAAGAAAAGGCAGATCACCACCAGCGCATACCCGGGAGCAAAATGCGGCCTGATCCTGCTTCTCTTGGCCTGCTGTTCCTTCAGGTAACGCAGGGTATTGCGCTTCAGTTCTTCTGATGCCTGTATATTTTCCAGACTTTTCCGAATCGGATTCATGCCCACTCACCTCCCAAACTTTCCCGCAGCAGGTTTTTCGCCCTGGCAAGCCATGTATATATGGTGTTCTCCTTACGCCCCAGTATTCCCGCAATCTCTACTGCGGAATACCCTTCATAATAAAAAAGATAGATAACGTTACGATATTTATCCGGAAGCTTCATCACCACTTCCAAAACCTCTCCGGATGTATCGTCAAGCGCTTCCTTCTCCTGCTCGATCACATCCAAAGGAACCCATTTTCTGCGCGCAAAGCTGCGAAGCCAGTCTGTACAGGCATTGATCGTCACTCTGGCAAACCAGGCCTTCTCATGTTCACGACTTTCAAAAGTACCTTCATAGAGCATATATTTCAGATATACATTCTGAAATACATCCTCCGTATCATGCCTGTCTTTCAAATGTACAAGACATATCCGCCGCACCATATCCGCATACAATTCCATGGCACAGTTGATTTCTTCTGCGCTTTTCAACGTTACCCTCTCCTTCATGCCCCACAGAGAAAGCCCCGCCGGTACAGCAGGGCTTTTTGTTTCATACCAGGATGTCCGGCAAAGCCTGGCATCCATTGTCTGTTCTTTAATGATGACGGCCTGAATGATGTCCGCCGCCATGATGGCCGGAGCCGCTGTCATGATGGGATTCCTCCTCGTGATGGTAGCTGTCATCGTCATGATACTCTTCATGATGGTAACTGTCATCATAATACTCCTCATGATGATAGCTGTCGTCATAATATTCCTCATGATGGTAACCACCGTCATCATAGTACTCCTCATGGTGATAGCCGCTGCCATCGTATGCATATATTCCCCAGCCATGCGAACCATCGCAGACACCGCCGTTTACACAGACACCGTTCACGTCACAGCTGCCGTCAGGATTACACCACACATTCTGTGCTGCCGAATACGAACCGCCGTTATTGTTGTCTGTGGATGTTGCATTGCCGCTGATCGTATACAAGCCATGCGAGCCGTCACACACGCCGCCGTTTATGCAGACACCGTTCACATCACAGCTGCCATCGGGATTACACCACACTTTCTGTGCCGCCGTATTCGTCCCATTGGTATTATATGCCAACGCCATCGTTGTTGAATTGCCAGCTATCAAAGCCGCTACAGCCATTGCCGCCGCTATTTTTGCCAATCTTCTTTTCATGATCTTACCTCCCGTATTGCTTATCGTTTTTAAGTGATTTCATAAGTAATACGTCCGGTAATCGCAAATCCTTTCGCTGTTTAAAAAATATTTTATGATATAGAGATTAACCATTCAGTGCATGATTGCATTTGCCCAAAAACAGCATATAGAACACCGCCGAGATCACGGAAGGTATCAGCACGAAAAGAGCCCCTGCAATGCTTGTAGCAATGCCAAATACCGGAAACATCATCGCAAACACAACCAAAATCATCACCACATAACACACGGCATTAATCTTCCATGCCATCTCTCCGCTGTGTGCTGCATCTGCATCACCGTTACGACTCATCACATCCCCAACAGAAGTACATACCAGATAGGTTACCATGAAGCTGATCACATAACCTGCGACCTGAATGATGACATGCATAAAGCCGCTCTGAAAAAGACCACCAATAACACTTACAATAAGATTCACAATCGTAAGTCCAAAGGCGCTTCTGCATCCATCGATATCTCTGCCTGCCTGATTCAGGCCTATCATGCTCAAGATCAAAAAGACCAGCGCTGCAATTGCCGCCAGAATATTCAAAACTGGTATGATCAATAATACCGCACAAATCAAGGTGCCCATTGATGCAATATACATCTTCTTAATACCTGCTCCTGCATTTTCGTAGTTTCCCATTTTACTATTTCCTCCTAAAGTTAGTTGATGCACATGTCTCCTTTTAATCCCTCATAAAAACATTTTCTGACACAGCACTATTTTACGTTCCGTGTAATATTGTAACAAATAATCCGACATTTGAAAATGCATTTATAAGGAAAATAGAGCGAAAATATCCTATGTTCAGGCAATCTGTCATTCCACTTCCCATGCTTCGACAAGCGGCTCGACCTCTGCTGGCTCTCCCAACCACTCCAAAGGTACCGTCCCCATATTATCTGCGTAAACATCCAGGGCCATGGACGTATAATTACCCAAACTATTATTATACCATTTGCCCTCGTACTGTATCTCTTCCATAAAAAGGCAGTATGTTCCGCCGCCGCATGTAAAGACTGCCGCACAGTCCTGTATCTGATCGGCCCCAAGGAATCTGATCCGCTTGCCTGTACGATTCTTATTTAATTCAACGATACGGTCTTCCAGGAGCGCCTCCGGCGCAATAAATCCCACCAGTTCAATAGAATCCAGCGCTGTCTCTTCCCGCACTTCCTCCCAGCTAAAAAACATTTTATCCATATCCGGCTCTATATCATCGAAATAACACTGCCAAAGATAAAACGCGCTTCCCTGGCCAAGCATATCCTCCCTGAGCTGTTCTTTCCGCTCACAGCTTATCATAGCCTCTGTAAAATCATTGATCACTGGTACTTTTATATCCTGATATAAAAACATATACGCCTGCAAGTACTCCAAATAGGCTGACATATCAAAGTTATGGGCATAACTTTCCACGGCAAAGGTACTAAGCATTTTCTCCTCATCACAGGTTTTAAGTCCCTCCAAATAGGCAGCCGCCGCTTCCTGCGGCGTATCAAATCCTGCTGATTCCGTCCGGGTCTGTTCTACTGTCCCTGTCCCGGATTCCGGCAGTTTAGATATGTCAGTATTTTCACTTAAAAGCATTTCCAGTATTTCTTCATCCTCACCGTCCAGGCGAAGGGTTCCTACGTCATCCGGTTCAGCCCCCATAAAAGTAGGCAGAATCCCGCCCAGCTGAAATACATACCATCTGTCATCTACCCTGATGGTGTCAAAAAACAGAAGGTATTTTGCCCCATCCACCCGAATGGCCGCCACCTGGTTCTGCATCTCACTGCCCCCGTTTTTGCGTGCATTGATCTCCAGGCTCTCCTGATAGGCATCCATTTCACATCTGTCATCCAGATAGTGGGGTGGAACAAAACCCAGAAATTCCATATTTTTAAAGTCTGTTCCTTCTATCTTCTCTGTCAACACTTCCAAGAACTCTTCTGCATCTCCACTCTCGCTCAGCCTCACATACCCTTCAGAGGCCAGTTCCGGTATCAGATCAATGCCGCACAGATAAGCATACTGGCTGGAGACAGCCGTCATCTTGCTCTTATCGATAAAGGTTTCTTCCATACACCCAAAATCATTGTCCCGAAGTGCCGCGAGATATGAGAGGACGGCCTCTTGCGCTGTAGCAAAGCCCTCCCCCTCTTCAGCACTGTCAATCACATCCTCCCCGTCATCGGGCGGGTCCACCTGTTCCTGAGATTGTGTCTCAGGCGGTTCCGTGTCTTTGGCCCCGCATCCCCAAAGCCCGGCCGCTGCAAGTGCTAACATCACATTTGTCACCAGAATCCTTTTCTTCACACCCATAAAAAAGCGCATTAAAATTTCCCCCTTAATAAATAGATATTGCCAATCTTATGACACAATTTAACGTTTCTGTATTCCTGTTATCATATTCTATATTTTTTCTTACCGACTTTCAACTCCATTGCAATCCCAACTACGATTTTTGCTTGAAATTCTCGGCATTATCCACAAAAAACTCGAATAAAGATTATAAGTTTTGGCTATTTACATTTGGAAAAACACAAGATATCATATTCTCACGAAATGACAACCATATTTTCAGAAAGAAAGGAGGCTCACAGAAAAATTTTTACATACAACAGACTAAAAGATGTGTTTTCAGGGAATCCTGCGTGTAGGGGAATTGCAGCTAATCGGTGTTGATTTGTGGAGTATCTATTTTCATGGTATCAATGATGATTAAGGAGGAGACAAAATTATGCGGCAGGTGCATGTAAAATTCAATGATGTAAATCAGGTCAGACAGTTTGTGAATGTAATTGATAAGATTGATTTAAGCTTTAATCTGGGGGAAGGCCGCAGGGTAGTGGATGCCAAATCCATACTCGGCGTGATGGCGCTCGATCTGACCAGGCCCGTTCGCCTTAGCTATGATCCAGATGATGCAGATGATGAGGGGATCAGGGAGAAATTAGCTCCCTTTATATATTAATTATATGATTGAAATATGTGCTGTCAGGCACAGCATACCAAAACGGAGGCATATACAGCCTCCGTTTTTATATGTCCTGCCTCTCCTTCTACTGTCACGCTTCCCGCATTGCGAACACACGCATTGCCGCCTTTACATTTTCTTTCATGCCTTCTCTTGCTTTCGCAGACACTTCCGTGAAAAAGACCGGCGCACCATCTTCTATGCTCTGAATATACTCTGCCGCCGCACTGCCGCCCGCCTTATCCATATATGTAAAGTAATTGATCTTTCTGACGCCCGCCCGGACTGCTTCCTGGAAATTTTCCCTGCTGACACCGGAACCGCCATGCATCACCACCGGTATATTACCGCACTGACTGCGAACATTCCTGACAACGTCAAAATCCAGCTTCGGCGCCGTGAGATAAATTCCATGTGTGGT
Organism: uncultured Lachnospiraceae bacterium; assembly: GCA_946566685.1. Taxonomy (GTDB): domain Bacteria; phylum Bacillota; class Clostridia; order Lachnospirales; family Lachnospiraceae; genus UBA3282. The sequence goes on from CAMNXA010000007.1 coordinate 107,126, forward strand.
TCCAAAAGAACATGCCAGTGCATCAATACCAGTCCGCGACACAAAGTCCTTCGCCTGCATCGGATCCGTATATATCTTGGTGTCATCATCCTCCCCACTGCCATCCCCGGCGCCGGATTCCCGTCTGCCCATACTTCCTAATTCTGCCTCCACGCTGGCGCCGTACTTACCTGCCATTTCCACCGCTTTTGCCGAATCAGCCAGATTCTCCTCATAGGGAAGCGTAGATCCGTCAAACATGATTCCCGTAAATCCAATCTCCAGGGCCTGCTGTAAGTATTCCAAAGTTTCCCCATGATCTAAATGTACACAAACCGGCCCTTTTGCTTTCTTCGCAAAATCTACCATCAGAGGCCCTATCAGTTCCAATGGGATCAATGACTCATGACACTGTGCAAACTGGATGATCAATGGCACATCCGCCTCTTCGGCCGCCTGAAAATTAGCCTGCAAGCTTTCCAGACTCACCGTATTAAACGCCCCGACTGCAATCTTTCTCTCTTCTGCGATCTGCAAAATCTCTTTTAACGTAACCAGCATATCTTTCTCCTTTACCAGCCGGCGAACTCGTTCTTCGCCCATCCTTTTTCTATCTTTTCCTTCAGTTCAGCAAGCGGTTTTAAACCACTCAGAGCATCATAAGCCGCCACACAACAGGCTCCCGTGGCTGTCGCCAGCCGGACTGCCTCCTCAAGGCCTGCTCCCCCAAGCGCGGATACCAGGAATGCCGCAATGCTGGTATCGCCCGCGCCGGTGCCGGACAGAATCTGTTCCGGTACAAAGCTTCTCTCAAATCCTTCCTTATCTGCCCACTCGTCCACAGCAAGGCCCAGCCTTTCACAGACCGGTTTCATCCGCTCTGCGGATGCTGTCCTATAGTAAATCCCCGGCGCCCCACATTTGATGAGAACTGCTCCAGCTCCCATGGAAACCGCCCTGTCCGAAAGCGACCTTACTTCTTCCAGCGATATGACTTCCGTGATATCCCGTCCGGCCGCCCGCTTATTCCAGATTTCGTACCTGTCCCTATCGATCATAAAACACAGTTCTTCCACACTCGGGACAAAGAAATCTACATAGGGAAGTGTCCGGGACAAAATATCATTCCAGTCAGCCCGTCCGGCCTCCGACTTGGCATCCACCGCCGCCAGATCCAGAGAAGTGGCCACATGCCGTTCCTTCATCCTGCGAAACATCTCTGCCAGCTCTTTACCGCCTTCCTGATACATCCTCCGCATCAGGGACGGATAGCCAAAATGGAACAGATCCGCTTTGCCCGCCTCTGCATAATCAATATCTTCACTGCCAAAAGAATCATTGGCTCCCGGATTATGTAAGAAAACCCGGTCAATACCAGGTATCGCGATCACTACGGAATAAGAAGTAGACGCTTCCCCGGATACGATCATCCCCTCATCCACGCCATACCGCCGCAGGATATTCTGTACCATACCGCCAAACTCATCTGCGCCAATCTTGCCCATCAGCGTCACATCAGCCCCCAACACCTTCATGGCAAGTCCGGTATTGGCCACCGCCCCGCCGGTATGCACATCGGCGCCGCCCATCTGGATCAGCTTGCCGGGTACCATGATATCACCGATATTTTCCACCTTCTGCTCCGGGAATACTGGTGTTATATCCAGGCAGATATGTCCCGCCGCTATTATTTTCTTTCCCACTAAGCGCCTCCTCTTTATCTGATTGAAAGCCATACGCAGCTTACCCATCACCAATGCAAGCCCAATCTCATGCCCAGGATCAAACCTGCCAGTCATACTACTATCATATCACAATCCAGCTTCCTGACAATATCAATCAAGCGATATGCCCGCCATTGTTCTGTTATAGCAAGCTTACCAGAACCTGTTACCTTTTCATGGGCTAATTTGTGATTAAAACATGACAAGTTTGTGGTTATTTGATAGTATATAAATACCCTCTTTGGCATCAGCCAAACATGATTTTCCAGAGAGGCTCCTAATTTAAGGGAATTTTTAAACTTATAATAATTAGAATAAAAAGGATTCATTATGTTACGGAATGAATATGAAATAATCACCCACAATAACAGTAATTTCCATATATTTCTTGTAAATCTTCTCTACCGCACGCCACATATCCATAAAGACTTCGAAATCAGTCTGGTTATGGACGGCACATTCCTGCTCATCACCCCGGCTGGGCAGACGAGATTAAAGGCAGGCGACTTTTTTGTCATGAATCCCTTCTTAAGTCATGAACTAAAGGCTGAAACACCGGCACTGATTCTGTCACTGCAAGTCTCCTCCGCCTTTTTTACCTCCTTTTACCCGCAGATAGAACAGACGGAATTTGAGACTGCTGTCATTCTGTCCGACAATGCGCCGGACACCTGCAACACAATACGCAGTCTGCTATTCCAGCTTGCTTATACCTATTATGAAAAGAATGATTACGCACCTTTAAAATGCGCTGCCCTCATCCATCAGCTGTTCTACTACCTGCTTCATACCCAAAAGCACCACTCTGTTCCAGAAAAGGAAAAACAGGCCGCCATGGCAAAAGGCTCCCGCATCTGGGACATCCTCCGCTATACCGAGGAACACTATACCGAAAAAATCCTTCTCTCAGACATTGCCCGCAGGGAAAATCTCGATCTGTATTATCTGTCCCATTTCTTTAAGGAAAGTGTGGGTATGTCTTTTCAGAATTATGTCGCAAAACTCCGCTGTGAAAAAGCCAGGCAGCTGCTCATTACCACGGACTATTCGCTTCTGGATATCAGCCTCATCTGCGGCTTTTCGGATCCAAAATACTTCAATAAAGGTTTTCAGGCGCAATATGGATGCACACCTAAAGCATATCGCAAAAATTTCCGAAACGCCAAACTGGAACCGCAACAGAAGTCCATGTTGACCACACAGGAATTTCTTTCTGATTCAGCCAGTCTGGTCACTTTGGAAAAATATTCCTCTCAAAAAGATTTGTCTGCCGGCCTGTCCCCATTTTAGATTCTCTTAATAAATACTTTATACTTACATAATTGATTATCTGTTATAGATGATGTATAACATATATAAACAAAGAACAAACAAACCAGTATCGACTGTATCATATTTCTGATAACGGTCATACTGATAACAAAAAGAAGGAGTGATCAATATGTTAAG